>CAMLNA010000113.1 GCA_946481025.1 uncultured Rivibacter sp.
TCGTCGAGCCCTACGACACCTACGTGCCCTACGACGTCTACATCGCGCCCGGCCTCGTGGGCATGGTGCTGCTGTTCAACGGCATGCAGTCGTCGCTGGCCATGGTGTACGACCGCGAGATGGGCGTGATGCGGCTGCTGCTCACCGCGCCGCTGCCGCGCCCGTGGCTGCTGTTCGCCAAGCTGGTGGCCACCTCGGTGCTGTCGCTGCTGCAGGCGGTGGCCTTCGTGGCCATCGCGCTGCTGCTCGGCACGGAGCTGCCGTGGTGGGGGCCGCAGCTGCCCCACGTGCTGCTGGCCACCACCTCGGCGGCCGTGATGCTGGGCGCGCTCGGGCTGCTGCTGTCGGTCTACATCCGCCAGCTCGAGAACTTTGCCGGCACGATGAACTTCGTCATCTTCCCGATGTACTTCCTGTCCACCGCCCTGTATCCGCTGTGGAAGCTCGAGGAGTCGGGCGCGGGCTGGGTGTACCAGGCGGCCCGGTTCAACCCGTTCACCCATGCGGTCGAGTGGATGCGCTTCGCGCTCTACGACAAGGACCCGCTCTGGGCGCCCTGGGTCGTGCTCGGCTGCGCGGCGGCGTTCTTCGTGGTGGCCTGCGCCGGCTACGACCCGCAACGCGGCTTCGGCCAGCTCACGAAGCGGGGGGGCTCATGAAGCGCCGGCTGCTGCTGCAGGCGGCCACCACGGCACTGGTGGTGCCGTCGCTGGCGCAGGCCGATGCCTCCAGGCCCGAGGGTGCCCGTGCTTTCCCCTCACGGCCCATCACGCTGGTGGTGCCCTGGCCGGCCGGCGGCTCCACCGACATCTCGATGCGCATCCTGGCCGAGGTGGCCGGCCGGCACCTGGGACAGACCGTCTACATCGAGAACAAACCCGGCGCGGGCGGCACGATGGCCATGCCCGTGCTGCAGCAGGCCGCCTCGGACGGCTACACGCTCGCGCAGATACCGCAGACGGTGCTGCGCGCGCCGTGGACGCAGAAGGTGCTGTGGGATCCGCTGCGCGACGTGACGCCCCTCCTCCAGATCTCGGGCTACACCTTCGGCGTGCTGGTGCCGGCCGCCAGCGAGTTCCGCAGCTTCGAGGACGTGCTGGCCTGGGGCAAGGCCCATCCGGGCCGGCTCACCGTGGGCACCAACGGCGTGGGCACCACGCCGCACGTCGTGATGGACCAGCTCATGCAGCAGCGCGGCATCGAGTGGCTGCACGTGCCCTACAAGGGCACGGCCGAGCAGATGGTGGCGGTGGCCTCGGGCCAGCTGATGGTGGGCGTCAACTCCACCGGCTTCGCGCCCTTCGTCGAGAACGGGCAGCTGCGCCTGCTGGTCACCTTCGCCGACCGCCGCTCGCGGCGCTGGCCCCAGGCACCCACGCTGCTGGAGCTGGGCTACGGCATCGTCGCGATGTCGCCCTACGGCATCGGCGGCCCGCGCGGGCTTCCGGCCGACGTGGTCGACCGGCTGCACAAGGCCTTCAAGGCGGCGCTGTTCGACCCGGCGCACCTGGGCGAGATCGCCAAGTACGACCAGGAGCCGGCCTACCTGGGCCCCGAGGACTATGCGCGTGCGCTGCACGATGCGTACTGGCGGGAGAAGGCGGTGGTGGAGCGGCTGGGCTTGAGCAGGAGTTGAGGTCCTCCTCCCTGCGGTTCTGCGCGGCCTACCCCAGCCCGTGCGCCCGCGCGTAGCGCAGCAGCTCCACCGCATTGCCCACGCCCAGCTTCTGCCGCACCAGGGTCTGGTAGTTGGCCACCGTCTTCGCGCTCAGGCGCAGGCTGCGCGAGATCTCGCTCACGCTCGCGCCGTGGATCAGCGACTGCAGCACGTCGAACTCGCGCGGCGACAGCCGCATGTGCGGCGGCGCAGCCTCGTCCTGATCGAAGGCCCCCTGCACATCGGGCGACAGCGCCCGGGCGCCGCCGGCAATGCGCCGCACCGCATCGACCAGCACCTCGGGCGCACTGCTCTTGGTGACGAAACCTTCGGCGCCCACGCCCAGGCATTGCGACACCATCGCCGGGTGCTCGTGCATGCTGAACACCAGCACGCGCAGGACCGGACGGCGCAGCTTCAGGCGGCGCAGCAGCTCCAGCCCGCTGCGCCCGGGCAGCGAGAGGTCGAGGATGGCGAGGTCCACTTCGCTGCCGTCGCGCGAGAGGGCGGCATAGGCGGCGTCGGCTTCCGCGAACTCGGCCACCACTTCGAAACCTTGTTCGAGCTCCAGCAGTCGCCGGTAACCCTCGCGCACCACGGCGTGGTCATCGACCAGGGCAATGCGCACCCGGGTCATGCCATGGCCTCCCGCTCCATCGCGGCCACCGGCAGCCGCGCCCTCAGCGCCAGCCCCGGCGCGCCGGCCTGCCACGAGAACTCGCCGCTCAGCGCCCAGATCCGTTCCTTGATGCCGGCCAGGCCGCCGCCGCGCTGCAGCGCGGCCTGCATGTCGGCCACGCCGCAGCCGTCGTCGTTCACGCGCCAGCGCAACACCGGCCCGTCGCCGCTGCAGTCGAGCGCGACCTGCAACCCGGCCACACGGGCCTGCGCATGCCTGGCCACGTTGGTGAAGGCCTCCTGGCTGATGCGGTAGACACCCAGCACCAGCGCGGGCGGCAGTGCCACCGTGTCGTCGCCCGACACCTGCAGCTCGAAGCGTGTGCTGCATCCGGGCGCCGCCGACCAGCCGCCCTGCAGCTCGCCGAGCATGAGCCGCAGCCGCCCCAGCGTCGCCGGCGCCGCGTCGCTGCCCGGGCCCAGCGGCCGCAGGCGCTGCAGCAGCCGCCGCACGTCGTCCTGCACGCGGGCGATCTGCCGGCCCATGCCGACCGCCACCGACTGCTGCTGCGGCGCTGTCTCGAGCCGGCGCTGCAGCCAGGCGGCGTCCACCCGCAGGGCCGTCAGGCGCTGGCCGAACTCGTCGTGCAGGTCGCGCGCGAGCTGCTGGCGCTCGTCTTCCTGCAGGCTGAGCAGGCGATGGCTCAGCACCCGCCGCGCGGACTCCGCACCGTGCAGCTCGCCGGCCAGTTGCCGCAGTGCCTGGGCAATGGCCTCGAGTTCGGCGATCGGCATCGCCGGCAGGCCCTGCAGTGCCGCCAGGTCGCGCTCGCGCGCACGCCCGATCGCACCCAGCAGCACCTGCAGCGGGCGGAAGGCGCGGCGCGTGTTCCAGTGCATCACCGCCAGCATCAGCGCGCTGCACAGCGCCAGCAGCGCAAGCAGCCCGGCCAGGTTGGCCAGCGCCTCCTGGATCTCGCTGTCGGGCGAGCTGCTGAGCACCACGGTCCATGTGCCGCCTTCGGGCCGCTGCACCGGCCACGACACAGACTGTGAAGGCAGCAGCACGCCCAGCCACCGCGCGGAGGCCCCGCCCGCCCCGGCCGCCGTGTCGGGCAGGTGCAGCAGGCGCCGGCCGTCGGCGTCGGTCACGTCCAGCCGCAGGTGCCGCAGCCCCTGCAGCGCTCGCAGCGAGTCGAGCGCCTGCTGCGCATCGTGCGTGGACAGCAGCGCCAGCGCGGCGCTGGCACGCGCCATCGCCAGCGAGCCGGCCATCTCCTGCTGCGTGTCGAGCCGCACGCGCGCCAGGCCGAGCAGCAGGGCCAGCGCCAGGCAGGCCAGCGCCGCCACGGCGGCCCGGCGCATCACGAGGCGCGGCAGCTGCATCGGCAACCGGCCCGCCGGGCCCTGCGGCACCTCGGGAGCTTTTCCCGGGCCGTTCGGCATGAGGTCTGCGTCGAGCGCTTGCATGACGACCACAACGAAATGGAGACACGCGTGCAAGAGCAAAACCGATGCCGATGCAAATACCGCCGCCTGCGCAGGCTGCGCTCGGCCTGGCCGTTGATCGCCCTGCCCTTCGCCGTGCAGGCCCAGCAGCAGGCCGCGGCCGTGCTGCCGCCGGTGCAGGTGATCGGCGTCTCGCCGCTGCCCGGCCAGGGCATCGACCGCGACCTGCTGCCCTACACCACCCACTCGGTACGCCGCGAGCGGCTCGACGAGGCCAGCGCCGACAACGTGTCCGACTTCATGAGCCGCCGCCTGCCCGGCGTGCAGGTCAACGACGTGCAGGGCAGCCCCTTCCAGGGCGACCTCACCTACCGCGGCTTCCGGGCTTCACCGCTGCTGGGCGCCGGGCAGGGCTTGTCGGTGTATCTCGACGGGGTGCGTGTCAACGAGCCGTTCGGGGACGTCATCAACTGGGACATGCTGCCCGAGTTCTCGGTGAACACCCTGACCCTCGTGCCCGGCGCCAACCCGGCGTTCGGGCTCAACACGCTGGGCGGCGCGCTGTCGCTCACCACGCACGACGGCACCACCGCGCCGGGCCTGCGGGGTGAAGTGTCCGCCGGCAGCTTCGGCCGCAGGCGGGTGGACCTGTCCTACGGCCAGCATGGCGAAGACGGCTGGCACGGCTACCTGGGCACCACCGGCTTCAAGGAGAACGGCTGGCGCGACGAATCCGCCGGCTGGCTGGGCAACGTGCTCGCGAAGGCGGGCCGCAGCACCGGCGACACCGACTGGTCGGCGGGCCTCCTGTGGGGGCGCAGCAAGCTGGTGGGCAACGGGCTCGTGCCGGCCTACGCGCTCGAAGAAGGCGCCGGCGGCATCGTGCGCGTGCCCGACCTGCAGGCGGGCCGGCGCGAAGCGGTGTACACGCACCCCGACCGGACCACCAACGAACTCGGGCAACTCACCTTCACGCTCAGGCACCGGCTCGATGCCGGCACCGAAGTCTCGACGCTGGCCTACCTGCGCAGCGCCCGCCGCGACACGGTGAACGGCGACGAAGCCGAGGAACCCGACGGCGACGAGAACGCGTCGCTCAACACCACCGCCACCCGGCAGGAAAGCGCCGGCGTGGCCGCGAGCCTTTCCGTCCGCGGCGGCCCGCATCAATGGCAGGCCGGCGCCACGCTCGATGCGGCACGGGTGCGCTATGAGCAGCTCGAGCAGGAGGCGAGCTTCACGCCCGGCCGCGGCGTCACGGCAGGCGACGCGCCGCCCGAGCTGGGCGCCCGCGTGTCGGGCCGTTCGATGGCGATGGGCCTGCACGTCACCGACACCTGGGCGCTGGCCGAGCGCACCCACCTCACCGGCACGCTGCGCTACAACCACGCGCGGCTGTCGAACACGCTCACCAGCGTGGACGACGACACCGGCGAGGTGGAGCAGCGGCCGAAGGAATCGTTCCGCTACAACAGCCTCAACCCGGCGCTGGGCATCGCGCACCGGCTCGACGGCGGCCCCACGCTGTTCGCCAACGTGGCGCGCAACAACCGCGTGCCCACCGTCATCGAGCTCGGCTGCGCCGACCCCGAGGAGCCCTGCCGCCTGCCGGCCGGCCTGCAGGCCGACCCGTTCCTCGAACAGGTGACCTCGGTCACCGCCGAACTGGGCCTGCGCTGGCCGGTCACGCAGGACCTGCGCGTGGAGCTCTCGGCATACCGCACCGACAACCGCAACGACATCCTGTTCCGCAGCGTCAGCGTGGCGGGCCAGCAGGGCTACTTCGCGAACTTTCCTCGAACGCGGCACCAGGGTCTCGACGCCGGCCTGCAGGGCCGCGTGGGGGCCCTGGACTTCGATGCGAGCTACAGCTGGCTCGAAGCGACCTACCAGGCCGAAGGCGTGCTGCGGCAAGGCGAGCGCAACGTGGGCATCGGCCGCGGCACCCGCATCGCCGGCCTGCCGCGGCACAGCCTGAAGCTGGCGGCCGACTGGCGCTTGTCGGCGGCATGGAGCGTGGGCGCCGACCTGCAGGCGTTTTCGAGCCGAGGCACCGCAGGCAATGAAGACGGGCTCATCGAGGACGGCGAGGACGAACGGGTCGACCTCAGGCTGCCAGGCTATGCGGTGGTGAACCTGCGCGCGAGCTGGCGAGTGCCCGGCGGCGGCGGCGAGGGCCGCGGC
This sequence comes from uncultured Rivibacter sp., assembly GCA_946481025.1. The sequence continues at coordinate 5,909 of CAMLNA010000113.1, forward strand.
TGGGAGTTCTTCGCCAAGGTCAACAACGTGTTCGACCGGCACCACCACAACTTCGCGGCGCTGGCCGAGACCGTGTTCGATGCGAACGGGCAGTACGCCGGGAGCGGTCGCGATGCGGTGTTCGTGGCGCCGGGGGCGCCGCGGGCTTTGCTGGTGGGGGTGCGGTACCGGTACTGAGAGTCTTCCGCCGAACCTCGTTCAGGACCGCCGCAACTTCCGATAGATCGTGTTCCGGCTGATCCCCAGCCGCTTCGACGCCAGCGAGATGTTCCCGTTGAGCTCCTTCACCACCCGCTGGATGGTCTGCAGCTCCAGCTCCTCCAGCGTGGCCGTCGCATCAGGCCCCGGCTGTTGCGGTTGCTGTTGCTGCTGTGCAGCCGGCACGCCGCGCGCGTAGGCGGCCGCGTTGAGCCACGCGGCCGCCTCGGGCGCCACGCCCGGCACCGCCATCTGCGCCGACTGCCGCGCGATCGTGCGCTCCACGTCCTCGATGAAGTCGTCCGACAGGTGGGCCCGGGTGATGACCCGCTCGCCGCCGGCCATCACGGCCGCGGCCCGCAGCACGTTGGACAGCTGGCGGATGTTGCCCGGCCAGTGGTAGTGCTCGATGAGCCGCTGCACGTCCTCGCTCAGGGCCGGTGGGCGGCCGTTGCATTCGGCCCGCAGGATCTTCTGCGCGATGGTCATCAGGTCGGTGCGCTCGCGCAGCGCCGGCAGCTTCACCGACAGGCCGTTCAGGCGGTAGTACAGGTCTTCGCGAAACGCATGCTGCTCCACCATCTCGCGCAGGTTGCAGTGGGTGGCGCTGATGATGGAGACGTCCACCGCCACCGAGCGGCTGCTGCCCAGCGGCGAGACCTGCCGCTCCTGCAGCACCCGCAGCAGGCGCGCCTGCAGCGCGAGCGGCATGTCGCCGATCTCGTCGAGGAAGAGCGTGCCCCCATGGGCCTGCAGGATGCGGCCCATCGCGCCCTTGCGGCGCGCGCCGGTGAAGGCGCCTTCGTCGTAGCCGAACAGCTCGGCCTCGATCAGGGTCTCGGGGATCGAGGCGCAGTTCACCACCACGAAAGGCTTGTCCGCACGCGCCGAGTCCTGGTGGATGGCTCGCGCCAGCAGCTCCTTGCCGGTGCCCGTCTCGCCGAGGACGAGCATCGAGATGTCGCGGTCGAGCGCGCGGCGGATCTTGCCGACCACGGCCTCCATCTGCGGGTCGCCGGTGCGCAGGTAGTCCAGGCCCGACGCGGCCGCGCCGCCGTCGGCCGCAGGCGCCGTGCGCTCGACGCGCCGCGGCGCCGGCTCGCTTTCGGCGACGGGCGCGAGGTCGGCCGCGGCGTCGGCACTGCGGCCCGTGCCGCTGCCGAGGGCGAGCCACACCGGCCAGTCGAGCCGCATGCGCACGTGCAGCTGCAGCCCGTTGTTCAGCGTCAGCGTCATCGGCGCCGCGGTGGCCGAGCGGCAGTGCTCGACGATGCTGCCCAGGCTCACGCCGAACAGGCTCACCACGGTGTTCATGCGCACCGCCGCCGCGCTCAGGCCCAGCTGGTCGAGCGCGCTGCGGTTGGCGCCGACGATGCGGCCGTCCTGGTCGACCGCGACGATGCCTTCCATCAGCGTGTCGATGAATTCGCGCCGCACGTGGAAGTGCAGCCGCAGCGCACGCCGGAAGTCGTCGGTGAAGAAGTGGTTCTCGATCATGCGGGCCGACATCTTGACCAGCCCCATGGTGTGCGTGTGGTACGAGCGGTGGTCGCCCGTCACGTCGAGCACGCCCAGCACGTTGCCCCGCGGGTCGAAGATGGGCGCGGCCGAGCAGGTGAGGAAGTCGTTGGCATGCATGAAGTGCTCGTCGGCATGCACGACGATCGGCTGCTCGGTGACGAGCGCGGTGCCCATGCCGTTGGTGCCCTTGCTGGCCTCCGACCAGTTCACCCCCGGCGCCAGCGCGATCTTGGAGGCCCTCTCGAGGAAGTCGGCATCGCCCACCGAGTGCAGCAGCGTGCCTTGCGCGTCGATCAGCACCACCATGCTCTTGGTCGCGAGGATCTGCTCGAGCAGCAGGTCCATCACCGGCACGGCATGCGTGCACAGGCGCTGGTTGCGCTCGCGCGCCACCACGAGGTCGGCGCGGCCCAGCGGCGAGTAGTCGCCGCTGTCGATGCGCGACAGGCCGAGCGCTGCACAGCGCTCGTGCGACTGGCGAATCGCGTCCACGTGCGCCGGATCCGGCGGCAGCAGCGCGCTGGTGGGTGAATGGCCGAAGCTGAGCTCGCGCTCGCGCTTGCGTTCCGAACCCTGCACCCCGTCAGGAAGACGGCTGGTGGGCATCGCAGTCCTTTCTATCCGCGCCTGGCGGACGTCTCCTCTTTTATGTCCTCCACCGAACCGCCTGCTCCGACCCCCGGCGAATCGTACTGCTCGCCCCTGCGCGTGTTCCCCCGTGGCTTCCCTGGCGTTTGCAACAAGTTGCAGGCGCGGCAAGGGCCCACGTGACACTGTGTCCTCGTTCCGGCGCAGGAGCCAGCGGCCCGGCACGGCCTTCCAGCAACAACCACGCCAAACAGGAGGCGCGGAACAGGCCTTGCATGGCTCGTCGCCGTGATGCTCAACAGCCCCTTCCCCACTGCCGAGGCCGAGCCTCAAGCCACGATCGACGGTGCACTGCAGCAAGCCTTTCGCGTGACGGTGCGCGCGCCGGGCCGGCTGCACCTGGGCTTCCTCGACCCGGCGGCCACGCTGGGTCGGCGCTTCGGCAGCCTGGGCCTCGTGATCGAGGGCTTCGAAACCGTGGTGCAGCTGGCGCCGGCCCCGCACGACGCGGTGAGCGCGGCCGAAGGCATCGACGAGCACGAGCGCACGCGGGCCGCCGAGCACCTGCACGCGCTGCGCGTCCACACCGGCTTGCGCCAGCCGCTGCACCTGCACCTCGCCCGGCTGCTGCCGGCGCATGCGGGCTTCGGCTCGGGCACCCAGCTGGCACTGGCCGTCGGCCGCGCGTTCGCGCAGCTGCACGGCCTGGGCCTCTCGACACGGCAGATCGCCGCCTGCCTCGGCCGCGGCCTGCGCTCGGGCGTGGGCATCGGCGGCTTCGACCACGGCGGCCTGCTGCTCGATGGCGGCCCCAATGCCGACCACAGTGCCGCGCCGCTCACCGCGCGGCTCGACTTTCCGGCCACCTGGCGCATCGTGCTGGCGATCGACCCGCAACACGCCGGCCTCTCCGGCGCGGGCGAGAAGCAGGCGCTGGCCGCGCTGCCGCCGTTTCCGCGCGAGGCCGCCGCCGAGATCTGCCATCGCCTGCTGATGCAGGTGCTGCCCGGCGCGGCGAGCGGCGACTTCAGCGCCTTCGCCGAAGGGCTCACCCGCATGCAGCAGCTGCTGGGCGACCACTTCGCGCCGGCCCAGGGCGGGCGCGCCTACACCAGCCCCGCGGTGGCCCGCTTCATGGCCTGGACCGCCGGGCACACGCGAGCCGCGCTCGGCCAGAGCTCATGGGGGCCCACCGGATTCGCCTTCGTGCCGTCCACCGCCGAAGCCGAGGCGCTGGTGCGGGCCGCCCGCGACGCGGGCGCAGCCGACGCCGCCCTGGTGCTGCCGGTGGTGCGCGGCCGCAATGCCGGCGCCACCGTCAGCGTGCGGCCTTCGTCTCCCGGCCTCTACCACTGAACACCCTGGACACCCGACATTCATGGACCGCCCCTACATCCTGCACATGCTCACCCCGGGCCCGTACATGAGCCCGTTCGACGTCAACATGGCCGCCGATGCCGGCTACCAGGTGATCGTGCCGTACTGCGGCGTCGACACGAAGGCCACGCCCGGCCTCACGCAGGACGCGATCTTCTCGCGCGGCCCCAAGGGCGTGGCGCGCACGGGCCTGTTCATCGGCGGGCGCGACGTGCTCCAGGCCGCCGACATGCTCGACGCCGCGCGCGGCGCGATGGTGCCGCCCTTCGTCGTGTCGGTGTTCGCCGACCCGAGCGGCTCCTACACCACCGCTGCCGCGCTGGTGGCCTGCGTGAAGGCGCGCCTGCAGTCCGCGCACGGTGCCGGCCTCGCCGGCCGGCGCGTGCTGGTGCTGGGCGGCACCGGCACGGTGGGCCGCATTGCCGGCGTGCTGGCGGCCCGCCAGGGCTCCGCGGTGCAGCTGGCCAGCCACCAGGGCCTGGCGACCGCGCAACGCGCGGCCGAAGACACAGGTCGCCGCTTCGACGTGCAGCTGGGCGCCGCCTCCAGCCACACCGGGGCCGAGCTGCGCGCCGCACTGGCCGAGGCCGACGTGGTGCTGGGCACCGCCGCGGCCGGCGTGCAGGTGCTGGGCGCCGCCGACCTGGCCGCGGCCGGCGCGAAGCTGCTGGTGGCCGCCGACGTGAACGCCGTGCCGCCCGAGGGCATTGCCGGCGTGGGCGTCATGGACGACGGCAAGCCGCTGGCCGGCACGCGCGCCGTGGGCATCGGCGCGCTCGCCGTGGGCAACGTGAAGTACCAGGTGCAGCACCGGCTGCTGCAGCGCATGCGCGAAGCCGACAAGCCGCTGGTGCTGAGCTTTGCCGAAGCCTACGAGCTGGCCGACGAGGTGCTGGCCGAGCCGGCGAAGTGACGCCATGAGATCGCCGCAGCTCGTGGTCGCCGGCCTGTCGGCGCGCCTCATGGCCGAAGCCGCCGCGCGCGACGGCTATACCCCGATCGCGCTGGACGCCTTCGGCGACGCGGACACGCGCCGCGCCGCCGTGCGGTGGGAGCCCGTCGGCGCCGAGGGCGCGCTGCGCATCGACGGCACGCGGGTGCTGGATGCGCTGGCCCGCCTGTCCGAACACACCGGCCTGCTCGGCTTCGTGCCGGGCAGCGGCTTCGAGGGCCGGCCCGACCTGCTGGCCGCCGCCGCGCAACTGATGCCGCTGCTGGGCACACCGCCCGAGGCCGTGCGGCGCGTGCGCGACCCGCGCGCCTTCTTTTCGTGGCTGGCGGTGCACGGCATCGCGCACCCCGAGGTGCGCTACAGCCCGCCCCGCCTGGCCGCCGGCTGGCTCGACAAGGACTTCGCTGGCACCGGCGGCCTGCACATCCGCGAGGCCGACGCGGCCGGTGCGGGGCGCGGCGCCGGCCACTACTACCAGCGCCGGCTCGACGACGGCCGGCCGATGTCGGCCCTGTTCGTGGCCAACGGCCACGAGGCCTGCGTGCTGGGTTTCCACGAGCTGATCGTGCGGCCCCACCCGCCCCGCCCCTACGTCTATTGCGGCGCCACCGGGCCCTGGCCGCTGCCGGCCGCGCTGGACGCCGCCCTGCGCGAAGTGGCGAGCCGCCTGGCCGGCGAGTTCGGCCTGCTGGGCTTGTGCAGCCTCGACTTCCTGCGCTGCGGCGAGGAGGGCTTTGCGGTGCTGGAAGTGAATCCGCGCCCGTCGGCCAGCATGGCGCTGCATGCGCACCTGCCGCTCGTGCGCTGGCACGTGCAGGCCTGCCGGCAGCGCGAGCTGCCGGCCGTGCCCCCGCTGCCGGTGATGGCGCGCGGCCACGAGATCGTTTTCCTGCCGGGCGGCGTGTCGCCCGGCGCGGACCCGGCCGCGGCCCTGGCAGGCCAACCCGGCGTGCACGACGTGCCGAGCGGTACCGCCTGCCTGGACGCGGGCGACCCGCTGTGCAGCGTGAGCGCCACCGGCACCGATGCCGCCTCGGTGCATGCGGCGCTCGCCCGCCGCCGAGACGCCGTGCTGCGGCTCGTCCTGCCGGCCTCCGAGGCCACCACCACGGAAAGAGAGACCGCATGAACCAGCCCGCGGCGGCCTTCCCTGCACCGGGTGAACCCGGCCACCTGAGCGTCAACCGGCTCGCGCAGCCGCTGGTGGAGCGGCTCGTCGGCGAGGCCGCCGCCTTCGGCGTGGCGGTGAAGCAGGCCGAAGGCGGCCCGAGGATCGTGGATGCCGGCATCCACGCGCCCGGCAGCGCAGCCGCCGGCGTGATGGTGGCGCGCCTGTGCATGGGCGGCCTGGGCAAGGTGCGGATGCGTGCCGCGCCGGAGCACGGCTGGCCCACCTGGCTCGAAGTGACGAGCTCGCAGCCGGTGCTCGCCTGCCTGGCGAGCCAGTACGCCGGCTGGAGCCTCGCGGCCACCAAGGAAGAGACCGGCGGCAAGAAGTTCTTTTCGCTCGGCTCGGGCCCGGCGCGTGCGCTGGCCGCCAAGGAAGCGCTCTATGCCGAGCTCGGCTACCACGACCGGGCCGAATGCGGCGTGCTGGTGCTGGAGGTGGACCGCGAACCGCCGCAGGTGGTGATCGACAAGGTGCAACGCGACTGCGGCCTGCGCGCACAGGACCTCACGCTGGTGCTCACGCCCACCACCAGCGCGGCCGGCACCACGCAGGTGGTGGGCCGCGTGCTCGAGGTGGCCCTGCACAAGGCCCACCAGCTGGGCTTCGCGCTGCATGACGTGGTGGACGGCACCGCCAGCGCGCCGCTGCCCGCGGCCAGCCCCGACGGCATCACCGCCATGGGCCGCACCAACGACGCCATCCTCTACGGCGGGCGGGTGCACCTGAGCGTGCGGGGCAGCGAGGCCGAGGCGCGGCGCCTGGCCGAGCAGCTGCCCTCGGGCAATTCGCGCGACCACGGCCGCAGCTTCGCCGAGCTGTTTGCCGACGCGGGCTTCGACTTCTACAAGATCGACGGCGCGCTGTTCGCGCCGGCCGAGGTGTGGGTGAGCCACCTCGACTCGGGCAAGACCTGGCACGCCGGCAGCCTGCGCATGGACCTGCTCGACACGTTGTGGCGGACCCCATGACCCGCGTGGCGATCTTCACCGACGAGACCGGCTGGCACACCCGCCAGCTGCAGAAGGCGCTGCGCGAACGCGGCGCCGAGGGGCGCTGCATCGACCTGGCCGACTGCCACATCGACACCGCGGCGTCCTGGCACGGGCTGGTGCTGCCCGGCTTCGCGCGGGCGCTGCCCGATGCGGCGCTTGTGCGCGGCATCGCCGGCGGCAGCTTCGAGCAGGTGACCAAGCGGCTGGGCGTGCTGCATGCGCTGCGCGACCTGGGCGTGCCGGTCTACAACGACGCGCGCGCCATCGAGCGCAGCGTCGACAAGTCGATGACCAGCCTCTTGCTGCATGCGGCCGGGCTGCCGGTGCCGCCCACCTGGGCCACCGAGTCGCCGGCGCTCGCGCAGCGCATCGTCATGCGCGAAAGCGCCGCCGGGCATGCGGTGGTGGGCAAGCCGCTGTTCGGCTCGCAGGGCAAGGGCCTGCGACTGCTGGGCCGGGTGGGCGGCGAGCACCGCCCGCTGCCCGCGCTCGACGAGGCCTCGGGCTCGCTGGCCTACCTGCAGCGTTTCGTGCCGCCCCACACGCAACCGGGCTACGACTGGCGGGTGCTGGTGATCGGCGGGCGGGCGGTGGCGGCCATGCGACGCGTGAGCGAGCACTGGGTGCACAACGTGGCCCAGGGCGCGCGCTGCGAAGCTGCCGAGCTGTCGCCGCAGCTCGCGCAACTGGCGCAGCGTGCCGCGTCGGCGCTGCAGCTCGACTACGCCGGCGTGGACCTCATGCCTTCGCCCCAGGCGGCGGGCGGCGTGGTGATCATCGAGGTCAACGGCGTGGCCGCCTGGCACGGCCTGCAGCGGGTGACCCGCTTCAACATCGCGCGCGCCCTGGTCGATGACCTGCTCGACCGCAGGCTGGCGGCCGGCGAGGCGCGGCAACCCTCTGCGCGCAGCGCGTGAACGCGCCCCTGCCCGAACACGGCCGCCGGGCCTTCGCGCAAGCGTGCCGGCTCGACGTGTTGGTGCGCAAGCCCGGCAACGTGAGCCTCGCCTCGGCCGGCCACGGCATGCTGCCCGCGCAGTTCATCGACAGCGCCCGCGCGGCCGAGCCGGCGCTCTTCGAGCGCGGCCTGGGCGTGGGCCGGCGCATCGAAGGCGCGGTCGCCGCGTCGTTCGAAGCGGCCGGCTGCAACACCAACCTGGGCATCGTGCTGCTGTGCGCGCCCATCGCCGCCGCGCTGGAGCACTGGGTGCCGGCCGATGGCGCCGCCGGCCTGCGCGCCGCGGTGGCCGCGCAGCTCGACGCGCTGACCGTGGACGACGCGGCCTGCGCCTACCGCGCCATCGCACGGGCCAACCCCGGCGGGCTGGGCCGCGCGCCCGAGCAGGACGTGGCGGCCGCGCCCACCATCGACCTGCGCAGCGCCATGGCCCTGGCCGCCGGCCGCGACAGCATCGCGCGGCAATACGCCACCGGCATGGCCGACCTGTTCGACACCGGCCTGCCCGCCTGCCTGGCGCACCCGGCCCTCGGGACCACCGCCGCCGTGCAGCGCACCTGGCTCGCCTTCGTGGCCGGCTGGCCGGACTCACACATTGTTCGAAAACTCGGCGAGGCCACGGCACACAGTGTCCTGCGGCAAGCGCAGCCGTGGCACGCGCGTGCGGCGCGCGGCGAGGCGCTCGACGGCGATGCGGGCTTCGCGGCCTGGGACGAAGCGCTGAAGGCGGCGGGCATCAACCCGGGGACGAGCGCGGACCTCACGGTGGCCACGCTGATGCTGGCGGGGGTG
>CAMLNA010000114.1 GCA_946481025.1 uncultured Rivibacter sp.
ACGCTGGTGCGGCGCTCCTCGTCCATGATGCCCAGCTTCACCGTGTTGGCCGGCAGGCCGAGCAATTGCTCGACGCGGCCGAACAGTTCGCCGGCGAAGGCCACTTCCTTCGGTCCGTGCATCTTGGGCTTCACGATGTAGATGCTGCCGGTGCGCGAGTTCCGGATGACGCCCGCTGTGCTCTGGCGCTTCAGGTCCACCAGCGCGATGGTCACGGTGATCACCGCGTCCATGATGCCCTCGGGGATCTCGCGGCCTTCGCCGTAGAGGATGGCCGGGTTGGTCATGAGGTGGCCGACGTTGCGCACGAACATCAGCGAGCGGCCGTGCAGCGTGACCTTGCCGCCGTCGGCGCCGGTGTATTCGCGGTCGGGGTTGAGGCCGCGGGTGAAGGTCTTGCCGCCCTTGGCGACCTGCTCGGTCAGCGTGCCCTGCAGGATGCCCAGCCAGTTGCCGTAGGCCAGCACCTTGTCCTGGGCGTCGACCACCGCCACCGAATCCTCGAGGTCGAGGATGGTGGACAGCGCCGCTTCCAGCACCACGTCGGCAATGCCCGCCGGGTCGGTCTTGCCGATGGGGGTGGCGCGGTCGATGCGGATGTCGATGTGCAGGCCGTTGTGCCGCAGCAGCACCGACGACGGCGAGGCCGCGTCACCCTGGTAGCCGACGAGCTGCGAACCGTCGGCCAGGGTCGTGGTGGTGCCGCCCAGCGCGACCACCAGCTTGCCGCCTTCGACGCGGTAGCCGGTGGCCTGCTTGTGCGATCCCTGGGCCAGCGGTGCTGCCTGGTCGAGCACGTTGCGCGCGAATTCGATCACCTTGGCGCCGCGCACCGGGTTGTAGCCGCTGCCCTTCTCGGCGCCGCCGGTTTCGGGAATGGCGTCGGTGCCGTACAGCGCGTCGTACAGCGAACCCCAGCGGGCGTTGGCGGCATTGAGCGCGTAGCGGGCGTTCAGGATGGGCACCACCAGCTGCGGGCCCGCCTGCACGGCGAGTTCGGCATCGACGTGGGTGGTGGTGGCCTGCACGCCCTTGGGCTGCGGCAGCAGGTAGCCGATCTGCTCGAGGAAGGCGCGGTAGGCCTTCATGTCGGTGATGGGGCCGGGGTTGGCCTTGTGCCAGGTGTCGAGCTCGGCCTGCAGGCGGTCGCGTTCGGCGAGCAGCGCGATGTTCTTCGGCGCGAGGTCGGCCACGATGGCGTCGAACCCCTGCCAGAACTCGGCGCTGGCCACGCCGGTGGCCGGCAGCACCTGGTCTTCGATGAAACGGAACAGCTCGTTGGCGACCTGGAGTCGGTGGATGGTGGTGCGTGCGGTCATGGTGAATGAACCTCTCTTGGAGTCTTGGAACGCGATGGATCAGGAAGCAGGAAAGAAGCTCAGCACGTCGCGCAGGCTGGTGCCGGTGCGCGACGGCGCGCCCAGCGGCTCGGCCGGTGCGCCGTGGCGGTTGACCCACAAGGTGGTGTAGCCGAACCAGGTGGCGCCCAGGGCGTCCCAGCCGTTGCTCGAGACGAACAGGATGTTCCTTGCCGGCAGGCCCAGTGCCCGGGGCCCCAGCGCGTAGGCGGCGGGGTCGGTCTTGTAGCGGCGTACTTCGTGCACCGACAGCACGTGGTCGAGCAGGCCGTCGAAGCCGGCGCTCCTGACCGCCACGCCCAGCATGTCGGGGTCGCCGTTGCTCAGGATGCCGGCGGGCACCCCGCGTTTCTTCAGCGCCTGCAGCACCGCCTTGTTTTCCGGAAAGGCCGCCAGCGCGCGGTACTGGTTCATGAGCCGCTCCTCCCGCTCCAGCGGCAGCGGCAGGGCCAGCCGTTCGGCCGCGTAGCGCAGGGCACAGCGGGTCAGCTCCCAGAACGGCCGGTAGTGCTCGGGCCCGCTCATCGACACGAGGCGGGTGTAGTCGATCTGCCGGTCGCGCCACAGCGCGGCCAGCTTTTCGCCCTGGCCGGCATAGAACTGCTCGGCCAGGCTCGCCACGCTGTACACGTCGAACAGCGTGCCGTAGGCATCGAAAAGGACGGCTTGGGGCTTCATGAGCCGAGCACTCTAATGCTGACTTCGGTGACGATAAATATCGCCAGGATCGGTTGATCTTTGCCGAAACTGAGGCTAATCTGCCCCGCCTATGGACCGCCTGAAGCAGATCGAATCGTTTGTCGCCGTGGCCACCAAGGGCAGCCTCACCGCTGCCGCCAACGCCGAAGGCGTGGCGCCGGCCGTCATCGGCCGGCGCATCGATGCGCTGGAGGAGCGCCTGGGCGTGAAGCTGCTGGTGCGCACCACCCGCCGCATCACCCTCACCCACGAAGGCAGCGCCTTCCTCGAGGACTGCCAGCGCCTGCTGGCCGACCTGGCCAATGCCGAAGCCAGCGTGAGCGCCGGCGGCGTGAAGGCCAGCGGCCACCTGCGGCTCACCGCGCCGGCCGGCTTCGGGCGCCGGCATGTGGCGCCGCTGGTGCCGCGTTTCGTGGAGCTGCACCCGGAGGTGTCGATCTCGCTGAACCTGTCGGACCGGGTGGTCGACATCGTCAACGAAGGTTTCGATTGCGCGGTGCGGGTGGGCGACCTGCCCGATTCCAGCCTGGTGAGCGTGCGGCTGGCCGACAACCGGCGCCTGTGCGTGGCCACGCCCGACTACCTGCGCCGCCACGGCACCCCGCGCCATCCGAACGAGCTGTCGCACCACGACTGCCTCACGCTCAGCTCCGACGCGAGCCAGACCCGCGGCTGGGCCTTCACCATCGACGCCGAGCTGCACCACCTGCGCCCCTCGGCGCGGCTGGACTGTTCCGACGGCCAGGTGCTGCACGACTGGTGCCTGGCGGGCCTGGGCATCGCGTGGCGCTCCACCTGGGAGGTCGAGCGCGAGGTGGCCGAAGGCCGGCTGGTCAGCGTGCTGGACGACTTTGCCTCGCCGCCGAACGGCATCTATGCGGTGTTCCCGCAGCGCAAGCACCTGCCGCTGCGGGTGCGGCTGTGGATCGACTTCCTGAAGCACACCTACGGCGATGCGGGCTACTGGTCGCCGCGCGGTGCCGGCTGACGGGCCCTTCGCAAGCACGCGCGCGAAGCTTCCGCAAGGGCCTCGAAGCGCTCGAGTTAGGGGGCGCGTGCGACATCGCCTGCTCCGTACACTGCGCCGCGTTTTCGAAGCAGATCAGGGAGTTGCGATGTTCTTGCGCAGATGGATGGGCCGTGCCGCGGCCGCCTGGACCATGGCCTTCATGGCTTTCGTGCTGGCCGCGTGCGGCGGCGGCAGTGACGGCCCTGCGCCGTCGGCGACCGGCAGCGTGTCGGGCCGGGTGGTTTCCGCAGGCAACGGCGCGCCGGTGGCCAATGCCAGCGTGTCAGTCGGCAGCACCAGCGTGCAGACCGATGCGCAGGGGCGCTTCACGCTGCCGGCCGTGCCGGTGGCGGCCCGCGCCGTGGTGAAGGCGCAGGCCACGGGGTACGGCGAGAACTTCAGTGTCTCGGAAGTGCGCGCCGGTGCGGCCAGCACGGTCGAGCTGCGCCTGGCGCCTTCTGCGCCGCCGCAGACCTTCGCCGCCGACGCTGCGGCCACGCTGGGCGTTGCGCAGTCCGCGGCCCAGGTGGTGCTGCCGGCGAACGCACTGGTGGTCGAAGGCAGCGGCGCCGCCGCCAACGGCACGCTGACGGCCCGCCTTACCCCCATCGACCCGGCCGGCGACCCGCGCAGCATGCCGGGCGACTACACCACCAGCGCAGGCGGCACCCTCGAAAGCTTCGGCGCGCTGGGCGTGGTGCTGACCGACGCAGCCGGCAACCGCCTCAACCTCAAGGCCGGCACCAGCGCCACCGTGCGCATTCCGCTGGCCACGCGTTCGGCCAACCCGCCGGCGACCATCCCGCTGTTCCACTTCAATGAAACCACCGGGCGCTGGGTCGAGGAAGGCAGCGCCACGCTGCAGGGCACCGCGCCCAACCAGTACTACGAAGGCAGCGTCTCGCATTTCTCGATCTGGAACGCCGACCAGGTGGTCGACACGATCTACGTGCACGGCTGCCTGCGCCATGCCAACGGCGGCCCGGCCACCTGGGTCAGCGTGATCAGCGAAGGCATCGACTATTCGGGCCTGGGCTACGACTTCACCGACAACGAGGGGCGCTTCTCGGTGCCCATCCGCAAGAACAGCCGCGCCACCGTGCGCTCCGACCATGGCGACGGCTCCAACGCCGTGGAGGTCGGGCCGTCGGCCACCGACATCACGCTGAGCCAATGCCTGGTGCTCAACGATGCACCGATGGCGCCGCAGATCGTGGTGCCGCCGGCGGACCAGACCGTCACGGCCGGCGGCCTGGCCGTGTTTCAGGTGGCGGCCAGCGGCAGCGGTCCGCTGCGCTACCAGTGGCGCCACGACGGGACCGACATCCCCGGCGCCACCCGGGCCTTCCTGCTGCGCGGGCCGCTCACGGCGGCCCATGCCGGCGCCTACACCGTGGTGGTGAGCAACAGCGTCGGTTCGGCCAGCGCCAGCGCGCTGCTGTCGGTCGGCGCGGCCACGGCGCCGGTGATCGTTTCGCAGCCGGCGCCGCTCACGCTGCTCGACGGCGCGACCGCGCACTTCTCGGTCGTGGCCGCGGGCGCCACGGGCTTCCAATGGCGCCGCAACGGGGCGGACATCGCCGGTGCCACGTCCGCGACCTACAGCTTCGGGCCGGTGAGCGCCTCGGATTCAGGCAGCAGCTTCACGGTGCGGGTGTCCAACGCTGCCGGCAGCACGCAAAGCGAGGCGGCCGTGCTCACCGTGACCAGCACCGTGGTGGCACCCACCATCACGCAGCCGCCGGCGAACGCGAGCGTGCCGGTGGGTCAAAGCGCGGCGTTCAGCGTGACGGCCAGCGGCACGGCGCCGTTCACCTACCAGTGGCGGCGCAACGGTGCCGACATCGCGGGGGCCACCTCGGCCACCTACATCACGGCCCCCGTCACCCCGGCCGACAACGGTGCCAGCTTCAGCGTGGTGGTCGGCAATGCCGCCGGCTCGGTCACCAGTGCCGCCGCCACGCTGACCGTGGCGGCCGACGACACCGAGCAGAAGCTGGCGCTGCTGCGCCTGCTGTCGCTGGCCGGCAGCCTGCTGGAGGCCGGCGCGGCGCCGCTCGAACTGGTGGGCGACGACATGAAGTCGCTGTCGAGCGCGGCGGTGTGCCCCGGCGGCGGCTCGGTGAGCGGGACGCTCAACGGCACCGCGCTGGCCGTCGGCGTGACCCTGCCGCCTTCGGGCACGCTGGCCGCGACCTTCAGCCAGTGCATGACCGACGCGCAAGCGCGGTATCAGGGCAGCAGCTCGGTGGCCTACGACTTCTCGAGCTTCGAACCGGCCAACGGCACCGCCACGGCCACGATGAACAACCTGCGCATCACCCACAGCAGCGACTTCACGGCCAACGGCGGCGTGACCCTCGCCATTGCCAACAGCCTGGCCAACGGCGATTCCACCTTCAACTACACCATCACGCCCGGCGCCAATGCCACCTTGCGCAACGAGGCCAGCGGCCTGCTCGCCACCTTCAACTCCGGGTCGCTGCAGACACGCTTCGTGATGGTGGTGGCGACCGAGCGGCTGAAGACGCTGCGTCACCAGTATTCGGCGATGAACTTCTCGGTGGGCGGCGTGGCCTACCTGGCCGAAGGCTTCTACCAGCTCGACTACAACACCAGCGGCGGGCTGCCGGTGCTGCTGGGCGGCTCCGGCGAGGTGAGGCTCACCAGCGCAGGCGCGCTGGTGGGGCGGCTGTTCGCCACGGCCGAGGGCCTGTTCATCGAAGTGAACGGCACCGTCGTGCCGTTCTGAGGCCCTGCCGGGTCGGTCGTTTCGGCAGCAAGGTGGCCGCGCATGAATAATCGCGGGCACCTTACTGCGGAGGAACCCGATGCTCGTCGAATCCTTGCTCGCCTACGCGCACTTCGTCGCCATCCTGAGCCTGGTGGTGTTCATCACCAGCGAGGCGGCGCTTTGCCGGCCGGAATGGATGAACGCCGCCGTGGTGCAGCGCCTGGCCCGCGTGGACATGATCTATGCCGCCTCGGCGGTGCTGGTGCTGCTCACCGGCGTGGCGCGCACGGTGTGGGGCCTGAAGGGCGCCGGCTGGTACTGGAGCCAGCCGCTGCTGCACATCAAGTTCACGCTGTTCGTGGTGATCGGCCTGCTGTCGATCAAGCCCACGCTGACCTTCATTCGCTGGAAGAAGGCGCTGGCCGCCAACGGCACCCTGCCGGCCGAGGCCGAGGTGCGCAGCACGCGGCGGCTGGTGATGGTGCAGGCCCACCTGATGCTGCTGATCCCGCTGGCCGCGGTGATGCTCGCCCGCGGCGTGTGGGTGCGGTAGCGCCGCCCCTGTCACGCAAATGAAAAGCCCGGCCGTGCCGGGCTTTTTTCTTGAAGGGCCACAGCCTACTTGCTGAGGCATTCCTTCATGAAGGCCTTGCGGTCATCGCCGGTCTTGCCGGTGGCGTCCTTGTTGCAGGCTTTCATCTTTTCCTGCTGAGCGGTCTTGGCGTCAGTGGTGGTCGCCGACGTGCTCTTGGCCGACAGGCATTCCTTCATGAAGGCCTTGCGTTCGTCGCCGGTCTTGCCGGTGGCGTCCTTGTTGCAGGCGGCCATCTTGCTCTGCTGGGCCGTCATCGGCTTCTTGGCCTCTTCGGCGGCGAATGCCGGCGTGGCGAGCCAGGCACAGGCCAGCGCGACGGCGATGATCGATTTCCTCATTGCTTCCTCTCCTTGGTGGGCGATGCTGCCGCACGCATTGAAGCACCGGCATGCCGCGCGCCGCAAGCACCTCGCGCCGCGGGCGTGTCATGACGGACACAGTGACTGGATCCTGCCCTAGAGGATGCGCCGCGGATGTGCCAGGGCCTCGTGCGCCGCATGCAGCCGACGCACCAGCACCCGGATGAAGGCCTCGTCGAACTGGTGCCGGCAGCCCGGCGACAGCTGCGACAGCGACTGCGGCACGAAGGCGATCGTGGTGGTCGGCGAGGTCATGATCACGTCGGTGCTGTGCAGCCGCAGCTCGGGGCTCGGGGCCAGGTAGGCCATCTCGCCCACCGACGTGCCCGCGCCCAGCTGGGCCACGCGCACGCCGTCGCGGAACACCTCGACGCCGCCGGTGGCGATGATGTGGAAGCTGTCGCCTTCTTCGCCGCACTTGTAGAGCGCATAGCCGGCCGGGAAGCGCTGCCACTTCGCGCGGTGCACCACCTCCCACAGCTCGACGTCGCCGAAGTGGGAGAAGAAGTCGAGCGCGCGCAGCAGGTTGAAGCGTTCGGAGTCGAGCACGCCCTGCAGCTGCCCGCGCGGCACCTGCTGGTTGGCGATGAGGCCCGACAGCGCCTGCGCGAATTCGTCCCAGCTGGCATAGCGCTCGTCGGGCTGCTTGGCCAGCGCACGCCGGATCACCGCGTCGAGCGCCTCGCTCACCCCGGCGCGCAGCGCCGTCAGCGGCGCGGGTGTCTGCGTGTAGATGAGGTTCATCATCACCGACTGCTGGGGCGCCTCGAACGGGGCGCGCCCGGCGATCAGGTGGTACAGCACGGCGCCCAGCGAATAGATGTCGGCCTGCGCCGAGACGGCGCTGCCGTCGAGCTGCTCGGGCGACATGTAGGCGAGCGAGCCGACGCGGAACACCTGCGTGGTGTCGGCGCCCAGGTTGAGCACGCTGCCGAAGTCGCTGATCTTCACGTCGGTGACGGTGTTGTTGTGCATCACCGCCAGCAGGTTGGCCGGCTTCACGTCGCGGTGGATCAGCCCCTGGCGGAACACGTAGCCCAGGGCCATGGCGCACTTGAAGCCGATCTCGACGATGAGTTCCAGCGGCAGCAGCTGGTCGGGCCGGCAATAGGGCCGCAGCGTCGTGCCGCCCACGTACTCCATCACCACGTAGGGCTCGACCGGGTCGGCCACCGCGTCGTAGATCTGCACCACGTTCGGATGCTGCAGCCGCCCGACCAGCGCCGCCTCGGCGGCGAAGAAGCGTGCATGCATGTGCGTGCCGCCTTCGCTGGCTTCGTCGAGCGCGCCGGCGCGTACGCGCTTGACCGCGACGTCACGGTCATGAAAGTCGTCGCGGCACAGGAAGACCTCGCTGGTGGCGCCTTCGCCCAGCTTGCGGATCACACGGTACTTGCCGATCTGTTGGGGACCGGAGAGCGAGTCAGGAGCGTTCATTGGTGGAATGGGAGACATCGGCATCTTTCCACCACGCCGCGCCCCGCACAATCCGGAATAACGGCCGGTAGGTCATGCAATTTGTCACATCGTACGGGCTGCCTTGCCGCGGCCTCGTGACGGCAGACCCCACCCGTAGAATCTGCGGATGATCCGCGCCAAGCAAGAGCTTTTGTCCGCCTTGGGTGATGCCCTGGCCGAGCTGGCTCCCGAACACCGGGTGCCCGCCGCATTCGAGTCGCCCAAGCAGGCCGCGCACGGCGACCTCGCCTGCACCGCTGCCATGCAGCTGGCCAAACCCCTGAGGAGCAATCCGCGCGCCGTGGCGCAGTCGCTCATCGATGCGCTGCAGCGCCGCGAAGCGGTGTCGCGCTGGGTCGAGGCGATGGAGATCGCGGGGCCCGGGTTCATCAACCTGCGCCTGAAGGCCGCCGCGAAGCAGGCGGTGGTGGCCGACGTGCTGGCCGATGGCGACAACTTCGGCCGCAAGCCGGCCAACGGCCGGCACCTGATGGTCGAGTTCGTGTCGGCCAATCCGACCGGGCCGCTGCATGTGGGCCACGGCCGCCAGGGCGCTCTGGGCGACTCCATCTGCCACCTGTTCGAGACCCAGGGCTGGGACGTCACCCGCGAGTTCTATTACAACGATGCGGGCGTGCAGATCGCCACGCTGGCCGCGTCGACCCAGGCGCGCATCAAGGGCCTCAAGCCGGGCGACGCCGGCTGGCCCGAGAGCGCCTACAACGGCGACTACATCGCCGACATCGCGGCCGACTTCCTTGCGAAGAAGACGGTCAAGGCCGACGACCGCGAGTTCACCGCCTCGGGCGACCCGGAAGACCTCGACGGCATCCGCCAGTTCGCCGTGGCCTACCTGCGCCACGAGCAGGACCTGGACCTGCAGGCCTTCGGCGTGACCTTCGACAACTACTTCCTCGAGTCGGGCCTGTACACCAGCGGCCGCGTGGAAGCCACCGTGAAGAAGCTGGTCGAGGCCGGCAAGACCTACGAGCAGGAAGGCGCGCTGTGGCTGCGCACCACGGACTATGGCGACGACAAGGATCGCGTCATGAAGAAGTCCGACGGCAGCTACACCTACTTCGTGCCCGACGTGGCCTATCACATCAACAAGTGGGAGCGCGGCTTCACCAAGGTCATCAACTGCCAGGGCACCGACCACTACGGCACCATCGCCCGCGTGCGCGCCGGACTGCAGGCGGCCGGCCTGGGCATTCCCGAGGGCTACCCCGACTACGTGCTCAACACCATGGTGCGCGTGATGAAGGGCGGCGAGGAGGTCAAGATCAGCAAGCGCACCGGCGGCTACGTGACGCTGCGCGACCTGATCGACTGGACCAGCCGCGATGCGGTGCGCTTCTTCCTCATCAGCCGCAAGGCCGACACCGAGTTCACCTTCGACGTGGACGTGGCGGTCAAGAAGAACGACGAGAACCCGGTGTACTACGTGCAGTACGCGCATGCGCGCATCTGCTCGGTGCTCCAGCAGTTCGTGGAACAGCAGCGTGGCGAGCCCGGCTCGCTGGCGCAGGCCGACCTGTCGCTGCTGGCCGCTCCTTCGGAAGGCGCGCTCATGCTCAAGCTCGCCGAATACCCCGAGATGCTCGAGGCCGCCGCGCGCGACCTCGCCCCGCACGACGTGGCGTTCTACCTGCGCGACCTGGCCGGCGCCTTCCACACCTACTACAACGCCGAACGCTTCCTCGTCGACGATGCCGCGCTGGCGCAAGCCCGCCTGGCGCTGCTGCAGGCCACCGCGCAGGTGCTGCGCAACGGCCTTGCGCTGCTGGGCGTGAGCGCCCCCGACAAGATGTGATGCCCTCGCACGGCGCTTTCCGAGCTTTCCTCTTCTTCTGGACGACTCCTACTACCTCCATGAAATCTCAACGCGGTGGTTTTTTCGTCGGCATGATCGTCGGCCTGCTGGCCGGCCTGGCGCTGGCGCTGGCCGTGGCGCTGTACGTGACCAAGGTGCCGGTGCCCTTCGTGAACAAGGTGCCCCAGCGCACCGCCGAACAGGACGCGGCCGAGGCCGAAAAGAACAAGAACTGGGACCCGAACGCGCCGCTGGCCGGCAAGACCCCGGCCAAGCCGGCGGCCCCGGCGCCGGGGGCGGCTTCCGGCCCGGCGGCGCCCGCGGCCGCCAATGGCACCGCGGCCCGGCCCGCACCGCCGTTTGCGCCGGCTGCAGGCGTCAACGCCAACGCCCCGGCGCAGGCCAAGGACCCGGCCCCGGCCACCGCTGCGGCCACGCCGGCTGCCGCGGCCACCAGCGATGCGTTCGTCTACTTCGTGCAGGCCGGTGCCTTTGCACGCACCGAAGAGGCCGAGCAGCAGCGCGCCAAGCTCGCGATGCTGGGCCTGGAGGCCCGCATCACCGAACGCGACCAGGCCGGCAAGACCATCTACCGCGTGCGCGTGGGCCCGTACGATAAGCGCACCGATGCCGAGGCCGTGAAGGAAAAGCTCGACACGAGCGGCGCCGGCGAGTCGGCGCTGGTGCGGGTGCAAAAGCCCTGAGCGACGGGGCCGCAGGAACACATACAAGGACAAGGGAAGACAGCCGATGAAACGTCGCGACTTCACCGCCTGGGCGGCGGCTGCAGGGGGGTGGGGCGGGGCACTGCTGGCCGCGTTGCCCGGCCGCGTGCAGGCGCAGGGCGGGCCCGTCGAGGGGCGCCACTACGTGCGCCTGCCGCAGGCCCAGCACGTGCAGGCCGGCGAAGGCCGGATCGAGGTCATCGAGTTCTTCTGGTACGGCTGCCCGAGCTGCTTTGCCTTCGAGCCGGTGCTCAACGGCTGGGTCAAGCGAGCCCCCGCCGACGTGGCCTTCCGCCGCGTGCACGTGGCGCTCACCGCGCCGTACCGCGCCCACCAGCGGCTGTACTACACGCTGGAAGCGCTGGGCCGTGAAGCCGAATTGCGCGCACGGGTCTTCAACGCCATCCATCGCCAGCGGCAGCCGCTGGACACGCCCGAGGCCATGGCGGACTTCGCAGCTGCCAACGGGATCGACCGGGCGCAGTTCCTCGAGATGTACCAGTCGATGGGCGTCAACACCGCCTGCAACGAGGCCTCGCGCCTGTCTGCCGGCTACAAGATCGATGCCGTGCCGGCCTTGGGCGTGAACGGCCGTTACTTCACCACCGCATCGCTGGTCAGCCATGAAGACATGCTGGCCGTGGTGGACTGGCTGCTGGCCCGCTTGCGCAAGGGCGGCTGAGGCCGCAAGCGGCGCGGCGACAACGCCTTTTTCACGCGCGAAAGCGGCGTTGTACCGCAGTCTTGTGGCTAGAATGGTCTGCAAGTTCCATGCCGCAATGACCGCCTTCGTGTCACCTCCCCTTCGTCTCATGGTTAACCCGCGCGCCGCCCTGGTCGCGACCCTGGCGGCGCTGTGCCTGGCGGCCCCGGCCGTTGCCGAAAGGGCCGACCGCTACCAGCCGCTGCACTACGAGGGCGACCGTGCCGAGGCCGACGGCCTCAAGCAGGTCTACACGCTCAAGGGCAACGTGATCATCACCAAGGGAACGATCCAGATCCGTTCCGACCAGGCCCAGATCCGCCAGAGCCCCGAAGGTTATGCCTCGGCGGTGGTCACGGCGTCGGGCGGCAAGCTGGCGCAGTTTCGCCAGAAGCGCGAGGGCGCGGCCGAGACCATCGAAGGCGAGGCCGAGCGCATCGAGTACGACGCCCGCTCCGACACCGTGCGTTTCGTCAACCGGGCGGTGCTCAGGCGCTACCGCGGCCAGGCCCTGGCCGACGAGGTGACGGGCAACCTGATCACCTACGACAACACGACCGAGGTGTTCCAGGCGGTCGGCGCGCCGTCGGAGGCCGCATCGGCCCCCACGGGCCGTGTGCGCGGCGTGCTGGCCCCGCGCCAGAGCGCATCTGCACCAGAGGCACCGTCTCCCCCGGGAGAGCGGCGTTGAGCATGCGACCCCGCATCGAGGCTTCCGAGGGCAGCCGGCTCGAGGCTTCCGGGCTGCAGAAGACCTACGGCGCCCGCAAGGTCGTCAAGGACGTGCACCTGGCTGTGAAAAGCGGCGAAGTGGTCGGTCTGCTGGGCCCCAACGGCGCCGGCAAGACCACCAGCTTCTACATGATCGTGGGGCTGGTGCGTGCCGACGCCGGACAGATCCGCATCGATGGCCGCCCCGTCGAGCGGCTGCCGATCCACCAGCGTTCACGCCTGGGCCTGAGCTACCTGCCGCAGGAAGCGTCGATCTTCCGCAAGCTCACGGTGGAGGAGAACATCCGTGCCGTGCTGGAGCTGCAGGTCGACCCGCAGGGACAGCCCTTCAAGCGCGAACTGGTCGACGACCTGCTGAATGCGCTGCTGCAGGACCTGAGCATCGAGAAGCTGCGTGCCAGCCCGGCGCCCGCGCTGTCGGGCGGCGAGCGCCGGCGTGTCGAGATCGCGCGGGCGCTGGCCACGCAGCCGCGGTTCATCCTGCTTGACGAGCCGTTTGCCGGCGTGGACCCGATCGCGGTGATCGAGATCCAGCGCATCATCGGCTTCCTCAAGTCGCGCGGCATCGGTGTGCTGATCACCGACCACAACGTGCGCGAGACGCTGGGCATCTGCGACCGCGCCTACATCATCAGCGAAGGCCGCGTGCTGGCCGAAGGCACGCCCAGCGAGATCGTCGAGAACCCGGACGTGCGCAAGGTCTATCTCGGCGAACACTTCCGGATGTAGCGGGGCCTGCCGATGAAGCCCTCATTGCAGGTTCGCCTGTCGCAGCATCTGGCGCTCACGCCGCAGCTGCAGCAATCGATCCGCCTGCTGCAGCTGTCCACGCTCGAGCTGCACCAGGAAGTCGAGCAGATGCTCGAGCAGAACCCCTTCCTCGAAATGGAGGAGGAGGCGACCACGCCCTTCGAGAGCCAGCCGCTGCCCGAACGCACCAGCGCGGCCGAGCGCAGCGCCAGCGATGCCGAGGAGACCTGGCAGTCCGGCAGTGAAGGCGGCGAGGCCAGCGGCGACGCCGAGCCCGCGGTCGACTCGATGGAGTTCGGCGCCACCGAACGCGACGACTGGGAAAACGGCACCGAGCGTGACGACTTCGACGGCATCCGCGAGACGCCGAGCGCGGGCAGCGGCACGGGCGGCGACAGCGACGACCTCGACCCGATGGAGCGCTCGACGGTGGCGCCCACGCTGGCTGACCACCTGCGCGAACAGCTGCGCGGCATGCGGCTGGCGCCGGAAGACTCGGCCGCGGTGCAGGTGCTGATCGAGTCGCTCAACGAAGACGGCTACCTGGCCGACCCGCTGGAGGAGATCGCCGAACGCCTGGCCGGCGACGACGACCTCGAAGCGCGCACCGAGCTGCTCGAGCGCCTGCAATGCGCCCTGCGCTGGCTGCAGAGCATGGAACCCACCGGCGTGGGCGCCCGCGACCTGGCCGAGTGCCTCGCGCTGCAGCTGCGCGCCGGCCCGCGCTGCGAGGCGCAGATGATCGCCATCCTCATCTGCAAGAACCACCTCGAGCTGCTGGCACGGCGCGACGCGAAGAAGCTGATGGCCGCCACCGGCGCCGACGAAGACCTGCTGAAGGAAGCGCAGGCGCTCATCGTGCAGTGCGAGCCCAAGCCGGGCCGTCCCTTCACCCGCGCCGAGGCCAACATCATCGTGCCCGACGTGATCGTGCAGAAGTCGGGGCGCGGCTGGAAGGTCGTGCTCAACCCCGACGTGATGCCCAAGCTGCGCATCAACGACCTCTATGCGCTGGCGGTGAAGCAGCAGGGCCGCGGCAGCGAGGGCGGGCAGGGCCTGAGCGCGCGGCTGCAGGAAGCGCGCTGGTTCATGAAGAACATCCTGCAGCGCTTCGAGACCATCCAGCGCGTGTCGCAGGCCATCGTCGAGCGCCAGAAGAACTTCTTCAGCCACGGCGAGATCGCGATGAAGCCGCTGGTGCTGCGCGAGATCGCCGACGAGCTGGGCCTGCACGAGTCGACCATCTCGCGCGTGACCACCGCCAAGTACATGGCCACGCCCTACGGCACCTTCGAGCTGAAGTACTTTTTCGGCTCGTCGCTCAACACCGAGGCCGGCGGCAATGCGTCGAGCACCGCGGTGCGCGCGCTGATCAAGCAGCTGGTGAGCGCCGAAGACGCAAAGAAGCCGCTGTCGGACAGCCAGCTGAGCCAGATGCTCGAGGAGCAGGGCATCCAGGTGGCGCGCCGCACCGTGGCCAAGTACCGCGAGGCCTTGAAGATCGCGCC
>CAMLNA010000115.1 GCA_946481025.1 uncultured Rivibacter sp.
CCGTCGGCCACGCGCAGGCAGGCGCCCAGGTTGTGCGGGTCGGTCACGCCGTCGAGCACCAGCAGCAGCGGCGGGCCTTCCACCGCGTCGAGCAGGTCGTCGAGCGACTTGGCCTGCGGCACCGGCAGCACCTTGGCTACCACGCCCTGGTGGCGGTGGGTGCCGCAGAGCTTGTGCAGGCGCTCGTTGTCGCTTTCGATGAGGCGCACGCCGGCCTCCTTGGCGCGCTCGACGAACTGGCGCATGCGCTGGTCGCGGCGTTCGGCGTCGAGGTGCAGCTCGGCGATGGATTGCGGCGCCGTCTTCAGGCGCACGGTGACGGCATGGAAGCCGAACAGGATCTTGGCGGACATGGGCGCGGATTATCCGCGCGGTGCCGCCAGCGGCAGCAGCCTCATCGGCCCGGGCGCTTGCTCGCCGCCTCCCGGATCGCGGCCAGCGTGGTGCGGCTCGTGCTCACGTCGGCGTCCAGCTTCAGGTGCAGCAACGTGGGCCTGCCGCTGTCGAGCGCGGCCTTGAAGGCCGGCTCGAACTGCTCGGTGCGGTCAAGCGTGTCGGCACGCCAGCCATAGGCGCGGGCCAGTGCCGCGAAGTCGGGGTTGAACAGGTCGCTGCCGCTCACCCGGCCCGGGTATTCGCGCTCCTGGTGCATGCGGATGGTGCCGTACGTGCCGTTGTCGACCACCACGCTGATCAGGCGGCCCGCGCCATAGCCGGTGGCGGTGGCAAGTTCCTGCCCTGTCATGAGGAAGTCGCCGTCACCGGCGATGTTGATCGCGGTGCGCTGCGGGCACAGCAGGCTGGCCGCCACCGCGGCGGGCACGCCGTAGCCCATGGCGCCGCTGGTGGGCGCAAGCTGCGTGCGCCCATGGTGCTGCAGGCCGGGGTACCGGTGGAAGCGATGCAGCCAGCCGCTGTAGTTGCCGGCGCCGTTGGTGTAGATGGCGTCGGGCGCCAGGCGGCTCATCACCTTCACCACCTCGGCCATGTCGAGCGGAGCCACCGGCGCCGGCATGAGGTTGGCCTCGTAGTCGGCGTGGGCCGCGGCTGCCCACTCGCCCCACGCCACCTGCGGTGGGGCGGTCAGGGTTTCGAGCGCCTTGCCGGCGTTGGCCATGCTCGACTGCAGCATCAGGTCGGCGGCGTACACGCGGCCCAGCTCTTCGGGGCCGGCATGCACGTGCACGAGCTTCTGCTGCGGCCGCGGCGGCTCCAGCAGCGTGTAGCCGCTGGTGGTCATTTCACCCAGGCGCGGGCCGACCGCGATCACCAGGTCGGCCTCCTTGATGCGCGCGGCGAGCCTGGGGTTGATGCCGATGCCCACGTCACCCGCATACAGCGGGTGACGGTTGTCGAAGGTGTCCTGGAAGCGGAACGCGTTGCCCACCGGCAGCTGCCAGTTCTCGGCGAAGCGCTGCAGCGCCAGCGCGCTCTCGGCGGTCCAACCGCTGCCGCCGGCGATGACGAAGGGGCGCTTCGCCGCCACGAGCAGGCCGCGCAGGTCGCGCAAGGCGCCCGGCGCGGGCCAGGCCTGCACCGGCTCCACCCGCGGCAACACCGCCGCGCCGGTGGGCTGGGTCAGCATGTCCTCGGGCAGCACCAGCACGACCGGGCCGGGCCGGCCCTGCATGGCCGTGTGGAAGGCCCGCGACACGTATTCAGGCAGGCGGTGGGGGTCGTGCACCTCGGCCACCCACTTGGCGAAGCCCAGCGTGCCCGGGCCGAACATCTGGCGGTAGTCCACCTCCTGGAAGGCCTCGCGGTCGCGCTGGTCGCTGGCCACCTGGCCGATGAACAGCACCATCGGCGTGCTGTCCTGGAATGCGGTGTGCAGCCCGATGCTGGCGTTGGTGGCGCCCGGCCCGCGGGTCACGAAGCAGATGCCGGGCCGGCCGGTGAGCTTGCCCTGCGCCTCGGCCATGAACGCCGCGCCGCCTTCCTGGCGGCAGGCGATGAAGCGGATGCGATCACGGTGTTCGTGAAACCCGTCGAGCACCGCGAGGAAACTCTCGCCCGGCACGCCGAAGGCTGTGTCGACTCCTTGTTCGATCAGGCATTCCACCAGTGCATGGCCGGCCAGGCGTGCAGTCATCGTTTCGGGTCCCGTGCTGGAGATGGGCGGCCATTATCAAGCGGCGATCCTTGCGATGATGCGGACCCGGGCGCCCGGTTCAGGCCCGAACAATTCACCACACAGTTAACATTCGACCATGAGCAAGAACCCCTCCGTCGCGGCCGAGGCGCCCCGCCTGCGTGACGCCGAGCGCTCTCAGCAGGCCATCCTGGCGGCTGCCGGCGAGGAGTTCGCGACGCACGGCCTGGGCGGCGCGCGGGTCGACCGCATCGCCGAGCGCGCGGGTGTCAACAAGCGACTCATCTACTACTACTTCGGCAACAAGGAAGATCTCTTCCTCGCGGTGCTCGAAGACGCCTACCTGCACATCCGCGAGGCAGAGCGGCAACTGCACCTGACCGACCTGGCGCCGGCCGACGCAGTGCGCAAGCTCACCGAGTTCACCTGGAACTACTACCTCGACCACCCCGAGTTCCTGACGCTGCTCAACAGCGAGAACCTGCACCGGGCCACGCACCTGGAGCGCTCGCAGCGGGTGCGCGAGATGAACTCGCCGCTGATCCAGACGCTGGGCGAGATTCTCGAGCGCGGCCGGCTGGAAGGCACGTTCCGCGGCGGCGTCGACCCGGTGCAGCTGTACATCTCGATCGCCGGGCTGGCGTACTTCTACCTCTCGAACAAGCACACGCTGTCGGCCGTGTTCGGCCGCAACCTCATGACGCCCAAGGCGCGCAACGAGCGCCTGTCGCACATCACCGACGTGATCCTGGGCTACCTGCTGCGCGACTGAGCGCCCCTCCGTTCGGGCCCCATCCCTAGGGATAACGCGCAGCCCGCGACGGGCTCGCGCGGGTTGACGCTCGTTTGCGCGCCTGCCTAGAATCAATTCACCAATCGGTGAATTAAACCGTGCCCCGACACGCAACCGAGGAGACATCCACCATGGCCCTGCACCGCGCCCTCGCCCTGGCTTCTCTCGCCTGCCTCGCAGCGCTCACCGCCACGAGCGTTTCGGCACAAGCCAACGGCTACCCCAACAAGCCCATCCGCGTGGTCGTGCCGTTCGCGGCCGGCAGCACGACGGACATCATTGCCCGCGCCATCACCGACAAGCTCTCGGCCAGCATGGGCCAGCAGCTGGTGGTGGACAACCGCGCCGGCGCCAGCGGCACCATCGGCCAGGCGGCGGTGGCCGCCGCGGCGGCCGACGGCTACACGATCATGATCCACTCGTCGTCGCACACGGTGAGCCCGTCCACCTTCGCGAAGCTGCCCTTCGACACGGTGGCCGACTTTGCCGGCGTGACGCCCATCTCGACCACCCCCAACGTGCTGGTCATCTCGCCGGCCAAGAACGTGAAATCCGTGAAGGACCTGCTGGCGCTGGCCAGGAGCCAGCCCGGCGGCCTGAACTTCGCGTCGGCCGGCCAGGGCAGCGCCACGCACCTCAATGCCGAGAAGTTCAAGATGGCCGCCGGCCTCACTGCCACCAACATCCCGTTCAAGGGTTCGGCCGAGGCGGTGACCGAGGTCATCGCCGGCCGGGTGGACTACTACTTCTCGCCCATCGCGCCGGTGATCGGCCAGATCAAGGACGGCCAGCTGCTGGCCCTCGCGGTGGGCTCGCCCAAGCGGGCCAGCGCCCTGCCCGACGTGCCCACCACCGCCGAAGCCGGCGTGCCCGGCTCGGAGTTCAACTTCTGGATCGGCATGATGGCGCCGGCCAAGACGCCGCGCGAGATCGTGAACCGCCTGCACGAGGAAGTGGTCAAGGCCCTGGCCTCGCCCGAGGTCAAGGAACGCTTCGTCAAGCTCGGCGCCGACGCGTGGACCCTGCCCCCGCAGCAGTTCGACGCCTACATCAAGGCCGAGATCGAGTCCAACGCCAAGCTGGTGAAGGCGGCCGGCCTCTCGCCCGCCCAGTGACACGCCCTGACATCCACTCCAGCCCCAAGCACTGCACTGCACCGCTCACCATGGCCACCCAACGACTCGGACTCATCATGCATGGCGTCACCGGACGCATGGGCATGAACCAGCACCTCATCCGCTCCATCGTCGCCATCCGAAGGCAAGGCGGCGTGACGCTTTCCAGCGGCGACCGCGTGATGCCCGACCCCATCCTGATCGGCCGCAATGCCGAGAAGATCGAGGCGCTGGCACGAGCCCACGGCGTCGAGCGCTGGGGCACCGACCTCGACGCCGCGCTGGCCAACCCGGCCGACACGCTGTTCTTCGATGCCGGCACCACCCAGATGCGGCCGCAGCTGCTGGCGAAGGCCATCCGCGCCGGCAAGCACGTGTACTGCGAGAAGCCGATCGCCACCAACCTGAACGAGGCCGTCGAGATCGCGCGCCTCGCGCAGGGTGCCGGCATCAAGCACGGCGCGGTGCAGGACAAGCTTTTCCTGCCCGGGCTGCGCAAGCTCGACATGCTGCGCCGCGCGGGCTTCTTCGGCCGCATGCTCGCGGTGCGCATCGAATTCGGCTACTGGGTGTTCGAAGGCGACCTGCAGCCGATCCAGCGCCCGTCGTGGAACTACCGCAAGGAAGACGGCGGCGGGATGATCCTCGACATGATGTGCCACTGGCGCTACGTGCTGGACAACCTGTTCGGCGAGGTACGGTCGGTGTCGTGCATCGGGGCCACGCACGTCCCCCGGCGCTGGGACGAAAACGGCAAGGCCTATGCGGCCACTGCCGACGACGCGGCCTACGCCACCTGTGAACTCGAGGGCCATGGCGGCGAGCCGGTGATCGCGCAGCTGAACATGAGCTGGGCCACCCGCGTGCGGCGCGACGACCTCGTCACCTTCCACGTGGACGGCACCGACGGCTCGGCGGTGGCCGGGCTTTCCAGCTGCCGCGCGCAGCCGCGCGTGGCCACGCCGCGGCCGGTGTGGAATCCGGACGAAAGACAGGCGATGAACTTCTTCGACCAGTGGCAGGAGATCCCGGATACGACGACCTACGACAACGGCTTCAAGATCCAGTGGGAACACTTCATCCGCCATGTGGCGGAGGACGCGCCGTACAAGTGGACGCTGCCCGAAGGCGCCAAGGGCGTGCAGCTGGTGGAGGCCGCGCTCGATTCGTGGAAGCAACGCCGCTGGGTCGACGTGCCGGCGCTCGAAGTCTGAGGCGGCCCGCGATGGCACAAGCACTCGCGATCACCCTCCCCACCGCAGCCCGCACGCTGGAGCGCTACGCCCTGCGCGGCCAGCCGCCCGCCCGGCCGGCGCCGGGCGTCGGGTTCAACCGCATTGCGTACTCGGCCGCACACGTGGTGGCCGACCCGCTGGCGGCCGCGGACCCTTGGCTGCAGTGCGCCGTGGATTGGGAGGCCACCATCGCCTACCGCCGCCGGCTCTGGTCGCTCGGGCTGGGGGTGGCCGAGGCGATGGACACCGCGCAGCGCGGCATGGGGCTGGACTGGCCCACGTCGCTGGAGCTCATCCGCCGTTCGCTCGACGCCGCGAAGGACGTGCCGGGCGCATTGATCGCCAGCGGCTGCGGCACGGATCACCTCGCACCCGAAGCCGCGAAGAACGTCGACGACGTGGTGCGCGCCTACGAGGAGCAAATGGCCGCCATCGAAAAGCTCGGCGGCCGGCTCATCGTGATGGCGAGCCGCGCGCTGGCCCGGGTGGCCCGAAGCCCCGCGGACTACGAGCGGGTGTACGACCGCATCCTGAGCCAGGCCCGGCAGCCGGTCGTGCTGCACTGGCTGGGCGACATGTTCGACCCGGCGCTGGCCGGCTACTGGGGCAGCACGGACCTCGACGCCGCCATGGACACGGCGCTGGGGATCATCGCGGCCCATGCGGGCAAGGTCGATGGCATCAAGATCTCGCTGCTCGACAAGGACAAGGAGATCACCATGCGCAGGCGCCTGCCGCCGGGCGTGCGCATGTACACGGGCGACGACTTCAACTATGCCGAGCTGATTGCCGGCGACGGCCACGGCACCGAGCCCACGCACGGCCGCAGCGACGCGCTGCTGGGGATCTTCGATGCCATCGCGCCCGCGGCGAGCGCCGCGCTGGCCGAACTGGCGCAGGGCCGCCCCCAGGCCTTCCATGACATCCTGGGACCCACCGTGCCGCTGTCGCGCCACATCTTCCAGGCACCCACCCGCTTCTACAAGACCGGCGTGGTGTTCATGGCCTGGCTCAACGGGCACCAGCGGCACTTCACCATGGTGGGCGGCCAACAGGGCACGCGCTCGTTGCAGCACCTGAGCGAGCTGTTCCGCCTGGCCGATGCCGCCAACCTGCTCGAAGCGCCCGAACTCGCCGTCTCTCGCATGAGGACGCTGCTCGCGCTGCATGGCGTGGAGGCCTGAGACCGGCATGCGCGACTTCTCGCAAGACCACCGCTGGCTGTCGATCAACACCGCCACCGTGCGGCAGCAGCGCGGCCAGGAGTGGCCGTTGCTCGAGATCCTGGACGCCTGCGCTCGGCACGGCATCCGCGCGGTCTCGCCGTGGCGCGACCAGGTCGCCGCCGCCGGCCTGCAGGCCACCGCGCGCGCCTTGCGCAGCCATGGGCTCGAGCTCTCGGGCTATTGCCGCGGCGGCATGTTCACCAGCGCCGACGCGCACGACGACAACCTGCGGGCCCTGGACGAAGCCTGCGAACTCGGCGCCCCCTGCCTGGTGCTGGTCGTTGGCGGCCTGCCCGGCGCGTTGGGCGGGCACGCGATGCACAAGGACATCGCCGGCGCACGCCGGCAGGTGCACGACGGCATCGCCCGGCTGCTCGATCAGGCCCGCGAGCGCCGCATGCCGCTGGCCATCGAGCCGCTGCACCCCATGTACGCGGCCGACCGCGCCTGCGTCAACACGCTGGAGCAGGCCCTCGACGTGTGCGATGCGCTCGACCCCGGCCGTTCAGGCGCCCTGGGCGTGGCGGTGGACGTGTACCACGTGTGGTGGGACCCGAAGCTCGAGGCGCAGGTCGAACGCGCCGGCCGCGAGCGGCTGCTGGCCTTCCATGTGTGCGACTGGCTCACACCCACCCGCGACCTGCTGCTCGACCGCGGGATGATGGGCGACGGCGTGATCGACATCCCCCGCATCCGCGGTTGGGTCGAGGCCCAGGGCTACGCCGGCTACAGCGAGGTGGAGATCTTTTCGGGCGCGAACTGGTGGCAGCGCGGCGGCGACGAGGTGCTGGCCACCTGCATCGAACGGCACCGCAGCGCGGTGTGACCGGCGAGGCTCAGGCCGGCGCCGGCACCAGCGTGGTACGGCGCACCCGCCGCACGTTGAACGCGCTCACGATCAGCACCGCCTGCACCACCGCGATGCCCACCCACACGGCGCTCGGCAGGCCGTGGTCCATGAGCAGCCCGTAGGCCAGCGGCGCGATGGCCTGGCCGATGTCGAGCCCCGAATACACGACGCCGTAGACCCGGCCGGTCGCGTTGTCGGGCGTGGAGCGCTTGACCAGCAGGTCGCGCGACGGGCCCGCGAGGCCCGCGAAGAAGCCCATGGCGCCGAAGAGCACCGGCACCATCGCGCCCGGCACCTCGGCCAGTCCCATGGTGAGGGCCACGCTGGCGGCCACGCCGAAGCCGATGCCCACGATGCGCTCGCAGCGCGCCGGGTCGCTGGCCAGGAAGCCGCCCGCCAGCATGCCGACGGCGCTGCACACCATGTAGATCGTCAGGCACATCGCCGCCAGGTCCTTGCTCACGCCGTGCAGCAGCCGCGCGGCCTCCGGCGCGAAGCTCTGAACGCCCGACAACGACATCGCGAAGAACAGGAAGAACGCGAAGCACATCCAGACCGCCGGGATGGTGAGGAAGTCGAAGCTGCCGCCTTCCGCCCGGGTGGCCGAGGCGCCCTGCCCGGCAGCAGGTGCCAGCGCGGGCAGCCGCAGATGACGCCGGTTCAGCCACACGATCGCCAGCACCAGCACGGCCAGCGCCGCGGCACACAGCATCGCCGCGCGCCATGAATAGGCGATCGTCACCGGCACCAGCAGCACCGGCGCCACCGCCCAGCCCAGGCTGCCGGTCACCCCGTGCACGCTGTAGGCGTGACCCAGGCGCGGCTTGCTGACCTTGTGGTTGATGAGCGTGTAGTCCACCGGATGGAACACGCCGTTGCCGACGCCGGCCACCATCGAGAAGACGACGAGGTGCCAGTACTGCTGGCTGATCGAGAAGCCGAAAGCTGCCACGGCAATGAGCCCGAGGCCCCCCATCAGCACCGGCAGCGGGCCGCGCTTGTCGACCAGGAAACCGGACAGCGCCTGCACCGCGCAGGACACCACGAAGAACACCGACATCAGCAGCCCGAGTTCGGCATAGCTCACCGCGAAGGCGTCCTTCAGCCAGGGAAACAACGGCGCCAGCAGCAACTGGCTGAAGTGGCTGATGCTGTGGGCCAGGCCCACCAGCGCGATGGTGCCGGCGTCCTGGCGCAGGGGCACCGTCGGGGCGGAGGAAACGGTCGCGGTCGTCATGGAGGGGATGTTAGGTGCGGGCCCCGCGGCGCGATTACGATAGGAAGCCAATTTCTGTCGAGAACATGCCAAACCGCCCTGCCGCTGCCGCCCCACGGCCTGTCCGCCGTGCACAGGCCGGTGTCGGCCCGGTCACGCCGCACCTGTACACCCCCACTTCGGCCCGGCCGGTGCGCGCCAAGCTCGTGCCGCTGCGCACCGACGTCCATGTGGTCCCCCACAGCCACACCTGGGGGCAGATCGCGTTCTCGAGCACCGGCGTGGCCCGGCTCACCGTCGAGCACGGCACCTTCATCGTGCCGCCGTCGCGCGCGTTGTGGGTGCCCCCGGGGGTGCAACACGCCGTGACGGTGGTCGAGGCCACCGAGTTGCACACGCTCTACATCCACCAGCCGCGCGGGAGATGCGGCCCTCAGGTGGCGCGCGCGGACGAGGCCGCGTGGCGCCAATGCCGGGTGCTGGAAGTGTCGGACCTGCTGCGCGCACTGGCGTTGCAAATGGACACGCGGCCCGACGGCCCCGGCCTCAGGTTGTCCGCCGAGCAGCTGCGGCGCGAGCGCCGGCTGGCCGACCTCGTGCTCGACGAACTGCGCCGGGCCAAGCCGGTGCGCCTGGGTGTGGACCTGCCCGCCGACAAACGCCTGCGCGCGCTGTGCGAAGCGGTGCTGGAGAACCCGGCGCGCCATGCCACGCTCGAGGCCTGGGCGCGTGACAGCGGCGCCAGCCCGCGCACCGTGGCCCGGCTGTTCCGCCACGAGCTCAACACCAGCTTCGCGCAGTGGCGCCAGCAGGTCGTGCTGGCCAAGGCAGTGGCGCTGGCCGCGCGCAAGCGGCCGATGAGCCTCATCGCCTCGGAGCTTGGCTACGCCAGTGCCAGCGCCTTCACCGCCATGGTGCGTCGCTCGGTCGGCATGCCGCCCAGCCGCTTCTTCGCGTCGGTGCAAGGCCAGGGCGCGGCACGCCGGTAGCGCGCTCGTGGCCGCTTCGCAGCCGTCTGTCCACTTGCCCCTACCGGTCGCTCAGCCCCCCACGAATAGGGATGCGGGCGCCTGCCTCACTCCCTACACTGGCCGGGCATCGGGCGGAGCGTGGTCGGGGAGGCTGCGGTCGCCATCGGGAGCCAACCATGCTGAAGTCCTTGTTCGGTGAGCTGGGCGCCGTCAGCCAGGATCACGACACGCAACGCAGCGGCGACTTCGCCGCCACAGCCATCCTCGAAAGCACGGCCGCGGAGGTCAACGACCGCGGGCAGATCGTCGATCGGCACCTGCAGGACCTGTTCGTCACGGGCTCCCCGGCCCAGGCCATGCGCGAGCACTTCGCGTCGCAGCGCTCGGAGCTCGACACCACGGCGCGCACGATCACGCTCTACGACCCGGCCCGCATGTGGGCGGGCAGCGTGGTGAAGGCACTGTCGGACGCCAGCGGCCGGCCCATCGAGCGGCTGCACCTGCGCGACCAGGCCACCCTCGCCACGCTGGCGATGATCGAGCGCACCACGCTGCCACGGCGCCTGGAAGACACGCTGAAGATCTACTACGCCGACGTGCGGGCCGAAGGCCGCGAAAGCGCGGCGGTGCCGTTCGCGCTGATGGAACGAAGCCATCTGACGGCGGTGATCGTCGGCCCGCTCCACCCGGCCTCGATCGACACGATGCTGTCGATGCTCCACGCCGCCGCCCAGTCGCCTTCCTGGCGTTGCCCGACCCTGCTGTTCATGCTGCCGGTGGGTGCGGTCTGGATCGCCAACAAGATCAACGCCGTCACCTGGCCCCGCCGGCTGCAGGTGCAGGTGGTCAGCGAACCCCTGACCAGCTCTTCGGCCGTGTGGAACGCGCTGCTCGCCCACTGGGACCGCGTCAAGACAGCGCCGGCCTGGAACGCCTCGATGGCGCACGCCTCGCCGATGGCCGGCGGCGACTTCCCCATCAAGGTGGCCGACCTCGCCCGCGATGACGAAACCGACGCCGAAACGACCGCCGGCTCGCCGCTGCCCCAGCCGCAGGTCATCGAGGTGCAGGCCGCGCCGCGCGCCATCGACCCGGCGCGTGCCGCCACCGTGCTGCCGGCGCTGATGCAGATGGAAGGCATGCTGGGTTGCGCGGTCGTCAACGGCACCACCGGCCACCTGATCGCCTGCGAGGGGTCCCAGGCCGACCTGGAACTCGCCGCTGCAGCCGCCAGCGAGGTGATGCGGGCGCACCGGCGCTCGCTGCGCCACTTCGGCCACCACCACGCCGGCGAGCACGTCGACGAGGTGCTGGTCACCGCGGGCAACCGCTACCACGTGATGCGCTCCGTCACGGCGCACAACGAGTATTTCGTGCTGGCCCTGCTCGACAAGCTGCGCAGCAACCTGGCCATGGCGCGCTTTCGCATCATGGAGGCGCAGCAGTCGCTGGCCTGAGCCCAACCCTGCACCGCCCGTGAGGGCAGCCGTGCTGGGCTACCATCGCTTCCCCATGGGCCGAAGAGCCCCACGATGGACCCTCTGCCATGAGCGAAGCAGTACTGTTCGACTACACCAAGCAGGACGCGCAGGGCGCCTCCTGCACCGCACATGCCTGGGCCAAGGTGCCCGAGCCCCTCACCCCCGAAGGCCGGCGCGAATGGAAGGCGCGGGCCGCCGCGCTGCTGAAGCAGCACAAGGCGGTGCTGGTGGCCCACTACTACGTCGATGGCGACCTGCAGGACCTGGCGCTGGAAACCGGCGGCTGCGTGGCCGACTCGCTGGAGATGGCGCGCTTCGGCCGCGACCATGACAGCCAGACGCTGATCGTGGCCGGCGTGCGCTTCATGGGCGAAAGCGCCAAGATCCTGTCGCCGCACAAGCGCGTGCTGATGCCCGACCTCGACGCCACCTGCTCGCTCGACCTGGGCTGCCCGCCCGATGAATTCGCCGCCTTCTGCGACGCCCACCCCGATCGCAAGGTCGTGGTCTACGCCAACACCAGCGCCGCCGTGAAGGCCCGTGCCGACTGGATGGTGACCAGCTCCTGCGCGCTGGCCATCGTGAAGCACCTGAAAGACCAGGGCGAGAAGATCCTCTGGGCGCCCGACCGGCACCTCGGACGCTACATCCAGGAGCAGACCGGCGCCGACATGCTCATGTGGAACGGTGCCTGCATCGTGCACGACGAGTTCAAGGGCATCGAACTCGACCTGCTGAAGAAGCAGCACCCCGGTGCCAAGGTGCTGGTGCACCCCGAGTCGCCCAAGAGCGTCGTCGACCAGGCCGACGTGGTGGGCTCCACCTCGCAGCTGCTCAATGCCGTGCTCAAGATGGACGCCGAGAGCTTCATCGTGGCCACCGACAACGGCATCCTGCACCGCATGCGCCAGCTCGCTCCGAGCAAGACGCTGATCGAGGCGCCCACCGCAGGCAACAGTGCCACGTGCAAGAGCTGCGCGCACTGCCCCTGGATGGCGATGAACGCGCTGCAGGGCGTGGTGGCCTGCCTGGAACAAGGCACCGGCGAGATCCACGTCCCCGAACCCACGCGCAGCCAGGCGCTCGGCTGCATCGACCGCATGCTCGATTTCGTGGCGAAGAATCCCGCCAGCATCGCCAAGCCCGCACAGGGCTTCGTGCCCAACGTCGGCGCTGCTTGATTGCCCGGTCACTGGTCACGGTCACCGGTCACAAGCCACCACCCAAAAATGTTCGATCACAACGAAACGCTCGACGAAGCCCGCGCCCGCAATGTGAACGAGGCGCTGTTCGAAGACCTCGGCCAGCGCGACTGGACGGGCCTGCTGGTCCCTGAAGACGAGCGGGTCCGTGCGCGGGTCCTGGTCCGCGAAGACGCCGTGCTGTGCGGTCGCGAATGGTTCGAGGACTGCGTGCAGATGCTCGACCGGCAGGCACGCATCGATTGGCACTACGGCGAAGGCGACTGGATGGCGGCCGACACGCTGGTGTGCCACGTCGAAGGCGCAGCCCGCGCGCTGCTGGCGGCCGAGCGGCCGGCGCTCAACTTCCTGCAGCTGTTGTCGGGCACGGCCACCGTGACACGCCGTCATGTCGACACCGTGGCCGGCGCCTCGACCAACCCGCGAGGCTGCGCCATCCTCGACACGCGCAAGACCATCCCGGGCCTGCGCCTCGCGCAGAAGTACGCGGTCCGCGTGGGCGGCGGGCAGAACCAGCGCCTGGCGCTCTACCACGGCATCCTCATCAAGGAGAACCACATCGCCGCTGCGGGCGGCGTGACGCAGGTGCTGCGGGCTGCCCAGGCGCTCGACGCCGGCGTGGACATCCAGATCGAAGTCGAGAGCCTCGACCAGCTGCGCGAGGCGCTGGCCGCCGGTGCCACCAGCGTGCTGCTCGACAACTTCACCTATCCGCTCATGCGCGA
Source organism: uncultured Rivibacter sp. (assembly GCA_946481025.1). The sequence continues at coordinate 12,907 of CAMLNA010000115.1, forward strand.
GGCGGTGGCCATCACCGCCGGGCGCGCGTTGCTCGAAGTGTCCGGCGGCGTGGCGATCGACCAGCTGCGCGACATTGCGGCGACCGGTGTGGACCGCATCTCCATCGGCCGGCTCACCAAGGACGTGAAGGCCGTGGACTTTTCCATGCGCGTGCTGGAACGGTTGTAGAACCGCCTCAAGCCACCGGCGTGCGTGCCGATAGAGGGTTCACCTCAGGTCCGGACCGAACGCCATGAGCGACAGCTTCGAATCCATTCACAACTTCTTCGAGCAGCCCGTGCTCGATGCCGTCATGGCTGCCATGCCGAACTATCGGCACCTGAGCCAGGAGCTGCTGGCCGACGTGGCCTGCGTGGCGCTCAACCGGTTGCCGGTGCGCTACATCCGCCACCCGGTGGACCTGGCCTTCTACATGACGGACAAGGAACGCCTGGAGAACGAGCGGGCCATCTACGAGGCGGTGCAGCACGCATTCGAGTTCGTGCAGGCACGCAGTGCCATGCGGGCACGCAGGTAAGCCCCCCTCCTGCGCCTGGCCTCAGCCGCTGAGGCCCAGGGCCTTGGCCTTCTTGTCCTTTCTGCCGTTGACGTCGCTGCGCGCCGAGCGCACCAGCACCGTCGGGAAGCTCACCGGCAGCGTGTAGGGGAAGTCGCGGCTGAAGTGCAGCCCGCGGCTTTCCTGGCGCATGAGTGCCGAGCGGACGATCAGCTCGGCGCAATCGACCAGGTTGCGCAGCTCCAGCAAGTCGCGATTGACGCGGAAGTTCGCGTAGTAGTCGTCGATCTCGTTGCGCAGCAGCTTGATGCGGTGGCGCGCCCGTTCGAGCCGCTTGGTGGTGCGCACGATGCCCACGTAGTTCCACATCAGCAGGCGCAGCTCGTCCCAGTTGTGGGAGATGACCACCTGCTCGTCGGCGTTCTCGACCTGGCTTTCGTCCCAGGGCGGCAGCACGGGGCCCGGCCCGTTGCGGTTCGCCAGCACGTGGTGGGCACAGGTGCGGCCCAGGACCACACACTCGAGCAGCGAGTTGCTGGCCAGGCGGTTGGCGCCATGCAGGCCGGTGTAGGTGGTTTCGCCCACCGCATACAAGCCCGGCAGGTCGGTGCGGCCGTCGAGGTCGGTGACCACGCCGCCGCAGGTGTAGTGCGCAGCCGGCACCACCGGAATCGGCTGCTTCGAGATGTCGATGCCCAGCGACAGGCAGCGCGCGTAGATGGTCGGGAAGTGCTCCTTCAGGAAGGCTTCGCCGAGGTGCGTGGCGTCGAGCCAAACATGGTCCACCCCATGCTTCTTCATCTCGAAGTCGATGGCGCGGGCCACGATGTCGCGCGGGGCGAGTTCACCGCGCTCGTCATGGTTGTGCATGAAGCGCACGCCGCCGCTGTCTCCGATCGGCAGCTTCAGTTGGCCGCCCTCGCCTCGCAGGGCCTCGGTGATGAGGAAGCTGCGCTCCTGCGGGTGGTACAGGCAGGTCGGGTGGAACTGGATGAACT
>CAMLNA010000116.1 GCA_946481025.1 uncultured Rivibacter sp.
CCCGCCCTTCGGTCGCCCGGAAATCGCCGCTGGTGCGGCGCCCGTTTCAGGATGTTGTGCCCGGGCTGCGCGCCGCCTGCGGGTCCCGGGCCTGCGGCTGCCAGCCGCCACCGAGCACGCGGAACACGTCGGCCTGCGCGGCGGCCAGGGCTCGCCGCGCATCGGCCTGGCTGGCCTGCGCGGTGAGCGCAAAGCGTTCGGCTTCGATCAGGTCGAGCCGGCTGGCCACGCCGCCGTCGAACCGCACCCGGGTGAGCTGCTCGGCCCGCTGCAGCGCCTGCACGCGCTGTTGCAGGATCTGCAGCGAAGCCTGCGCTTCGGCATAGGCGCCCAGCGCGTCGCGCGCCTCGCGGAAGGCACCCGCCACGCTGTCGCGGTAGTCGAGCTCGGCCTGCACCCGCTGCGCCTTCGCGAGATCGTTCTGTGCATCGATGCGGCCGCCGTTCCAGATCGGCTGGGTGAGCGAGGCCATCACGCTCCAGATCAGCGACGGCGCGTCCATCAGCTTGGAGAAGTCGCTGCTCTCGCGGCCCCACGAGCCGGTGAGCGAAATGCTCGGGAAGTAAGCCGCGCGGGCTGCGTCGACCCGGGCGCCGGCGGCGCGCAGGCGCGCCTCGGCGGCCTGCACGTCGGGGCGGCGTTGCAGCAGGTCGGACGGCAAGCCTTCAGGGATGCTCGCATTCACCGCGGCCGCCGTGGCGCTGCGCGGCAGGTTCTGCTCCAGCAGTGCGCGCGGAGAACGGCCGAGCACGAAGCCCAGCGCACGCTCGGCCTCGCCGCGGGCGCGCTCGAGCTTGGGCAGCTGGCCTTCGTTGGCGGCCAGCTCGGCTTCGAGCTGGCGCAGGTCGAGCTCCGAAAGATCGCCGGCGTCGAAGCGCACCCGCTGCAGCTTCACGCTGTCGCGCTGGGCCGCCACCGCCCGGGTGAAGAGATCCACCTGCGCGTCGAGCGACTGCAGCGCCGCATACGACTGCACCACCTGGGCGGCCAGCGCGGTGCGCAGCGTCTCGCGTGCGTATTCGGTGGCGAGCAGCTCCTCGCGGGCGGCCTTGCTGGCGTTGGCCACGCGGCCCCACAGGTCGACCTCGTAGGCGACGTTGACGGTGGCGCGGAAGTCGTTGCCGATGCCGCCAGCGACCGCCGGCCCGGTTTCGCTGGCCCGCGCCCGGGCCCCCGACAGGCCGGCATTGACGCTCGGGTAGCGGTCGGCCTGCGTGAGGCGCAGGCTGGCGCGCGACTCGTCGATGCGGGCGATGGCGCGCGCGAGGTCGCGGTTGTTCTTGAGCGCTTCGTCGACCAGCGCGTCGAGCTGCGGGTCGCCATAGGCCTTCCACCAGTCGGTGGCCACCGCCGGTACCGTGGCGTTGGTGGCCGGCAGCTCGACCTGGGGGGTGGCGTTGGACGAGCCGCCGGGGGCGGCGCAGCCGGCCATCAGCGCGGCCAGCGCCACCGCCGTCAGCAGGCCGAGCCGCTTCGGGGGGACGGGTTGACGGTTCATGCGTGGCCTCCTTCGGCCTGGTGCGTGCCGTGCAGACCCGGACGGTGCCCATGCGTGTGCAGGTGTGCCGCTTCGGCCTGCATCTCCGCGGTGGAGCGCGATTCCTTCAGTTTTCTTGCGGTGATGATCTTGTAGAACATGGGAATGAAGAAGATGGCCAGCGCCGTGGCGGCCAGCATGCCGCCCATGACGCCGGTGCCCACCGAGACCCGCGCGCCCGCGCCCGCCCCGGAGGAAATGGCCAGCGGCAGCACGCCGAGGATGAAGGCCAGCGAGGTCATGATGATCGGGCGGAAGCGCAGGCGCGCCGCCTCGAGCGCCGACGCAGACGCCGACAGGCCTTCGTGGTGCTTGATCGATGCGTACTCCACGATCAGGATCGCGTTCTTGGCCGCGAGGCCGAGCAGCGTGACCAGGCCGATCTGGAAATACACGTCGTTGGTGAGCCCGCGCAGCCACACCGCCGCCAGCGCACCGAACGTGCCGAACGGCAGCGCCAGGAGCACCGAGAACGGCAGCGACCATTTTTCATACTGGGCCGACAGGATCAGGAACACCATCACCGCGCCCAGCACCAGCGCAAGGTACGAGGTGCCCGAGGAGCGCTTTTCCTGGTAGGACGCACCGCCCCAGTCGAAGCTGAAGTCGGGCGGCAGCACCTGCCTGGCGATGCGCTCGACCTCGGCGATGGCCTGGCCCGAGCTCACGCCGGGCGCGCCCTGGCCGAACAGCTTCACCGCCGGCAGGTTGTTGAAGCGGTCCAGCGTCTCGGGGCCAGACGAATACTTCACCGTCGCCAGCGCCGATACCGGCACCATCTGCCCGCTTTTGGAGCGCACCCACATGCGGCCCACGTCGTCGGGCCGCTGGCGGTAGCCGGGCTCTGCGGACATGAGCACCTGCCAGGCGCGGCCGTACTTGTTGAAGTCGTTCACGTAGTAGCTGCCCAGCGTGGCCGAGAGCGTGTTGAACACTTCATCGACCGGCACACCCAGCGCCTTGGCACGCTCGCGGTCCACGTCCACGTACAGCTGCGGGGTGCTGGCGCGCCACAGGCTCTGCACGCCGCCCAGCATCTTGCTTTGCGACACGGCGCCCTGGAACTGCTGCATCACTTCGGCCAGGCGCTTGGCGCCGCCTTCGCCGCGGTTCTGGATGTAGAACTCGAAGCCGCCCGCGGTGCCCAGGCCGAAGATCGGCGGCGGGTTGAAGGCGAGCACCAGCGCTTCCTTGATGTGGCCGGTCTTCATGAACAGCTCGCCGACCAGCGCCTGCACCGGCATCGGACGCTCGTCCCAGTGCTTTTGCGTCACGAAGATGGTGGCCGCGTTGTTGCGGTAGCCGCCGCCCAGGAAATCGAAGCCGGTGAAGGCGATGACGTCCTGGTTGAAGGGGTTGGACTTGATGATCTCGATCACCTCGCCCACCACCTTGTCGGTGCGCTCGAGCGAGGCGCCGTCGGGCAGGATCACGGCCGAGATGTAGAAGCCCTGGTCTTCGTCGGGCACCAGCGACCCCGGGGTGATGCGCAACAGGCCCACGGTCACGGCCACCATGGCTGCGAACAGCAGCAGGCCGATGCCGGCGCGGCGCACCAGGAAGCTCACGCCGCCCACGTAGTGGCCGGTGACGCGGTGGAACCAGTCGTTGAACCAGGTGAAGAACCTGCCGGGCTTGCGGTGCTCGCTCTTCAGGATGAGCACGCACAGCGACGGCGTGAGCGTGAGGGCCACGATGCCCGAGATCACCACGGCGATCGAGATCGTCACCGCGAACTGGCGGTACAGCTCGCCGGTGAGGCCGCCCAGGAAGGCGATCGGCACGAACACCGCGCACAGCACCAGCACGATGGCGATCACCGGGCCGGACACCTCGCGCATCGCCTTGATGGCCGATTCGCGGGCCGACAGGTGCTCCTCGTGCATGATCCGCTCGACGTTCTCGAGCACCACGATGGCGTCGTCCACCACGATGCCGATGGCCAGCACCATGCCGAACAGCGTGAGCGTGTTGATCGAGTAGCCGAGCATCAGCAGGCCGGCGAAGGTGCCGATCAGCGACACCGGCACGGCCACCACCGGGATCAGCGTGGCGCGCCAGTTCTGCAGGAACAGGTACACCACCAGGATCACCAGCGCCATGGCTTCGAGCAGCGTCTTCACCACCTCCTTGATCGACACCTCGACGAAGCGCGTGGTGTCGTAGGGCACCGAGTAGTCGATGCCGGGCGGGAAGGCTTCCTTCAGCGTGGCGACGGTCTTGTTGACCTCCTGCGCCACGTCGAGCGCGTTGGCGCCCGGCTGCAGGAAGACGCCCACCAGCGTGGCGGACTTGCCGTTGATGCGGCCGATGAAGTCGTAGTCCTTGGAGCCCAGCTCGAGGCGTGCCACGTCCTTCAGGCGCAGCGTGCTGCCGTCGGGGTTGGCACGGACGATGATCTCCTCGAACTGCTTCGGGTCGGACAGGCGGCCCTGCGTGGTGATGGTGTAGACCATCTCCTGGTCGCCGCCGGTGGGCGCCTGGCCGACCTTGCCGGCGGCGAACTGCGCGTTCTGCTCGCTGATGGCGTTGGCGAGGTCGCTGGTGGTGAGCCGCAGCTGCGCGAGGCGGTCGGGGCGCACCCACACGCGCATCGCGTAGTCCTTGGCGCCGAAGATCTGCACGTTGGTGGTGCCGGGCACGCGCTTGAGCGAATCGAGCACGTTCAGCGTCACGTAGTTGCTGATCGTCAGGTCGTCCTTGCTGCCGTCGGGCGAGAAGAAGGCCAGCACCTGCAGGAAAGCCGAGGAGCCCTTCTCCACGGTCACGCCCTGGCGCCGCACTTCCTGCGGCAGCTTGGCCTCGGCCTGCTTGACCCGGTTGTTGACCAGCTGCGCGGCCTGGTCGGCATTGGTGCCGATGTCGAACGTGACCTGGATGGTCACCACGCCGTTGGAGGTCGACGTGGAGTTCATGTAGATCATCTTCTCGACGCCGTTGATCGCGTTCTCCAGCGGCGCGGCGACGGTCTGCTCGATCACCTCGGCGCTCGCGCCGGGGTACACGGCGACCACGCTCACCACGGGGGGCGCGATCTCTGGGTATTGCGCGATCGGCAGCGAACGCATCGCCGCCAGGCCCGCAATCACGATGAAGATGGACAGCACGGCCGCGAAGATCGGCCGGTCGATGAAGAAGCGCGAGAACATGTCGGGACTCCCGGCTTACTTCGACGCTGCCTGGGCCGGTGCGGACGCGCCACCCTGGCCCGCGGGCGCCGAAGCGCCGCCGGCCGGCACCACCTGCACCGGTGCGCCCGGGAAGAAGATGCGTGCCATGCCGTCGACGATGACGTTGTCGCCTGCGGCCAGGCCCTTGGTGATGATCCAGCCGTCAGCCAGCTGGTCGCCCACGGTCACCGGCTTGGGTTGCGCCTTGTTGTCGGCCACCACGTAGACGAACTTGCCCTGCGGCCCTTCGAGCACCGCGCGGGCCGGCACCCGTACCGCGTTCGGGCGCACCGCGCCCAGCAGGCGCACCCGCACGAACTGGCCGGGCTTGAGCACGCCGTCGGGGTTGGGGATCTCGGCCTCGGCTTCCACCGTGCCGGTGTTGCCGGAAACGCGTGTGTCCGAGAAGAGCAGCTTGCCCTTGTGGCTGTAGATGCTGCCGTCGGCCAGCTTCACCTCCACCTGGAAAGCCTCGCTGCCCGGCAGCTTCAGCTGGCCGGCCGCGACCTCGTTGCGCCAGCGCATCTGGTCGGTGTCGGCGATGCCGAAGCGCACCTTGGCCGGGTCGGTCTGCGTCACCGTGGTGAGCAGCATCTCGGGGCCCGACACCAGCGTGCCCTCCGAAGGCACCGACCGGCCGGCCACGCCGCTGATGGGCGACTCGACGCGGGTGTAGCCCACGCTCAGCGCCGACTCGGCACGGCGCGCCTGCGCGCCCTTCAGGTCGGCACGGGCCACCTGCTCGGCCGACACCGCGTCGTCGTATTCGCGCTGGCTCACAGCCTTGGCTTCCCACAGTGGCTTCAGGCGGGCGAGCGAACGGGTGGCCTGGGCCAGGCGGGCTTCGGCGGCGGCCACGTCGGCGTCGGCGCGGCTGAAGGCGGCCTGGAACTGCGCCGGGTCGATGGTGTACAGCGACTGGCCCTTCTTGACCGGCCCACCTTCCTTGAAGTTGCGCTTCACCAGGATGCCGGCCACCCGGGCACGCACCTCGACGTCGCGCGAACCGGCGGCCTGGCCGACGTATTCGAAGCTGGCCGGGATGTTGGCCAGGGCCACCTTCTCGACCGACACGGCCGCGGGCGGCATGCCGCCTGCGGCACCATGGCCGTCCTGGGCGCCGCCCCTTCCGCAAGCGGCCAGCACGGCGGCCACGGCCACCAAGGAAACAAGGGGTGCCCGCCGGACGAGGGGCTGGGCCGATGACAGAAAGCGCAGAGCGAGCCTGGGCGCGGGCATGCGATGGACCTTTCGGTGAGATTTCCGCCAGAAGGGAACGGGCGGCAGAGGAGACAAGCGTAGACGTCGCAGCGGTTCTGTTTGTGACAACCTGATAGCGCAATCCGTGCAACAGTGCGCGGCAGTTTACATACATTTTTGAATGTATGTTCACCCGCGGGGTGAACCAAACGGTTCACAAACCCTCCCACGAGGGACAATCACCCCCGTTCTTCAGAAGTTCACCCCATGGTCCGCCGCACGAAAGAAGAAGCGCTCGCCACGCGCAATCTCATCCTCGACACCGCCGAGCTGCTCTTCCAGCAACACGGCGTGTCGCGCACCTCGCTGCACGAGATCGCCCAGGCGGCCGGCCTGACCCGCGGCGCCATCTACTGGCACTTCAAGGACAAGGCCGATCTCTTCAACGCGATGATGGAACGGGCCACGCTGCCGCTGGAAGAGTCGGTGTGCAGCCTCGACTGCACCGCCGCGGAAGACCCGCTCGAGCACATCCGCGGCAACCTGCTCAGCGCGCTCAAGCTCACCACTACCAGCCCGCAGGCGCGCCGGGTGTTCGAGATCGCCACGCACAAGGTCGAATACGTCGCCGAACTGATGGCCGTGCGCGACCGGCACCTCGCCGGCCGCAACGAGTGCCTGGCCCACGTGGAACTCGCGCTCAGGGCGGCCCAGCAGCGTGGGCTCATCAGCAGCAAGGCCCCTGCCCGCTCGGTGGCGCTCGGGCTGCATGCGCTGGTCGACGGCCTCATCCAGAACTGGATGCTCGACCCGGAGGCTTTCGACCTCGTGCGGGTGGGCCGGCACGTGATCGACGCCTACCTGGGCGGCCTGAAGGCGCCAGCCGAACCGGCCGCCACGCCCAAGCGCAAGCTGCGCCTCGTTGCCGCCTGAAGTGAAATCCCAAGTCATTCACCGCGGAGGCGCGGAGGGCGCGGAGATCCGCGGAGGAGTTCAGGTCTTCTCTGCGGTCCTCTGCGCCCTCCGCGCCTCCGCGGTGAAGGCTGTTGAATCCCCTTTCATGCGTCGGCGGTGCTGCCAACGCGCCATGGACAACTGAGATGGCGGCGCAGGACGACCTCTTCGGCCTCCACGAGCCTGAAGACAAGCCGCCGCCAAGCTCCGCCAAGACTTCCGCGCCGGCAAGCGGCGACGGCTCGCTGCTGCCCGCAGACGCCGGCGACGAGTTGAACGGCGTGGCCCACGCCCTGGCCGCCCGCTACGGCGATTTGCTGCACATGGGCACGTCGTCGTGGAACTTCCCCGGCTGGCACGGGCTGGTGTGGGGCCGCGAGTACGCCGAGTCGACCTTGTCCAGGCGCGGGCTCACCGCCTACAGCCGCCACCCGCTGCTGCGCACCGTGAGCCTGGACCGCAGCTTCTACCGCCCGATGGCCGCGGCCGAGTACGCGGCACTCGCCGCTCAGGTCGGGCCCGGGTTCCGCTTCATCGTGAAGGCGGCCGCCATGGTCACCGACGCCACGGTGCGCGAAACCAGCAGCGGCAAGGCCACGGAGGCCAACCCGCTGTTCCTCGACCCGCCGTCGGCGCTGGAGAGCTGCCTGCGGCCGGCGGCGCAAGGGCTGGGCGCCGCGCTCGGGGTGCTGGTGTTCCAGCTGTCGCCGCTGCCGCCACGCTGGCTCAACCACCCGGCCGACCTGCTCGAGCGGCTCGACGCGCTGTGGAGCGTGCTGTGCCCCGAGCTGCCGGAACATTCGCTGCTGGCGCTGGAGGTGCGCGACGCACAGCTGCTGACGCCGGAGCTGGCCCGCCTGCTCAAGCGCCACGGCGTGCGCTACTGCCTGGGCCTGCACGATCGCATGCCCACCGTGGCCGAGCAGCTGCCGATGCTGCGGGCCATGTGGCCGGGCCCCCTGGTGTGCCGCTGGAATCTCCAGCGCGGCTATCGCTACCAGCAGGCCAAGGACCTGTTCGAGCCCTTCGACAAGCTCGCCGCCCCCGACCCGGCCAACCGCGCCGAGCTGGCACGGGTGATCGCCGCCACCGCGGCGGCCGGCCACCCGGTGTTCGTCACCGTCAACAACAAGGCCGAAGGCAGCGCGCCGCTGTCGGTCTTCGAGCTGGCCCGGCAGCTGGCGTTGTAGGGCGCGCTGCACCGCTCACTGCGGCTCCAGCACCAGCGAATGCGCCGCCTGCCGGTCGTTCCACATCGGCACGTACTGCCCCCCGGTCCACGGCTGCACGAAGCTGCGGTACCACGGCGAAAACACCAGGCCCGACTGCCCGCTCGAATGCATGAAGCGCGACTGCTTCGGGTCGCCCAGGTCGTAGAGCGCGCGCAGCGAGGGGCCGTGTTCGTCGAGGTAGTACTCACCGGTGGTCGCATCGGGCCGCAGGCTCACGCGGGACACGTTGACGGTGTAGGTGTCGCCGCCCACCGGCGAGCGCAGCTCGAACCAGCCCGCCAGGGTCTTGACCTTGCTGAAGGGGCGGTGCTCCGAACGTGCGATGTGCAGCGCGCCCCAGCGCCAGGCCGGCACGTGGGTGCCGAGCTTCGCCTGCAGCTCGTCGAGCGCACGCCTGAGCGCCTCGCTGCTGTGCTGCGCGCAGGTTTCGGCGGCCGGCGTCGCCTTGTCGTCGCACCACCAGGCGTCGTTGCGCTCGAGCACCAGCTCCAGCGCGTCGCGGAAGGCGCGGCTGCCCAGCTGCTGCTTGTAGAGATCGGCGCCCAGCTCGTCGGCCAGCACCAGCTCCGAGAGGTGCCGCACCCAGGCGTAGAAGATCGCCGGCGCGGCGCTGTCGGCCGCCATCACGCCGTCGAAGCCGGCCAGCTCCTTTTGCGCCGCGGCAGCGAGCGGATGCTCGGCCCGGGTCGCCAGCAGGTGCGGCAGCAGCCTCACCGTGGCCAGCGAGAGCTCGTCGCGCTGGATGGCAGCCAGGCTCTCGAGCGAGTGTTTCTGCCTGGCCGCCAGCAGCTGCTCGATGCGCTGCTGCCGGTACGGAGCCGCCCAGTCGCTCGTGATGTAGTGCGGGTAGTCGACCGGGTGGATGCGCTGGTTGGCCGTGGCGATCCAGCCGCGCGGCGGGTCGATCTCGCGCGGCGTCTGGCCGGCCGGCAGGAAGCCGGTCCAGTCGTAGCGTGCGTCCCAACCCGGCGCCGGCACCAGGCCCTTGAGGTCGTTCGCCGGCGAACGCAGCGGCACCTTGCCGGCGGCCACGAAGGCGATGCGGCCCGCCTTGTCGGCCACCACCATGTTCTGCATCGGTGCGGCGTACCTGGCCGAGGCGGCGATGAACTCGTCCACCGATCTCGCGCGGTTGAACGCCAGCCCGGCCTCGACGGTGCCCGGGTCGGCGTCGAGCGCGGTCCAGCGCATGGCCAGCGCATAGGCGGGCTTGCCCTTGGGACCGGTGAGGCCCTCGCCCGGCTCGCCCGCGTCCGAGATCACCGGGCCGTGCCGCGTGGCCCGCACCGTGACCGGCACGTCGGCCGCACCCTTGACCTTGATGACTTCCTGCCAGGTCTCGAACCCGGCCCACCCGGTGGGAGTCTGGTACTGCGACGGGTCATCGGGCTTGAGACGCTCGAGGTAGACGTCCTGCACGTCGGGCGCGGTGTTGGTGAAGCCCCAGGCGACGTGCTCGTTCTGCCCCAGCACCACGATCGGCAGCCCCGGCATGGTGGCGCCGGCCACCTTGAGGCCGGGCGCTTCCAGCCGGGCGAAGTACCACAGCGCCGGCGAGGTGAGCTTCAGGTGCGGGTCGTTGGCCAGCAGCGGCTTGCCTGTCTCGGTGTGCGAGCCGGCCACCACCCAGTTGTTGGAGCCCAGCCCCTCGATGCCCGACGGGGGCGCGGCCAGCAGGGCCTGCCTGCCCGCTTCGCCGTTGAGCCCGAGGCTGCGGAACAGTGCCGCATAGTCGGCGGTGGCGAGCGGCTTCTCGCCCGGGTAGGGCGGAATCGCCTCGTTGACGCGTTCGACCGGCAGCCTGAGCGACAGGCGCAGGCGCAGCAGCTCGGTGGACCAGTTGCCGCCCAGGTCCCAGGCCATCATCACCGCCCAGGCCATGCTGTCCTGCGGCGTCCACTCCTCGGGCCGCAGCCCCAGCAGCAAAAACTCCGGCGGCCGGGCCCGCAGGTGCTGGCGGAGGTAGGCGTTGATGCCCGCGGCATAGGCTTCCATGCCGCTGCGCTCGTCACCCTTCACGTTGGCCCATTGGGCGGCCGCCGCACGCTGGACACCCAGGGCCCGCAGGAACCGGTCGGTCGGCACGGCCGGCGGGCCAAACGCTTCGGCCAGGCGCCCGGCGCCGATGCGGCGGTGGGTTTCGAGCTGCCAGAGCCGGTCCTGCGCGTGCGCGAAGCCCAGGCCGAAGGCGGCGTCCTCGATGGAGCCGGCGCGGATGGTGGGGATGCCGTGCGCGTCGCGCTCGATGCGGACCTCGCCCTTCGGTCCGGTCACCTTGAGGTGGCCGTCGACGACGGGCAGCGCCCGGCTGCCGTAGATCCAGGCCGCCGCCGCGGCCAGCACGGCCAGCGCCAGGAGCAGCCACAGGCTGCGCTTGAGCCACTTCATCGTTCTTGTCTCCTGCTTCTGTCTTTTCGCGGCCAGCCTCAAAAAAACGCCCGCGCGGTGGGGCAATTCACGGCTTCGCCCCACGGCCGGCCTGCCCACAATGAAAACCTGCCCCGCTCTCCGGACCTTCGCATCATGCCCGCCCCCTCATCGCGCCGCGACAGCAAAGTGCCGCAGCTGGCCACGCCGCCCGCTCCGGCGCGGGTCGAAGTGTGCCCGCCCGGCGGCTGGCAGCGCGTGCTGCCGGCGTGGTGCCTGTGGCTGAAGGCCCGCTGGGGCGTCCTGCGCGGACACCCCGTGCTCGGCACGCGCTCGCAGGCACTGCTCGACGAAGCCCGGCTCGACTTCACGGACACGCTGGCCGACCTCTACACGCCGCAAGCGGAAGACCTGCACGAGCGCATCCGGAAGGCCCGTTCGCTGCGCGAGCTGTGGCACCTGCGTTCCGAGCTCTTCAGCCTGGTGTCGCTGCACCGCGGCCAGGCCGATGCGCAGGCGCGGCTGAAGACGCTGAACCGGCACTTCCCCATCCGCGCCGCGGGCTCCGGCTTCGGCGCGCTCGACAGCGGCAAGGTCGCTCGCTGGTAGGCAGCCTCCTGCCGGAGGCGGATGCTGCCGGCGAGAATCGGCCCTCGCTGAACGAGGAACACATGAGCGGCCTTCCCATCGTTGCGGTCTTTGTCGGATCCGGCTTCGGCGCGTTGCTGCGCTGGGCGCTGGGCAGCTGGCTCAACCCGGTGTTCCCGCTCGTGCCGCTGGGCACGGTGGCCGCCAACCTGGTCGGCGGCCTGCTGGTGGGCGTGGCCAGCGCCTTCTTCACCCAGCACACGGCGCTCGCGCCCGAGTGGCGACTCCTGGTCATCACCGGCTTCCTCGGCGGGCTCACCACCTTCTCGACCTTTTCGGCCGAGGTGGTGAACCTCATCGGCCGGCATGAATACGGCTGGGCCGCGTGCGCTGCAGGCGTGCACCTGGCCGGCTCGCTGCTGCTCACCGGGGTGGGCATCGCGCTCGCCCACACCCTCATGGCGCGGGCCTGAACGGCCCGGCTCAGCGCTGGGTCGACAAGGCGAGCTTCACGCCCAGGCCGATGAACAGGCCGCCCACCGCCCGTTCGAGCCAGCGGCCCAGCCGGCTTGCCCCCGGCCGGCCGGCGAAGCGGGCCCTCATCGCGCCGGCGAACAAGGCGACCACCCCATTGACCAGGGTGCCGCCGACGTCGAACAGCAACCCGAGCAGCACGAAGGCCCAGGCCTGGCCGGGCTGGCCCGCATCGATGAACTGCGGCAGGAAGGCCAGGAAGAACAGCGCGACCTTGGGGTTGAGCATGTTGATCAAGGCCCCTTGCGCGAAGACGCGACGCAGCGGCCCGGCCTCGACGGGCCGTCCGTGCTGCGTTTCGACGGCAGCCGGTCGGCTGCGCTTGAAGAACAGGCCGAACCCGGCCCACAGCAGGTAGGCCGCGCCCAGCCACTTGACCACCGTGAAGGCCAGCGCCGACGTGGCCAGCACGGCCGACAACCCCACGGTGGCCAGCACGACGTGCACCAGGCAGCCGGCGCCGATGCCGAGCGCCGCGGCAATGCCGGCCCGCGTGCCTCGCGCCGCCGAAGTGCCGGCCACGTAGAGCATGTCGGGCCCCGGCGTGAGGTTGAGCAGCAGCCCGGCCGTGATGAACAACGGCAGGTGATGGACCGGCAGATCCGTCATGGCGTCAGTCGTCGTCGGAGTGACCGGTGGCTGATGACCGCTGACTACCTTTGCCCATTGAGGAAGTCGGTCTTGCCCAGCTCCACGCCGTTGTGCCGCAGGATCGCGTAGGCGGTGGTCACGTGGAAGAAGAAGTTGGGCAGCGCGTAGTGCTTCAGGTAGGCCTCGCCTTCGAACTTGAGCGGGTCGCGGTCACGACGCGGCACGGTGACCTCGCGCGTCTCGCTGCCGGCAAAGGCGTCGGCCGGTGCGCTGTTCAGGTAGTCGACCGTCCTGGCGATGCGCTCCTTGAACTGCGCGATCGTCGTCTCGGTGTCCTCGAACTTCGGGGCTTCCAGGCCGGTGAGCCGGGCCACGGCGAACTTCGCGGTATCGCAGGCGATGTGGATCTGCCGGCCCATCGGCAGCATGTCCGGGTACAGGCGCGAGCCCAGCAGAACGCCGGGGTCGACCTTCTTCGCCTCGGCGAACGCGGCCGCCTTGTCGAGGAAGCAGGAGAGGTTGCCCAGCATCTTCACGAAGATGGGTACGCTGGCCGAGTGCATGCTGATCGCCACGGTGGTCTCCTTTTGATACGGTCCGGGAAAGCGCGGATGCTACTGGCAAGGAATTGCCCGTGCACAATCAGGGCGACCACTCCGCCGACGACATGAACATCATCATCCTGGACGACTATCAGGACGCGGTGCGCAAGCTCAAGTGCGCCGCCAAGCTCGACGGCTACAACGCCAAGGTCTTCACCAACACCGTCAAGGGCATCGGCCAGCTGTCGGTGCGGCTGCGCGACGCAGAGGTGCTGGTGCTGATCCGCGAGCGCACCCAGTTCCCGCGGCAACTGCTCGAGAAACTCCCGAAGCTGCGGCTCATCTCCCAGACCGGGCGGGCCGGATCGCACATCGACATCGACACCTGCACGCGCCTGGGCATCGCCGTGGCCGAGGGCGTCGGCTCGCCGGTGGCGCCCGCCGAGCTGACCTGGGCGCTCATCATGGCCGCGATGCGCCGGCTGCCGCAGTACATCGGCAACCTCAAGCATGGCGCCTGGCAGCAGTCGGGCCTCAAGTCGGCTTCGATGCCGCCCAACTTCGGGCTGGGCATGGTGCTCAAGGGCAAGACGCTCGGCATCTGGGGCTACGGCAAGATCGGCCAGCTGGTGGCCGGCTACGGCCGGGCCTTCGGCATGAAGGTGCTGGTGTGGGGCAGCGAGGCTTCGCGCTACAAGGCCGCGGCCGAAGGCAACGTGGCGGCCGCGTCGCGGGAGGCCTTCTTCGAGGAGAGCGACGTGCTCTCGCTGCACCTGCGCCTGAACGACGCGACCCGCGGCATCGTCAAGCTCGACGACCTGCATCGCATGAAGCCCACGGCCCTGTTCGTGAACACCTCGCGTGCCGAGCTGGTGGAGGAAAACGCGCTGGTCACCGCGCTCAACCGCAGCCGTCCCGGCATGGCGGCTGTCGACGTCTTCGAGGCCGAGCCCATCCTGCAGGGCCAGCCGCTGCTGCGGCTCGAAAACGCGGTGTGCTCGCCGCACCTGGGCTATGTGGAGCTGGACAGCTACGAGCTCTACTTCAGCGCTGCCTTCGACAACGTCATCAACTTCATCAAGGGCGAACCGACCGGCATCGTGAACCCGGACGCGCTGCGCGTGCACCGCGT
>CAMLNA010000117.1 GCA_946481025.1 uncultured Rivibacter sp.
GGCGTACCACCATTCGGTGCGCAGGTCGTTGTGGGAGCCGAAGTCGCGCGGGAACCGCAGGCGGCGCTGCCGATCGGCTGCCGGCAGCGACGGCGCGGCCGCGGCCAGGCCGCCGAGGAGCAGCGCGCGTCGCGACGTATTGACGAAGCTCACCAGTCCTCCTTCACCGCGAGCACCGCGTCGCGGCCGGCCGCCGCCCGGGCCGACAGGGCTGCCGTCAGCGTGCCGGCAGCCATCACCGCGGCAGCCAGCAGCGCGAGGCGCGGCCACGGTACCAGCAGCTCCATGGTCCAGTGGAAGCTCTGCGGGTTCACCACGAACACCAGCACCATGCTGACGGCCAGCCCGAGTGCAATGCCCAGCAGGGCGCCGGCTGCCGTCCAGGCCAGTGCCTCGCCGGCCACCACCGCGAGGATCTGCGCCCGCGTGAGCCCCAGGTGGGTGAGCAGCCCGAACTCGCGGCGGCGCGCCAGCACCTGCGCCGAGAAGCTGGCGGCAATGCCGAACAGGCCGATCGCGATGGCCACCGCCTGCAGGTAGTAGGTGACGGCAAAGCTGCGATCGAAGATGCGCAGCGACGTGCTGCGGATTTCGCCGGGCAGCGCGAACTCGAGCAGTGGCGCCTGCTCGCCGGCCAGCTGCCGCAGCGCGGCCTGCACCGAGCCGGCTTCGTGGCCGGGTTGCAGCCAGACGGCGAGATCGTTGACGCGCGTGTCGCCCGTCGCCCGGCGGTAGTCGGTGCTGTCCATGGCGATGGCGCCGTGCTGGCGCGCGTAATCGCGCCACACGCCGCGCACCCGCGCCGGCAGCGCGCCGGCCGTGCCCAGCGGCAGCAGCAGGCGCTGCCCGACACGCGCGCCGTAGAGGTCCACCATCGCTTCGCTCACGTACACGGCCACTTCACTTGGCGCCGGCGCGGGCCCGAGGTCGCCCACGAGCGGCAAGCCCAGCCGCGAGGCGTCGCCGCCTTCGGCCTGCAGCGGCCGGGCGATCAGCGCGACGGCGGGGCGTTGCGCATCGAGCTGCAGCAGCCGCAGCCGCAGCCCGGAAACCCGTGCGATCCCCGGCACGCCGGCGGCACGCTGCACGAAGTGGTCGGGCAGCCATGCGGTGTCGGCCGTCGCGCCGCTGAAGGCGGTGCGCACGTACAGGTCGGCCGGCAGCACGCTGTCGAGCCAGCGTGTCACCGAGTCGCGGAAGCTCGCCACCATGACCGTCAGCGCCACGGCCAGGCTCAGGCTCACCACCACGCCGGCCACCGCCACGGTGGCGGTGTGGCGCTGCTGCCGTGCGCGGGCCATGGCCAGCAGCGGCAGGACGCCCGCGCCGCGCGGCAGCCGGTCGAGCAGCAGGGCCACGCCCGAGGGGATGCAGGCGATGCCGCCCAGCAGCAGCGCGGCCACCGATCCGTAGGCGGCCAGCGGCAGCTCGCCGACGGGCGGCAGCAGGGCCAGCACGACGCCGAGCGCGAGCAGCAGCGGGCCCCAGGCGGCACGCAGCGGCGGCGCGGCATCGAGGCCCAGTCCCTTGAGCGCCTGGGCCGGCGCCAGGCGTTCGGCCTGGCGCGCGGGCAGCCAGCCGCCGGCCAGCGCCGCCGCCATGCCGAGCGCCGCGAAGACGCCTGCCGCAGGCCACGAGAAGCGCAGGCCGGGCGCCACGCCGGGGAAGTAGCCGCCGCCCAGGTCGCCCGCCAGCCAGCGCAGCGCGAGATGCGCCAGGCCGGTGCCGGCCGCCAGGCCGATGGCGCTGCCCACGGCGCCCAGCCACGCGCATTCGGCCAGCACGAGCCGGCGGCGCTCGCCGGCCGACAGGCCGAGCACGCCGAGGAGTGCGAACTGCGGCGTGCGTTTGGCCACCGCCAGCGACAGCACCGAAAACACCAGGAAGCTGCCGGTGAAGAGGGCCACCAGGGCAAGCACGGTGAGGTTCACCCGATAGGCGCGCGAGACGTTCGAGATGCGCTGGCGGCTGTCGTGGGGCGCGGCGGCGCTCACGCCCGGCGGCAGCGCCAGGCCGGCCAGCAGCGTCTCGCGGCTGGCGCCGGCGGCCAGCCGCAGGTCGATGCGCGAGAGCCGGCCCAGGCGGCCGAATCGGACTTGGGCACCGGCGATGTCCATCACCGCCAGCGGGCCGCCGCCGGCCGTCACGCGGCCGGCGACCTGCAGCACAACGAGTTCGAGCCCGTGCTGCAGCTGCAGGGACTGGCCCGGCTCGACGCCGAGCTGCCGCAGCGCGGCGGCGTTGAGGAACACGCGGCCGGGGTCGAAGAGGGCCAGGCGCAGGTCGCCCTCACCTTCGGCGCGCGGCAGCAGGTCCGGAGCCAGCGGCCCGGCGCGCAGCGCGTCGATGCCCAGCAGGCGCAGCGGCACGCGGGCGCCCTGGCCGTATTGCGCATAGGTGTCGATCTCCACCACCGGGCTGGCCAGCGCCACCTGCGGATGCGAGGCGACACGCTCGAACAGGCGGTCGTCGAAGCCCTCGCGCTGCGCGCGCAGCACGAGGTCGGGTTCGCCGTTGACGCTGCGCACCGCGGCGCTGAATTCGGCCAGCGCCGAGGCGTTGATGAGATGCACCGAAAAGGCCAGTGCCACGCCCAGCACGATGGCCAGCACCGCGCTCAGGTGGCGCGCCGGGTGATGCTTGAGTTCGGGCCAGGAAAGCAGTCGCAGCAGCTGCAGGGCGGGCATGGGCCCGCAGTGTGCGTCAGAAGCTCAGTCGGGCACGCGATAGTGGGCATCGGTCATGAGGTCGATGCCGCACGACAGCTCCTGCACCCACTCGATGAACTCGCCCACCGCGGCCCCGGCCAGCGGCGCGCCGTGCTGCGGCACGATCATCTGGATGTCGAGCGTCTTCACCATGCGCGCCCACAGCCGCAGCACCTTGTTCGACACCATGTAGCGCCGGTGGAAGGCCTCCATGCGCGGGATGTGCCCGGCCAGCGACGTGACCGGCTCGTCCGCCTTGAGCTTCGCGCCGATCGACGCGGCCAGGTCGCCCGAGAAGAGGATGCGGCTCACCGGGTCGTAGAACTGGAAGTTGCCCTCGGAATGCAGGAAGTGCGCGGGCAGTGCGATCAGCTCGCTGTCGCCCAGCGGGATGCGCATGCCGGGATCGGGGATGCCGATGATGCGGCCCTCGGTCTTGCCCGGCTTGCAGAAGTGCGGAGCGAAGCGGGCCCAGATGCTGGAGATGTACAGCGGAGCGCTGGTGGCGGTGAGCCAGCGGTCGAGCGACGCGATGATGTCCGGGTCCGCATGGGACGCGAGGATGCCGGACAGCCGGTTCGGCGCGAACCAGCGCGTCATGGTGAGGTGCAGCTCGTTGTAGGCGATGTTGCCGCCGGGGTCGAGGATGGCGCCGGTGTCGCCGTGCACGAACAGGAACTGGTTCGCCTGCACGGCCTCGCCCTCGTCCGCGCTCAGGTCCGAGAACATCAGGCACACATGGTTCCGGTTGCGGAACAGTTCGAAGGGCATGGCGGCTCCCTGGCCTTTGGTGGATCGAGCGCCATTCTTCGCGAGCCGGGGGCCGGCGGGCTTGAGTTGCGTCAAGCAGTGGCGGGTTCGCCGGGCGGACCCGCCACACCGCCGCTGGTCAGCCGCAGCACGCGGTCGGCCATGGTCGCGGCGGCGTGCGAATGGGTGGCCAGCAGGCAGGCCGCGCCTTCCTGGCGCACCTGGGCGGCCAGCACCGCCATCACCCGCTCCGCAGTGGCCGGGTCGAGGTTGCCGGTCGGCTCGTCGGCCAGGATGAGCCGCGGCCGGTGGACCAGCGCGCGCGCGATGGCCACGCGCTGCAGCTGGCCGCCCGAGAGCTGCTGCGGCAGCCGCGTGCCAAGACCCGCCAGGCCCACCGCGTCGAGCATGTGCAGCACGCGCTGCGCGTCGGGGCGGCCTTGCAGCAGCAGCGGCAGCGCCACGTTGTGCGTCACGTCCAGGTGAGGCAGGACGTGGAAGGCCTGGAACACGAAGCCCAGGTGCTTGCGGCGGAAGTGCGCGCGCGCGGTTTCGTCGAGGGCATGCACGTCGGTGCCATCGATCGACACCTGGCCGCCGTCGATGCTGTCGAGCGCCGCGATGGCGTTGAGCAGCGTGGACTTGCCGACGCCCGATTCGCCCAGCAGCGCAACGAATTCGCCTGGGGCGAGCTGCAGGGAGACGTTCTCGAACACCGTGGTGTCGACATAGCGCTTGGCGAGCCGGGTGACGTCGAGCAAATGCATGGGCATCAGGCGTGTGGTCGCTGCTGGGCCAGCGCCCAGTCGATGTGTTCGCGCACCAGCGGCGTGGCCGTGTCGCGCCGGCCTGACAAGGCCGTGGCGATGCCGGCGTCGCCGGTGGCGCGCAGGGCATTGCCCAGGGCCACCGCCAGGTTGCGCTGCCAGCGTTCGAAGCCGATGCGCCGGATCGCGCTGCCTTCGGTGTGGCGCAGGAAGACGGCTTCGTCCCAGCCCCACAGCGCCAGCAGCGTGGGCGCATCGAACACCGAACGCACGTCGAAGTCCGGCAGCACCGCGCGCTGGGCGTACTTGTTCCAGGGACAGGTGAGCTGGCAATCGTCGCAGCCATAGACGCGGTTGCCGATCGACGGGCGCAGCTCGGGCGGTATGGGGCCGTCGTGCTCGATGGTCAGGTAAGAAATGCAACGCCGCGCGTCGAGCCTGTACTCGCCGACGATGGCCTGCGTTGGACAGACATCGATACAGGCACGACAGGAGCCGCAATGCGCAGAGGTGCTGTCCGTCAACGGCAGGGGCACATCGACATAGATCTCGCCGAGAAAGAAGCTCGACCCCGCTTCGCGCGACAGCAGCAGGGTGTGCTTGCCGCGCCAGCCCAGGCCGCTGCGGCTGGCGAGCTCGACCTCGAGCACCGGCGCGGAGTCGGTGAAGGCGCGGTGGCCGAAGGGGCCGATCTCCTGGGCCAGGCGGTCGGCCAGCTTCTGCAGGCGGGCCCGCAGCACCTTGTGATAGTCGCGTCCGCGGGCGTAGAGCGACACGGTGGCGTCGCGGGGGCGCGCCAGCCGGTCGAATTCGATCTGCTGCCAGCCCGCCGGCGCGGTGTGCGGCAGGTAGTCCATGCGCGCCGTGATGACCCGCACCGTGCCCGGCACCAGCTCCGCGGGCCGCGCGCGCTTGAGGCCGTGCGCGGCCATGTAGTGCATCTGGCCGTGGAAGCCGCGCTCCAGCCAGGCCATGAGGCCGGGCTCGGCGCTCGCGAGGTCCACATCGGCCACACCGATCTGGGAAAATCCCAGCGAACGCGCCCACCCGTTCAGCTTCGCGAGCAGGGCGGCGCCGTCGATGACTGTCTCGCGAGCTTGATGCATCCAGCCATTCTAGAAACGCACGCCTTGCTGTGGCCCGACGAGGCCGCTTGTGCCGCCGCCGCCGCGCGGCTGGCCGCCCACTCGCAGATCGGCCTGGCCTTCATCGAACTGCACGGCACGCTGGGGGCCGGCAAGACCACCTTCGTGCGCCACCTGTTGCGGGCGCTGGGCGTGCAGGGCCGCATCAAGAGCCCGAGCTATGCCGTGGTCGAGCCCTACCAGCTGCCCGGCCTCGACGCCTGGCATTTCGACTTCTACCGCTTCGGCGACCCGCGCGAATGGGAAGACGCCGGCTTTCGCGACGTCTTCGCCGGCCCGGGCCTGAAGCTCGTGGAGTGGCCCGAACATGCCGGCGAACTGCTGCCGGTGCCCGACCTGCGCGTGGCCATCGTGCCGCGCGACGACGACGTGCGGGAGGTGCGCGTGGACGCCTGCACGCCGCGCGGCGTGGAGCTGATGCAATGAAGCGGCGCCAGTTGCTGATGCGAGGCGGCAGCCTGGTGCTGCTGCTCACCGCCCGGGACATCGCCTTCGGCGCCACCATCGTGGCCGTGCGGGTGTGGCCGGCCGAGGACTACACCCGCGTCACCATCGAGTCCGACGCGCTGCTGGCGGCCCGGCACTTCGTCACCGGCAACCCGCAGCGCCTGGTGATCGACGTGGAGGGCCTGGAGCTGAGCCCGGCGCTGCGCGAACTGGTCGGCAAGGTGAAGTCCGACGACCCCTATATCCAGGGCGTGCGCGTGGGCCAGAACCTGCCGCGGGTGGTGCGGCTCGTGTTCGACCTGAAGCAGGCGATCACGCCGCAGGTGTTCACGCTGGAGCCGGTGGCCGCCTACCAGCACCGGCTGGTGTTCGACCTGCACCCGGTGCACGAGCGCGATCCGCTGCTGGCGCTGATCCAGGAGAAGGCCGCCGCCGACCAGGCGGCCGAAGCGGCCACGCCCTCGGAGCGCGCGGCGTCCGACGTCAACGATGCCCTGGGCGAATTCATCGGCAGGATGGGCCAGCCCAGGCCGTCGGCACCTCCGGCGCCGCCCGCCGGGCCGCCCGCGCCGCCGCCCATGGCCGCGGCCTCGGTGCCCGAACGCGCCATCCGGGCGACCGAGCGCCTCATCGTCGTCGCGCTCGACCCCGGCCATGGCGGCGAAGATCCGGGAGCCATCGGGCCCAGCGGGCTGAAGGAAAAGGACGTCGTGCTGCAGGTGGCCCAGCGGCTGCGCGAGCGCATCAACGCGCTGCCGCGCATGCGGGCCATGATGACGCGCGACGCCGACTTCTTCGTGCCGCTGCACGAGCGGGTGCGCAAGGCGCGGCGGGTGCAGGCCGACCTGTTCATCAGCATCCATGCCGATGCCTTCCTGAACCCCAATGCGCGCGGCGCCTCGGTGTTCGCGCTCTCGCAGTCGGGCGCGAGCAGCGCCGCGGCGCGCTGGATGGCGCAGAAGGAAAACGCCGCCGACCTGGTGGGCGGCGTGAACGTGAAGGTGAAGGACGCCTCGGTCACGCGGGCGCTGCTCGACATGAGCACCACCGCGCAGATCAAGGACAGCCTGAAGCTCGGCTCCGAAGTGCTGAGCCACATCGGCAAGGTGGGCCGGCTGCACAAGGCGCAGGTCGAGCAGGCCGGGTTTGCGGTGCTCAAGGCGCCCGACATCCCGTCGATCCTGGTGGAAACGGCCTTCATCTCCAACCCCGGAGAAGAGGCCAAGCTGCGCAGCGCCGAATACCAGGAGCAACTGGTCAACGCGCTGGTCTCGGGCATCACCCGCTATTTCGCGAAGAACCCGCCGCTGGCGCGCAACCGCGCGCTGTGAACGCCGGCGCGCCTCAGCGGCGCGGCTGTTTCGTCTTCGAGCTGCGTCGCGCCTTGGCGATGGTCTTCCGGGCCATCAGCAGCGCGGCCATGGCGGCCGAAGGCTCGCTGCGGCAAAGCCCGGTGTTCGCGTAGTGCAGGTTCTCGTAGATCTCGGCCGTGGCCGGGAACACCTCGAGGAGTGCCTCGAGCGCGTCGTCGGTCGGCGCGGCCTGCAGCTCCTCGGCCATGCAGCGTGCCTCGAAGCGGTAGAGCTGGGCGTCGACACGCGCGGCATTGTTCTCGCGCTGTTCCAGCCGGCGTGCCAGCATGAAAACAGCCGCCAGGTGCTGCGGCAGCGGGATCGGCCGGGTGGCTTTGGACATGCGTTCCTCTCTGTGCGCTGCAAAGGGTCATGGCCCCTTGCCCTCCAGGAAGTGTGGTGGCATGCCGCCGCGCCGAAAGCGGGAAATGAGGCGCAAATCCGGGCCTTGTGACAAAGGTGTTGCCGGCCCGGGGCCGGCGGGCGTCAGACCCGGCGGATCCGGGCCCCGAAGAGGACCAGCACCGGCACGACGAACAGGCAATAGGCCATGTAGCCGCCGGCGAGCCCCAGCAGCGTGTAGCACAGCCGCGGATGGCTGCGCTCGAGAAACAAGGCCATCGGCATCGCGACCACCCAGGTCGCCATCACCTTGACCGCACCGAAGCGCTCGAAGAGCCGCCAAGGCAGCAGGAGCCAATGCTCGGCCATGCCGAGCCTGCGCGCATACGACAGCCACAGCTCGTTCTGCGGGTCCCTGCGCAGCAGCTCGCGGGCCAGGCGCAAGGCTTCGGTGTAGTTGCGCTTCTGCTCGTGGGCCGCCATCACCAGCGCCAGCACGCGCAGGTCTTCGGGGTACAGCTGCACCAGGCGCTGCAACGCGTCGTTGTCGACGGGAAGGTCCTCGACGATGTCGCACAGGACCTTCGTGCCCAGGGCGTCCTCGTCGTCCGGCGCGAGGCGCAGCGCCTCGCCGACGAGCGAGCGGGCCTTGGCCGCGTCATGCTGGACCACGGCACGCGCATAGGTGGTCAGCAGGCCCGGCCACTGCGGAAACTGCCCGAGCATGGCCTGCGCCAGCTGCTCGGCCTGCTCGACCTCGCCCGCGCGTCCCAGGAGGTTCAGCATCATGAGCCGCCCGTCGATGTGCAAGGGCTCGCGCTCCAGCAACTGCCCGAGCGTCTCGCGCGCGGCGGCAGGGTCGTCGGCGTACCAGTGGGCGCGTGCCGATTCGAACAGCAGGCCGAGGTGCTCGGGATCCCGGGCCAGCGCCTGGCCGAGCAGCCGGCGCGCTTGTGCGATGCGGTGCCGGTCGAGATATTCGCCGGCGAGGCGGGCCGAGGCGTCGGCGTCGAGCGGGGCGGCCGTCACGCGGCCGCTGCCCTGCGGCGTGCCTTCCATGCGCCGAAGATCGCGATGAGGCCCGGGACGATGATCAGCGCCCAGATGATCTTCTCGAGGTGTTCCTTCACGAAGGGAATGTTCCCGAACAGGTAGCCGGCCAGCGTGAGGCCCACGACCCACAGCGCGCCGCCGGCCACGTTGTACGCGGTGAACTTGCCCCGGCTCATCTCGGCGACGCCGGCCACGAAGGGCGCGAAGGTGCGGATGAAGGGCATGAAGCGCGCAATGATGATCGTGATGCCGCCGTAGCGTTCGTAGAACTCGTGGGCCTGCATGAAGGCGCGCTTGTTGAAGAAGCGTGACTGTTCCCACTGGAACACCTTGGGCCCGAAGTAGCGGCCGATGCTGTAGTTCATCTGGTCGCCCAGCACGGCGGCCACCATCAGCAGCGCCATCGCCAGCGGCAGGTTCATGAGACCCACGCCGCACATGGCGCCCACCACGAACAGCAGCGAGTCGCCCGGCAGGAAGGGCATCACGACCACGCCGGTCTCGATGAAGACGATGGCGAACAGCAGTGCATAGACCCACGGGCCGTAGTTCGCCACGAAGGCGGCCAGGTGCTGGTCGACGTGGAGGATGAAGTCGATCAGGAAGGTGACGAGTTCCATGGCGGCGGATTATCGGCCGGCCGCCTGGGGGAGCCGTCACGCAGTGTGACGGGCGCATGCCGCGCCATCAGCTCGTCCACCCAGTCGATGAACACCCGCAGCTTCGCGCTGGCGTGCCGGTTGGGCGGAAAGGCCACGTACAGCGGCATCGGCTCGTGCTGCCAGCCGTCGAACAGCGGCACCAGCTCGCCGCCGGCGACGTGCGCCTCGGCCATGTAGTGGGGCAGCCAGAGGATGCCCAGGCCCGCCAGCCCTGCCGCCAGGTAGGCGTTGCCGTCGTCGAGCGCGACCACGTAGCGGCCCTGCACCTGGATGCGCTCGCCTTCTCGCCGCATGGCGATCGGCGCCACCTTGCCGGTGCGCACGCTCAGGAAGCCGACGATGCGGTGGTGGGGGTCTTCGAGCTCTTTCGGGTGCGACGGGGTGCCCGCGCGCCGCAGGTAGCCGGGCGCGGCGTACACCCCCAGCCGCAGCTCGCCCACGCGGCGCGCCATCAGGGAGGAGTCGGTGAGTTCGCCGCCGCGCAGCACGCAGTCCACGTGGTCGCCGACCAGGTCCACCATGCGATCGCTCACGCCCATGTCGAGCTGGATCTCCGGGTAGCGGGCATGGAAGGCCGGCAGTGCCGGCACCAGGATCAGGCGGGCGAGCGGGCTGGGCACGTCCACACGCAGGCGGCCCCTGGG
The DNA here is from genome assembly GCA_946481025.1 of uncultured Rivibacter sp. The sequence goes on from CAMLNA010000117.1 coordinate 9,871, forward strand.
CGCGGCCGAGGCACCGGACAGGCTGGTGTCGGCATCTTCCAGGTCGGCGAGCAGCCTCACCACGCGCTCGTAGTAGGCGGCGCCGTCGGCGGTGACGCTGACCTGCCGCGTGGTGCGGTTCAGCAGCTTCACGCGCAGCCGCGCCTCCAGCTGCTGCACCAGCTGCGTCACGGTGGTCTTGCTCATGTGGAGCGTCTGCGCCGCCTTGGTGAAGCTTTTGGCCTCCACCACGCGGGCAAAGGCCTGCAGCGCATCGAAACGGTCCATCTCTCGGCTCCTCGCTTCGGAGATTGTTTGGGCACGGCAAAAAGTCATTGTGGGCCTGGCCTGTTTATCCGCGGCGGGCGCGCTCCTAGAGTCCCCGGGTCTTCCACTCCTTCCGCAGGTGAATCCATGTCCGTACGTGACGTTGTCTTTCCCGCCGGCCGCCAGGCGCTGTACGAGCGCAACCGCTATTCGCCGGCCATCCGTTCCAACGGCTTCCTGTTCGTCTCGGGGCAGGTCGGCAGCCGGCCGGACGGATCGCCAGAGCCGGACCTGCAGTCCCAGGTCCGGCGCGCCTTCGACAACCTGAACGCGATCCTGTCGGCTGCCGGCTGCAGCTTCGAGGACGTGATCGACACGACGGTCTTCATCGTCGATCCGGACCAGAACTTCGAGCCGGCCTGGCAGGTCGCGGGCGAGTACTGGGGCGACGCGCCATACCCCACGGTCACCGGCATCGGCGTGACCTGGCTGTACGGCTTCCTGTTCGAGATCAAGGTGGTCGCGAAGCTGCCCGGGTAGGCGGGGCGCCGCGGGGCCGGCTCCTACAATCCGGCCGATGAATGCAGTGACCGCCGCCGCCGCCGTGCGCCGCCCCATCCGCGAGCTTCCCGACGAACTGATCAGCCAGATCGCCGCGGGCGAGGTGGTCGAGCGCCCGGCCTCGGTGGTGCGCGAGCTGGTGGACAACGCGCTCGATGCGGGCGCCGGTGAAGTGACCGTCAAGCTGCTGGCCGGCGGCGTGCGCAGCATCGTGGTCGAGGACAACGGCGCAGGCATCCCCCATGCCGAGCTGCCGCTGGCCGTCAAGCGCCATGCCACCAGCAAGATCGCCTCGCTGCCCGAACTCGAGAGCGTGGCCACCATGGGCTTTCGCGGCGAGGCGCTGGCGGCCATCGCCTCGGTGGCCGAGCTGTCCATCGCCAGCCGCACCGCCGACGCGGCGCATGCCTTCCGGCTCGACGCCCGCTCGGGCGAGCTTGCCCCCGCCGCCCGCGCGGTGGGCACCAGCGTCGAGGTGCGCGAGCTGTTCTTCAGCACGCCGGCGCGCCGCAAGTTCCTGAAGACCGACGCCACCGAACTTGCCCATTGCCTTGAAGCCGTGCGCCGCCATGCGCTGGTGCGGCCCGACGTGGGCTTCGCCGTCTGGCACGAAGGCAAGCTGGTCGAGCAATGGCGGCGTGCCGCGAATGCCGAGCAGCGCCTGAAGGACGTGCTGGGCGACGACTTCGTGTCGCAAAGCCGCGCGGTGCAGGCGCAGGCCGGACCGATGTCGGTGCTGGGCCGCGCCGGCGTGCCCGACGTGGCGCGCTCGCGGGCCGACCTGCAATACGTGTACGTCAACGGCCGCTACGTGCGCGACAAGCTCATCGCCCATGGCGTGCGCTCGGCCTACGAGGACGTGCTGCACGGCGGCCGGCAGCCGGTGTACGTGCTGTTCATCGAGATCGCGCCGGAGCGGGTCGACGTGAACGTGCACCCGACCAAGATCGAGGTGCGCTTTCGCGAGTCGCGCGAGGTGCACCAGGCGGTGCGCCATGCGGTGCAGGACGCACTGGCCCTGGCGCGTGCCGGCGAAGGCGCGGCCGACGGCGTGGCAGCCCCGTCGCTGCTGCCGGCCGGAGCGGCGGCCGCATCGGCCGTGCTGCCGGGCCTCGCGATGCCGGCCCCGTGGGCCGGCGAGCCGCGCCAGAGCTGGCCGCCGCGGCCCCAGGTGCAAGGCTCGCTCGGTTTGCAGCAGGCGGCGGTGCTGTTCTCGCAGGACGCTCCCTCCGCCTGGCCGGCACCCCAGCCCGCTCCGGCGCCCGCTTTCGATGCCGGTGCCGGCGACTGGCCGCTCGGCCGCGCGATCGCGCAGCTGGGCGGCATCTACATCCTGGCCGAGAACCGCCACGGCCTGGTGATCGTCGACATGCATGCGGCCCATGAGCGCATCGTCTACGAGCGGCTCAAGGCGAGCCTCGGGGACACCCGCATCGAGGCGCAGCCGCTGCTCATTCCGGCCACGTTCGCCGCCACGCCCACCGAGTTGGCCATTGCAGAGGCGCAGCAGGACGCGCTGCAGACGCTCGGGCTCGACGTCTGCGCGCTGGCGCCCGGCGTGCTGGCCGTGCGCTCGCGGCCCGCGGCGCTGGCCGGCGCCGACGTGGTCGAGCTCACGCGCTCGGTGCTGGCCGAGCTCGACAAGGTGGGCGCGAGCCACGCGATCGAGCGGGCGCAGCACGAGATCCTTGCCACCATGGCCTGCCACGGCGCGGTGCGGGCGAACCGCTCGCTCACCCTCGAAGAGATGAACGCGCTGCTGCGCGACATGGAACGCACCGAACGGGCCGACCAGTGCAACCACGGCCGCCCCACCTGGCGGCAGCTGTCGATCAGGGAACTCGACTCGCTGTTCCTGCGCGGGCGCTGAAGCCCCGACCCACACACGATGGCGACACTCAAACTCAAGAAACCCGCCGCCGGCGCAGACCCGCAGGCACCGCGCAAGGGCGCAGGCCGCCCCCCGGTGCGCGGTGCCGGCAGCGGCGTGCGCAAGCGCCCCACGCTCGCTGAAGCCGAGGCCGAACGTGCGGCCCGCAAGGCGGCCTGGGAAGCCCGGTCTCCGGCGGAGCGTGCGGCCGCGTCGGCAGAGCGCCGGCGCGACGAAGCGGGCGCGCCGGCGCCAGCCAGGAAGCCGCGTCCGCCCGCGCGCGGTGAAGGCGGCGCATCCACTGCGCGTCGCGGTGCCGACGCGCCACCGCGGCCGGCGGCCAAGCGGGCGGGCGATGTCGCACGTCCGCGCGCCGCACCACCCAGGCCGCCCGCCGCTGCGGCCGTGCCGGCGGCGTCGCCGGCCGAGGGCAGCCTGCGCCTGTCCAAGCGCATGAGCGAGCTCGGCCTGGCCTCGCGCCGCGAGGCCGACGAATGGATCGAGGCCGGCTGGGTCCGGGTCGACGGCCAGGTCGTGAAGCAGCTGGGCGCGCGGGTGCTGCCGCAGCAGCAGATCAGCATCGACCCGCAGGCGCGGCAACAGCAGGCACAGCGGGTGACGGTGCTGCTGCACAAGCCGGTGGGCTACGTGAGCGGCCAGGCCGAAGACGGCCACGAGCCCGCGGTGGTGCTGGTGACGGCGGCCAACCGCTGGAGCGGCGACCGCGCCGGCACCCGGTTCAACCCGGCGCACCTGCGCCATCTGGCGCCGGCCGGCCGGCTCGACATCGACTCCACCGGGCTGCTCGTGCTCACGCAGGACGGCCGCATCGCCAAGCAGCTGATCGGCGAGGACTCGGGCGTCGAGAAGGAATACCTGGTGCGGGTGAGCTGGCCCGAGCGGCCCGAACTCACCGAGATCGCGCCGCACTTTCCGGCCGACAGGCTGGAGCGCCTGCGCCATGGCCTCAGCCTGGACGGCGAAAAGCTCAAGCCCGCCAAGGTGAGCTGGCAGAACGAGCAGCAGCTGCGGTTCGTGCTGCGCGAGGGCAAGAAGCGCCAGATCCGGCGCATGTGCGAGCTGGTCGGCCTGCAGGTCACGGGCCTCAAGCGCGTGCGCATGGGCCGCGTGGTGCTGGGCGACCTGCCCGCGGGCCAGTGGCGCTACCTGCGCTGGGACGAGAAGTTCTGAGCGCGCCGGCGCGCTACCGGACCTGGAATTGCGCCGTCGCCAGCGTGGCCTTCGTGATCGACAGCCATTGCGGCTCGGCCGCCT
>CAMLNA010000118.1 GCA_946481025.1 uncultured Rivibacter sp.
GCGGTTCTACCGGGTGAATCCGATCAACTGGTAGCGCCCGCTCACCCCTGGGGTTTTCGCGCGCCAGCATCTGGCGCTTCGTCCAGGCGGGCGACGGCGGCCTCCGGCGCATGGCCTACATGCTGAGCACGCACGTGGCCCGGCTGGGGCTGCCCGACCAGCTGCGCATGAGCCCGCTGGACCTGAGCATTGCGCCACGGCGACCCTGAGTTTGTCCCGCGGCCCGGCCGGCGGCGGCGGGCGCGGGCCGGCACCCCGATATCATGCGCGGCTCGTTTGCGTGCGCCATGGCCGACACCCTCAACCCCGCCCAGCTCGAAGCCGTCTATCACGCGTCGGGGCCCTGCCTCGTGCTGGCCGGCGCCGGCTCGGGCAAGACCCGCGTCATCACGCACAAGATCGCGCGGCTGCTGCAGTCGGGCCTGGCGCCGAAGCAGGTGGCGGCCATCACCTTCACCAACAAGGCCTCGGCCGAGATGCGCGAGCGCGCCAAGCAGCTGGTGGGCCGCGCCGCGAAGGACCTGCTCATCAGCACCTTCCACTCGCTGGGCGTGCGCCTGCTGCGTGAAGACGGCGCGAAGCTGGGCCTCAAGCCGCAGTTCTCCATCCTCGACAGCGACGACGTGCTGTCCATCCTGCGCGATGCCGGCGGCACCACCGATGCCGCGCTGGCGCGCCGCTGGCAATGGACCATCAGCCTGTGGAAGAACAACGGGCTCGACTCGGCCCGTGCCGAGGCCGCCGCGCAGGACGACGACGAGCGCGTGGCCGCGCGGGTGATGGCGCGTTATGAAGAGCGGCTCGCGGCCTACCAGGCGGTCGACTTCGACGACCTGATCGGCCTGCCGGTGAAGCTGCTCGAGCGCGACGACGAAACCCGCAACAAGTGGCAGACGCAGCTGCGCCACGTGCTGGTCGACGAATACCAGGACACCAACGCGCAGCAGTACGAGTTCCTCAAGCTGCTGGTGGGCGAGGGCCGCGAACGCCCGGCCATGTTCACCGCGGTGGGCGACGACGACCAGAGCATCTACGGCTGGCGCGGCGCCACCATCGAGAACCTCAAGCGCCTGCCGCAGGACTACCCCGACCTCAAGGTCATTCCGCTGGAGCAGAACTACCGCTCCACCGGCTCCATCCTGCGGGCCGCCAACAACGTGATCGCGCTGAATCCCAAGCTCTTCGAGAAGAAGCTGTGGAGCGAATACGGCGACGGCGAGCCCGTGCGGCTCAACGAATGCGACGGCGAGGAGCACGAGGCCGAGCGCGCCGTGGCCCGCATCCAGAGCGTGCGCGGGCAGGGCGGCCAGGTCGAGTGGAAGGACTTCGCCATCCTCTACCGTGCGAACCACCAGGCGCGCGTGTTCGAGAAGGCGCTGCGCAAGGCCGAGATCCCGTACAAGGTCTCCGGCGGCCAGAGCTTCTTCGACCGCGCCGAGATCAAGGACCTGTGCGCCTGGCTGCGCCTGCTGGTGAACCAGGACGACGACCCGGCCTTCCTGCGTGCCGTCACCACGCCCAAGCGCGGCATCGGCCACCAGACGCTCGGGCAGCTGGGCGAGTTCGCGGCGAAGTGGAAGGTATCGCTGTACGAGGCGCTGTTCGCCGATTCGCTCGGCACCGCGGTGAGCGCGCGCGCCATCGGCTCGCTGCACGAGTTCGGCCGCTACGTCACCGACCTCGAGCACCGCGCGCGCCACACCAGCGGCGCCGAAGATGCCAAGGCGCTGCTGCTCGAATGGCTCAAGGACATCGGCTACGAGCAGCACCTGTACGACGGCGAAGACAGCGAGAAGCTCGCCGCCTCGCGCTGGTCGAACGTGATGGACTTCGTCGACTGGATCGCCAAGCGCTGCGGCGGCGAGATCACCAACGAGGGTGGCACGTTCGAGACGGAGCGCAAGACGGTGCTCGATGTGGCGCAGACCATCAGCGTCATCATCAGCCTGGCCGAACGCGGCGACGAGCAGAACGTCGTCACGCTGTCGACGCTGCATGCCTCCAAGGGCCTGGAGTGGCCGCACGTGGTGCTGGCCGGCGTGAACGAAGGCCTGCTGCCGTTCAAGACCGACGACGAGGACATGACGCCGCAGCGGCTCGAGGAAGAGCGTCGCCTCATGTACGTGGGCATCACCCGCGCCCGCACCACGCTCGTGGTCAGCACCCTGCGCCGCCGCAAGAAGGGCCGCGACACGGTGCAGGGCGTGCCCAGCCGTTTCATCGGCGAGATGAAGCTCAACGAGCAGACCCGCCGCGAAGACCCGCGAGAGAAGCTCAAGGCGCTGCGGGCGGAATTCGCGGCGCGGGCGGCAGCCACGAAACCTCAGGCGGTCTGAGGCGCCAGGCTCCAAGTAGCGTCAACAGGCCCTAAACTCGCGCCCCAATGTCCAGGTGGCTTGTCATCCTCGTGCTCGTGTTCGTTCCGCTGCAGCTCGGCTGGGCTGCGGTGGCGGCGTATTGCGCGCATGAAGGCGCCGGTGAAACCGGCGTGGTGGCCCAGCACCTGGGCCACCACGAACATCAGCATCAGCCCTCCGCCGAGGCCGATCCGGCCGGCGTGGCCGATCTCGATTGCAGCCATTGCCATGGCCATGGCACCGGGCTGCCGATGGTGACGCCCGGGCTGAGCCCCGCATCCGGGTCGGGCCACACCGGCGCCGGCCCGGCCGGATCCGCCCCCACGCCGCCTCCTGCACCGCCCGAACGCCCTCAGTGGGCTCGCCTCGCCTGACCGGCGAGGCGGGTCGGTTGCTTCAGCCTTCTCCCCGTTGTGCCTGATGCCTGCCGCTGATGCGGCAGCGCCGGGACTCGCCGGTCTCCTGTGGTTCGTCTTCAACCTCGGAGCATCGGATGCATTTCAGGACTCTTTCACCGCGGCGCCGGCGTGTGCTGGCTGCCGCCCTGCTTGCGGCCGGCGCGCAGCTCGCGCCGGCCCAGCCACCGGCGCCCGGCACGGCCGACGGGCTCTCGTTGCCGCAGGCCTTCGAAGCGGCATGGTCGCGCCAGCCGCAGGCGCAGGCCCTGGCCCTGCGCCGCGAGGCCGCCGCGGCACGGCAGCGCGCCGCGCGCGCATGGACGGCGGAGCCGCCGACGCTGGAGCTGGCGGCCAGGACGGATCGCCTCAACCGCAACAGCGGCACCCGCGAATACGAAGCCGGCCTGTCGGTTCCGTTGTGGCTGCCCCATGAGCGCAGCCGCAATGCGGCCCTGGCGGAAGCCGAAGCCGCCGCGCTCGAAAGCCAGACCCGGGCGGCGCGGCTGAGCCTGGCTGCCACGCTGCGCGAAAGCTGGTGGGCCTGGCACCGCGCGCGTGTCGAAGCCGAGGCCGCGCGCGACCAGCTCGACAGCGCACGGCGCCTCGCGGCCGACGTGGAACGCCGGCTTGCGGCCGGCGACATGGCGCGCGCCGACCGCCACCAGGCCGAAGGCGCGGTCGCCCTGGCCGAGTCGAACCTCGCCCAGGCGCAAGCCGGCGCGACCGCGGCCTGGCAGCAGCTTGCCGCCGCCGCGGGGTTCGCCGGCACGCCCGCCACCGCATCGGAGTCGGCCGAGGCCGAACCGGCGAGCGAGGGCGCGGGCGAGCACGCCGCGCTCGCCGAGCTGCGCGACCGGGTGGCAGCGGCCGAGCACGCCGCATCGCTCGCCGCGGCGCGCTCGCGTGCCAACCCCGAACTCACGCTGGCCACCACACGCGAGCGCGGTGCCTTCGGCGAGTCGTATGCGCAGACCGTCACGCTGGGCGTGCGCGTGCCGTTCGGCGGCGGCGCCCGGCACCACGCGCAGGTGGCCCTCGCCCAGGCCGAAGCCGCGCAAGCGCGTGCGCAGCTCGGGCTCGAGCAGCAGCGCCTGGCTGCCGGGCGGGAAGCGGCCCGCTCGCGTGTCGAGTCGGCACGCGTCCAGCTCGCAGCGGCCCTGCGGCGGGCGCAGCTGGCCCGCGAGTCACGCGGCTTCTTCGACAAGTCGTTCCGCCTCGGCGAAACGGACCTGCCCACGCGCCTGCGCATCGAGGCCGAAGCGGCCGAGGCCGATCGGCAGGCCGCGCGCAGCCGCATCGAGCTCGCCGCCGCCCTGTCCGCCTGGCGCCAGGCGCTCGGCCTGCTGCCGCAATGAGCCCGCGCCTTCAAGCAACCCTTTTTCGATTCATGCCATGAAAACCTTCTTCATCCTGGCGGCCCTCCTGCAGGCTGCCATCCTCTCGCTGCCGCCGGCCGCCCGGGCCGGCGAAGGCCATGACCACGGCGACGCCGCGCCGGCCGCAGGCGGCCCGGCGCTGCCGCGTTTCGCGGCCAGCTCCGAAGTGTTCGAACTGGTCGGTGTGCTCGACGGCAAGCGGCTCTCGCTGTACCTGGACCGCGCCGCCGACAACCAGCCGGTCGGCAATGCACGGATCGAGCTCGAGATCGGCGGCGCCAGGTTCGAGGCCGCACCCCACGGCCAGGACGAATACGAGGTCGAACTGGCGAGCGCGCCGCCCGCCGGCGTGCTGCCGGTGACGGCCACCGTGACCGTCGGCAACGAGGCCGACCTGCTGGCCGGCGAGCTCGACTTGCATGCCGGGGAGACCGCCGCGCAGGCCCGCCCTGCAAGGGCCGCCTATGCGGCCTGGGGTGCCGGTGCGCTGTCGATGGCCGCGCTGGCCTTCGCGGCCCGTCGCGTGGCGGCTTCACGCCGCGCGCGTGCAGGAGGTGCGGCATGAAGCGCCTGCCTTTCGCTTCTGCGCCGGCGCCGGCCCTGGCCCTGGCCCTCGCGCTGGCCTTCCAGGTCGCGCATGCCGGTGAAGGCCACGACCACGGCGATGCCGGCGCCGTGGTCGGCGCCCAGGGTCCGCAGCGCCTGCCTGACGGCAGCGTGTTCCTGCCCAAGCCGGCGCAGCGCCAGCTGGGCGTGCGCACGCTGCCGGTCGAGGCAGCCGAGTTGCCGCGATCGGTGGAACTCAACGGCCGGGTGGTGATGGACCCGAACGCCGGTGGCAAGGTGCAGGCGCAGAACGCCGGCCGCATCGAGCCCGGGCCGCGCGGGCTGCCCACGCTGGGGCAGGCGGTGCGCCGCGGCGAGGTGCTGGCCTGGGTGGTGCCCTCGGTGACGCCGATCGAGCGGTCGAACCAGGCCGCGCAACTGGCCGAGCTGCGCGCGGCCAAGGCGCTGGCCGACAAGCGGGCGGCCCGCCTCGCGGAGCTGGCCGACACGGTGCCGCGCAAGGAGGTCGAGGCGGCCGAAAGCGAAGCGGCCAGCCTGGCCGGTCGCATCGCCGCGCTGGGCAGCGGGCTGGCCATGCGCGAGGCGCTGGTGGCGCCGGTGGCCGGTGTCATCGCCTCGGCCCATGCGGTCGCGGGCCAGGTGGTCGATGCACGCGAGCTGGTGTTCGAGATCGTCGACCCGACACGGCTGCGCATCGAGGCACTCGCCTTCGATGCCGCGCTGGCGGCGGACATCGGCGGCGCTGCGCTGGCGCTCGGCGGCGAGCGCGTGCCGCTGCGCTTCCTGGGCGCCGCACGCACCTTGCGAGAGCAGGCACTGCCGCTGGTGTTCCGCGCACAGGGGCCGGCGCTCACCGGCCTCGCCGTCGGGCAGCCGGTGCGTGTGTTCGTGCAGACGAAAGCACGGGTCCGGGGCATCGCGGTGCCGGTGGCCTCGCTGCTGAAGAACGCCGCCAACCAGCGCATCGTGTGGGTCAAGACGGCGCCCGAGCGCTTCGAGCCGCGCAGCGTGACGGTGGAGCCGCTGGACGGCACGCAGGCGGCGGTGACTTCCGGTCTTGCGGCCGGCGACCGCATCGCGACGCGGGGCGCCGCGCTCATCAACCAGGTCCGCTGAGGAGCCGCGCACATGTTCAAGTGGCTACTCGACAACAGCCTGGGCAACCGGCTGCTGGTGATCATCGCCAGCGTGGTGCTGATGGCCTATGGCGCGCTCACGCTGTCGCGCACTCCGGTGGATGTGTTCCCCGACCTCAACAAGCCGACCGTCACCCTCATGACCGAGGCCGGCGGCATGGCGGCAGAGGAGGTGGAGCAGCTCATCACCTCTCCGCTCGAAACGACGATGAACGGCCTGCCCGGCGTGGAGTCGGTGCGCTCCACCTCGTCGGCCGGCCTGTCGTTCCTCTACGTCACCTTCGACTGGAGCACCGACATCTTCCGCGCACGCCAGCTCGTGTCGGAGCGGCTGTCCTCGATGGAGGAGGGCCTGGCCGAGGGCGTGGTGCCGCGCATGGGCCCCATCAGCTCGATCATGGGCGAGATCATGCAGATCGCCATGCCGGTGGATGCGGCCCGGATCAGCCCGATGGCCGTGCGCGAATACGCCGACTGGGTGCTGCGGCCGCGGCTGCTGGCCGTGCCGGGCGTGGCGCAGGTGATCCCGATCGGCGGCGAGGTGCGCCAGTTCCAGGTGCAGCCCGACACCGCGCGCATGGCCGGGCTCGGCATCACGCACGACCAGCTCGAAGCCGCGTTGAAGGGTTTCGCGGCCAACACCTCGGGTGGCTTTCTCGAGCTGAACGGCCGCGAATACCTGATCCGCCACCTCGGCCGCACGTCGGCGCTCGACGACCTGAAGCACCTCGCGCTCACCGCCACCGCGAACGGTCAGCCCATCCTGCTGCGCCAGGTCGCGGAGGTGACCTTCGCCGCGGCGCCCAAGCGGGGTGACGCGGGGTTCGAAGGCAAGCCCGCGGTGATCCTGGGCATCCAGAAGCAGCCGACCGCCGACACGATCGCGCTCACCGAGGCGATCGAAAGCGCGCTCGAAGGGCTGAAGGCCTCGCTGCCGGCGGGCATGGAGGCGCCGCGCGTCACCTTCCGCCAGGCCAGCTTCATCGAGGCCTCGATCACCACCTTGCAGGGCAAGCTGATCGGCGCGTCGGTGTTCGTCGCGGTGATCCTGTTCTTCTTCCTCGGCACGCTGCGGCCCACCGTCATTGCGCTCACCGCGATCCCGGTGTCGGTCTTCATCACCGCGCTCGTGTTCCGCTACTTCGGCCTGTCGATCAACACGATGACGCTGGGCGGCCTGGCCATCGCCATCGGCGGGCTGGTCGACGATGCGGTGGTGGGCGTCGAGAACGTGCTGCGGCGCCTGAAGGAAGACCGCGCCAAGCACCCCGAGCACCGCCTGCACCCGCTGGAGGTGGTGGCGCGCGCCACCATGGAGGTGCGCTCGGCCATCCTCTATGCGACGGTGATCATCGTGCTGGTGTTCATCCCGCTGTTCGCGCTGCCGGGGCTGGAGGGCAAGCTGTTCGTGCCGCTGGGCATTGCCTTCATCGTCTCGACGCTGGCGTCGCTGGTGGTCTCGGTCACGGTCACGCCGGTGCTCGGCTTCTACCTGCTGCCGCGCATGAAGCACCTCGACCATGGCGACACACGGTTGCTCGCATGGATGAAGCAGCGCTACAGCCGCGCGCTGCAGGCCGTGCTGGGCCGGCCGAAGGCGGCGCTCGCCGCGGCCGGCCTCGCCGTGCTGGCCGCGGCCGCCGCGGTACCCTTTTTTCCGACCACCTTCCTGCCGCCGTTCAACGAAGGCACGCTGCTGGTCGGCCTGCGGCTGAACCCCGGGGTCACGCTGCCGGAGACCACCGCACTGGCGCGCCGGGCCGAGGTGCTGGTGAAGGCGGTGCCCGAGGTCACGCACGTGGGTCGCCGCAGCGGCCGCGCCGAGCTGGACGAGCATGCCGAGGGCGTGCACGTGAGCGAACTCGACGTCGGCCTGAAGCCGGTGGCCGAGCTGACCCGCAGCATGGACGAGATCAAGGCCGACATCCGTGCGCGGCTGGCCCCGCTGCCGGCGGCGCTCGAGATCGGCCAGCCGATCTCGCACCGCATCGACCACATGCTCTCGGGCGTGCGCTCGCAGATCGCCATCAAGATCTTCGGCGAGGACCTCGATGCGCTGCGCGGCCAGGCCGATGCGTTGCGCGCGCGGCTGGCCGCCGTACCGGGCATCGCCGACCTGCAGATCGAGAAGCAGGTGCTGGCGCCGCAGATCAAGGTGCGCCTGGACTACGCGGCCGCGGCGCAGTACGGCGTGCCGACGCCGCAGGTGCTGGCGGCGCTGCAGAGCCTCGTCGAAGGCGAGAAGCTGACCCAGATCGTCGAAGGCGGCAGGCGTTTCGCGCTGGTGGTGCGCCTGCCCGAATCGGCCCGCTCGCTCGAAGGCCTGTCGAACCTGCTGATCGAGACGCCGAGTGGCCGAGTGCCGCTGTCACGGCTCGCGACCATCGAAGACGGCGACGGTCCCAACCAGATCAGCCGCGACGACGGCAGGCGCCGCATCGTGCTCTCGGCCAATGCCTCGGGGCGCGCGCTGTCGGACGTGGTGGCCGACATCCGCCGGGTGGTGGCCGACACGCGCCTGCCAGAGGGCTACTTCATCACGCTGGGCGGCCAGTTCCAGGCGCAGGAAGAAGCGTCGCGGCTCGTCGGGCTGCTGTCCATCGTGTCGCTCGTGCTGATGTTCGTCGTGCTCTACAGCCGCTACCGATCGGTCACGCTGTCGGCGCTGATCATGGTGAACATCCCGCTGGCGCTGGTGGGCGCGGTGGTCGGGCTCGCGCTGTCGGGCCAGCCGCTGTCGGTGGCGGCGCTGGTGGGCTTCATCACGCTGGCCGGCATCTCGGTGCGCAACGGCATCCTGAAGGTGAGCCACTACATCAACCTCATGCGCTTCGAGGGTGAGGGCTTCGACCTGCCGATGATCCTGCGCGGCTCGCTCGAGCGGCTCTCCCCGGTGCTGATGACGGCGCTGGTCACCGCCTTCGCGCTGGCGCCGCTGCTGTTCGAGGCCGAGCAGCCCGGCACCGAGGTGCTGCATCCGGTGGCCGTGGTGATCTTTTCCGGCCTCGTCAGCTCGACGCTGCTCGACACCTTCCTCACGCCCGCGATGTTCTGGCTGTTCGGCCGCAAGGCTGCCGAGCGGCTGATGGACGACAAGGACGCCGAGGCGCTGTGACGCCCGCTTTTCCCCAACCCCCAAAGGAGCCATCCCATGACACTGCAAGCACTCATCGTCTGCACCGCCCTGGCCCTGGCCGGCACCGCCCATGCGGCCGGCGGCCAGCATGACCACGCGCACGAACACAAGCCGCTGCACGGCGGCGTGGTGGCCGAGGTCAAGGACATGGACTACGAACTGGTGGCCGGCCCCGCGGCCCTGCGCCTCTACCTGCGCGACCACGGCAAGCCGGCCGACGTCTCGAAGGCGAGCGCGAAGGTGACGCTGCTGTCGGGCACCGAGAAGCAGGAAGTCGAGCTCAAGCCGGCCGGCGACCGCCTCGAGGCCACCGGTGCGTTCAAGGTCGGCCCCGGCACCAAGGCGGTGGCGGTGGTGCACGTGGCCGGCAGGCCTGTCGCGACGGCGAGGTTTGCGCTGAAGCAGGCCGATCAGTGAACAAGGTCCGCCGGTTCCTGCGCCGGCGGCCCGATTGCTGGTACACTCCAGGCTTCGCGCGAGCGGCGTCGCACCCCCTGATGCCCACGACTCGCCGAGATCAAGAGTTGATCTCCCTCCCTTGCCAGACCTTCTGATTGCTTCGGCGGTCCCCGTGTTCTGGCTGCCCCTGGCCCGCGGCGAGTGACCCTGCGAGCCAGCCGCCGGACAGAGCTCATCCGCCGCATGCGCGCACCGCGCGCTTTCCAGTCAGAACCGGCGGCCCCCGTTTTCCGAGGGCCGGCCACCAAAGGATTCACCATTCATACCGCCCTACAGGTCGGGAAGTACCTCGTTTCTCCCCTCATCCGCCGCGACGACGGCGGACGCTACACGGCTTCCGTGTCGATCCGCAGCGGTCGAGGAAGCATGACCCACGACCGCGTGATGCGTTTCGTGCCCGTTTTCGCCTCAGGCGAGCAGGCCGCCCGTTTTGCCACGTCCCAGGCGCTGACCTGGATCGGCGAGCGCGCGCCGGCCCGGACCTCATCCACCATCACTCAGGAGTGACCGCATGGCCAAGGAAGAACTCATCGAGATGCAGGGCGTCGTGAACGAGATCCTGCCGGACTCGCGTTTTCGCGTGACGCTCGAGAACGGGCATCAGCTGGTCGCCTACACCGGCGGCAAGATGCGCAAGCATCACATCCGCATCCTGGCCGGCGACAGCGTGTCGCTGGAACTCTCACCCTACGATCTCACCAAGGGCCGCATCACCTTCCGCCATCTCGACCGGCGAGGCAGCCCGCCCACCCCGAGAGCGCCTCGCCGATGAACCTGCATCGCGACGACGCCAACGCTTTTCCCGCATTCAGCCTCCCCGTCAGGAGGCTGCTTAACCGCACCGGCCATAGCTGGGGCATTTTTTCAACGCATCCAGCAAGGATCGACGACATGACGACTGAAACCGGCACTGTGAAGTGGTTCAACGAAAGCAAGGGCTTCGGCTTCATTGCCCCCGACAACGGCGGCAAGGACCTGTTCGCCCACTTCAAGGAGATCCAGGGCACGGGCTTCAAGGTGCTGACCGAAAACCAGCGCGTGGAGTTCGAGGTGACCCAGGGCCAGAAGGGCCCCCAGGCCTCGCGCATTCGCGCGCTCTGATGCACGCCGGGGCCTTGCGCCCCGGTCGTGCCGCGAGAAGAACACCCTGCGCTCACACCGCAGGGTGTTTTGCTTTCAGGCCGACACCTGCACCACCAGCTTGCCGAAGTTGCGCCCCTGGAGCAGTCCGATGAAGGCCTGCGGCGCGTTCTCGAGCCCGTCGACGCGGTCTTCGCGCTGCTTCACGAGGCCGGCGTCGAGCCAGCCGCCCATCTCGCGGCGGAAGGCCTCGAAACGCTCGCCGTAGTGGTCGAGGACGATGAAGCCCTGCACGCGCACGCGTTTCTGCAGCACGGTGGCCAGCAGCTGCGGCAGCCGGTTGGGGCCGGGCGGGGGCGTGGTCTCGCTGTAGTGCGCGATGAAGCCGCACACCGGCACCCGCGCGCCGAGGTTGAGCCGCGGCAGCACCGCTTCGAGCACCGCGCCGCCCACGTTCTCGAAATACACGTCGATGCCTTGGGGGCAGGCGGCGTCGAGCTGCTGCTCGAAGTCGGGCGCATGGCGGTCGATGCAGGCGTGAAAGCCCAGCGTTTCGACCGCATGGCGGCACTTGTCGGCGCCTCCGGCGATGCCCACCACGCGCGCGCCCTTCAGCTTCGCGATCTGCCCGACCACCGCCCCGACCGCGCCGGTGGCGGCGGCCACCACCACCGTCTCGCCCGGCTGCGGCTGGCCGACGTCGTGCAGGCCGACCCAGGCGGTGAAGCCCGGCATGCCCAGCACGCCGAGCGCCAGCGAGGGCTGTGCCAGGTCGCCCAGCGGCGTCAGCCCGGCGCCGTCGCCATCGGACAGCGAAAAGTCCTGCCAGCCCGCGTTGGCGAGCACCAGGTCCCCCTCGCGCCAGCGGGCGTGGCGCGAGGCCACCACGCGGCTCACCGTGCCGCCCACCATCGTGGCGCCCAGCGGCACCGGCGGTGCGTAGCCGGGACCGGTCGGCTCCATCAGGTTGCGCATGTACGGGTCGAGCGACAGGTGCAGCGTGCACAGCAGCACCTGGCCTTCGGCCGGCGTCGGGACGGGCTGGGTTTCGAGGCGGAAGTCGTGCAGCGTGGGCAGGCCTTGCGGATGCGCGGCGAGCACGATGCGGCGGTTGAGGGGGGCGCCTGCGGGCATGGTGGGTCTCCTTCGGGGACAGGTTCAGGCCCGCGCCGGACGCGGCCCGTATCGCAGCGTGAGCACGGTGCCGAGCGCGAGCGCGGCCACTGCAAAGGCCGGCCCGCCGAGGGCGCCGATGTGGTCGACCAGCAGGCCGCCGCCCACCGCGCCGCTGGCGATCGCCACCTGGAAGGCCGCCACCAGCAACCCGCCGGCGCCTTCGGCCTGGTCGGGCGCGGCGCGCACGATCCAGGTCTGGAAGCCGACCGGGAAGGCACCGAAGGCAAAGCCCCACAGCGCCACCGCGACCGCCGTCACCACGGCCGAGCCGCCCGCCACCAGCAGGCTGGCCGCCAGCACCGCGATCACCGCGCCGCCCGCGACGATGGCGTAACGCTCGCTGCGTTCGGCGATCAGCCCGCCGGCGAAGTTGCCGAAGAAGCCGCCGATGCCATAGCCCAGCAGCACCGCCGAGATGGCGCTCACCGACAGGTGCGTCACGTCTTCCATCAGCGGGCGGATGTAGGTGAAGCCGGCGAAATGGCCCGAGATGACGAGCAACACCGCCAGCAGCGCCATGCGCACGCCCGGGCGCGCCAGCAGCCGGCCCAGCACGCGCAGGTCGGGGTTGTCGCGCGGCGGCAGTGCGGGCAGCGTGACGAGCTGGAAGACCAGCGTCAGCACGCTCACGACGCCGGCCGCCACGAACGCGCTGCGCCAGCCCCACAGGTCGCCCATCCAGGCGCCGACGGGCGCGGCGCAGACGGTGGCCACCGACACGCCGGTGAGCACCACCGACATGGCCCGCGCGAACAGCTTTTCGGGCACCAGCCGCATGGCCAGCGCGGCCGCCATCGACCAGAAGCCGCCCAGCGCCACGCCGAGCATCACCCGCGCCGCCAGCAGCACGCCGAAGCTGTCGGCCGTGGCCGCCAGCGCGTTGGAGAGCGCCAGCAACAGCGTGAGCGCGAGCAGCACCGCCTTGCGGTCGAAGCGCCGGGTGAGCAGCGGGATGGACGGCGCGGCCACGGCGCCCACCAGCGCGGTGGCGGTCACCGCCTGCCCCGCCGCGCCGGCCGAGATGCCGAGGTCGCCGGCCATGGCGGTGAGCAGGCTGGCCGGCAGGAATTCGGCCGTGACCAGGCCGAAGACGCCCAGCGCGAGCGACACGACGGCGGGCCAGCGCGCCGGGTTCGCGGTCGGGCAGGGGGCGGTGTGGGCGGCGTCGAGGCCGGGGGAGCAGGAGGTGGCAGACACGTTCGAGCAAAGGAAGTGGTCGGAACGGGCAGCTTATGGATAAGATCTCGGCGTTTCCATGTTGGAAAAGCCGAAATGCTTGACGATTCGTCCGAGGCTTCTTTGCCCCGTGGGCCCGATGCCCTGACGCAGATCCTGCTGGGCCTGCGGCTCGATGGCGTGGAGTACGGCCGCTGCCGGCTGCCCAGGCCCTGGGCGGTGGCCTTTCCGGCGCAGCGCTCGGCCCGTTTCCATTTCGTGGCGCACGGCACGAGCTGGCTGCGCACCCAGCACTCGGCCGACTGGCTGCGCCTGAACCCCGGCGATGCGGTGCTGCTGCCGCGCGGCAGCTTGCACGTCATGGCCAGCGACCCGGACGTCCCCGCGGTGGACATCGACTCGCTCGCGCGGGTGGCGGTGTCCGACAACATCTACCTCGTGGGCGGCGGCGACCGCGCTGCGATGGCCGCGGGCGAGGCGGCCGACGTGATGTTCTGCGGCGCGCTGCGCTTCAACCTCGACCCGATGCACCCGCTGGTGGCGATGATGCCGGAGGTGATGCGCGCCGGAGAGCTGGCCCAGCGCGATGCCACCGTGCCGGCGCTGCTGGAGGCCATGGAGCGTGAAATGGCGCTCGACCGGGTGGGTGCCTGCGGCATCCTCGCGCGGCTGGCCGACGTGCTGGCCGCGAGCATCATCCGCGCCTGGGTCGAATGCGGCTGCAGCGATTCGACCGGCTGGGTGGCGGCGGTGCGCTGCCCCAAGGTCGGCAAGGTGCTCGCGGCCATCCATGCCGACCCGTCGCGCGACTGGACCGTGCCCGCGCTGGCCGAATTGATGGGCGCCTCACGCTCCAGCTTCGCCGAGGCCTTCACCCGCACGGTCGGCGAAAGCCCGGCGAAGTACGTCGCCAAGGTGAAGATGTTCCAGGCCCGCCGCTGGATCG
>CAMLNA010000119.1 GCA_946481025.1 uncultured Rivibacter sp.
TGCGCCGTCGCCAGCGTGGCCTTCGTGATCGACAGCCATTGCGGCTCGGCCGCCTCGGCGCGTTCGACGGCGCGCTGCGCGGCTTCCACCGCCGCGGCATGCTGGCCCTGCTTCATGCGCATGTGCGCCAGGTTGTTCCAGGCGACTGCGCTGTCGTGCTGCCGGGCTGCATGTTCGAAGGCCGATGCGGCGCCGGCCAGGTCGCCCGCGGTGGCCCGGGCATTGCCCAGGCCCATGGCCAACGTGAGGTTGTGCGGCCAGCGTTGCAGGGCCGCGTCGTAGGCGCGGGCCGCCGTGGCGGCCGGCACGCTGCGCTCCAGCGCCACCGTGGCGGCGGCCACTTCGGTCTCGGGCGCGGTGGCCGGCAGCTCGCCGGGCTTCACGGCGACGAAGGCCCAGTGGCCCGAACGCGCCCAGGTGTGCTCGAAGGTGCGCAGCGGCAGGATCTCGCGCCGCGTGGTGCCTGAGCGCAGCACCGCGACCCCCAGGTCGAGCTCGTAACCCATCAGCACCGCGTAGTGCCAGGCGGGCGCGAAACCCAGCCCCAGGTTCTGCATCACCAGCACGGGGTGGCCGGCGGCCACCTCGCGCAACACTGCCTGCAGCTCGCCCGGCACGCGCACCGCCAGGGCGCCCTGGCGCCGCGCGGCGGCCAGCATCTCGACCTGCAGGCTGCCTTGCCGCGCCGGCAGGAACACGGTCTCGGTGAGCTGCGCAGGCGTGACCTCGATGCCCAGCGCGACCAGCACCGTGGCCAGCGCGGCGGGGCCGCACTGCAGCTCGGTCTGCGGGAAGAACGGCGTGGCGCTGAGCTCGACGTGCGAGGGCAGGTCGGCCGGCCGCTCGGCCAGCAACGCCTCGGTCTGCGGCGGAATGAACGCGGCGCAGCCGCCGACACCGGACGCCGCGCCGAGCAGCAGCGCCGAGGTCAGCAGCCTGCGCCTGTCCACCGGGTGCCGGTTCAGCGGACCGAGCGGGTGAACGGGAAGATCTTCGTGAAGCCGAGGATGTCGGTGATCAGCAGCAGCACGAAGATGAAGACGATGGTGCCGAGGATGTCGCTCGCGCCGGCCGGAGCCTCGTCGAGCGTCTTGGCGAGGTGGGCCACCTCGAAGTCGGACAGCGCCGCCACGCGGGCGCGCGCCTGGTCCGCGGAGACGCCGCGTTCGGCCAGCGCCTGCGCCACGTCGGCGCGGTCGAGCAGGGCGTTCACCTGCGCGCGGGCCTGGTCGGCCTGCAGGTCAGCGGAGACCATGCCCTGCGCTGCGGCGATTTCTTCGGTGCCGATCAGGGTGGCCTGGGCGCTGCTGATCGCGCCGGAATAAGTGATGCACGCGGCCACGAAGCCGGTCAGCCAACGATGGGTTCGTTTCATGTTTCTTCTCCAGGAAACGCCGCGCAAGAGTGCCCGGCCGGGCGAATGTAACCGTGTGACCGCGGGGGCGGTCACCAAATGCAACGGCGGGGCCGGCGTGATGCCGGCCCCGCCGCGACAGGGCCGGCCCGTCCGCTCAGGGATTCGATGCTGCAGAAGCTGCCGCATCGGGCGCCGTGGCGGTGCCCGAGCCCATGCCGGTGCCTCCGGCAGGCGAGGTGCTCGACGTGCCGGGGTCGGCGGACCCCGTCGGGCCGCCCGCGGGCGCGGTTTCGTCGCGGCGCTGGCAGGCGCCCAGGGAGAGGGCGAACACGGCCACCAGGCCGGCAACGGAGAGTCGGGTGCGCAAGCTCGTCATGAGTGCTCCTTTGTTGAGTCGATGTGGATGCGTCAGGGCCGCGCTGCCGCACGCGGAGCGCCGCTGCGCCGACCCTGGGCACCGGCATGCAGCGTGCCCGGGGTGCGCACCCCGCGCCGTTTTGTGCGGCCAGCGCCCGGCCCATACGATGCCCCTGATACGCTCGACCGATGGCTTCCACCTCCGAAACAGCCGAAACGGCTCGTAGCCGCATGCACGCGGCTTCTCCCGCCGTCGTGGCCCTGGCCCTGGCGCTGCTGCTGGGCATCCAGCCGGTCACCACCGACCTCTACCTGCCGGTGCTGCCCGGCCTCACCCGCGAACTCGGGGCGCCCATGGCGGCGGCCCAGCTCACCCTGTCGGCCTTGATCATCTGCTTCGGCTTCGGGCAGCTCGTCTGCGGCCCGCTGGCCGACCGCTACGGTCGGCGGCCGGTGCTGTTGTGGGGACTGTCGCTCTACGTGGCTGCCAGCCTCCTGGCTGCGCTGGCGTCCGGCATCGGCGTGCTGATCCTCTGGCGGGCGGTGCAGGGCGCCGGGATGGCGGCCGCGGTGGTCTGCGCCCGCGCGATGGTGCGCGACCTCTACGAGCCGCACGAGGGCGTGCGCGTCATGAGCAAGGGGCTGTCGGGCCTGGGGGTGCTGGCCTTGTCGAGCCCCGCCCTGGGCGGGCTGATCGGCGCCACGCTCGGCTGGCGCGCCGCCCTCCTGGCCGTCACGCTGTTCGGCGCGGCCACGCTGGCCTTCGTGATCTGGCGCGTCGGCGAAACGGCGCCGCGCAAGAACCCGGCGGCCACCCACCTGGGCCCGTTGCTGGCGGCGTGGTGGCGCATCCTGCGGCACCGCACCTTCGTGGCCTATGCCGCGCTCACCGCGGCCACCTATGCCGGGCTCTTCACCTTCCTGGCGGGATCGTCGTTCGTCTTCATCGAGGTGCTGGGCACCTCCCGGGTGGGCTACGGGCTGGTGATGGCCTCGAGTTCGGTGAGCTACCTGGCCGGCACCTTCTGGTGCCGGCGCTGGCTGCTGCGCCACGGCATCCGCGGCACGGTGGCGCGCGGCGCGTGGTGCACCCTGGCCGGCGGGCTGTCGATGGCGCTGCTGGCGCTGGCCGAGGTGCACACGGTGTGGGCGGTGATGGTGCCGCAGTGGCTGTTCGCCTTCGGCCACGGCATCCACCAGCCCTGCGGCCAGACCGGCGCGGTCGGGCCGTTCCCGCACAACGCCGGCGCCGCATCGGCACTCGCGGGCTTCGTGCTGGCCGCCGCCGCCTTCGCGGTGGGCGCCTGGCTGGGCGTCACGATGAACGGCACCGTCTACCCGCTGGCGCTCACCATCGGCGTGTGGTCGGTGGTGACCGCCGGCATCGCCTGGACGCTGGTGCAGCGCCACGGCGAGCCGTCATGACGACACCCCGCTCGCCGGGTACGGCGACCACCCCTCCAGGAGGGGCGGGCCTTGCTTGGGGCGGCCCGGCGCGGCGGCCCGGGATGACGACACCCCGCTCGCCGGGAGGAGCGCGCCTGCGCTGGCTTGGGCTGGCGGGGCCTACGGCTTCCGGCAAGACCGCGGCGGCGCTCGCCATCGCGCAGGCGCTGCCGGTGGAGATCGTGAGCGTCGATTCGGCCCTCGTGTACCGCGGCATGGACATCGGCACGGCCAAGCCCACGCGAGAAGAGCGCAGCCGGGTGCCGCACCACCTGATCGACCTCATCGACCCGCGCGAGGCGTATTCGGCCGCGCAGTTCGCGGCCGATGCCGGCCGCCTGGTCGACGAGATCGCCGCCCGTGGCCGGCTGCCGCTGCTGGTGGGCGGCACGATGCTGTACTTCAAGGCCCTGCTCGACGGGCTGGACGAGCTGCCCGCGGCCGACCCGGCGGTGCGCGCGGCGCTCGACCGCGAGGCCGCGACGCGTGGCTGGGCGGCGCTGCACGAAGAGCTGGCGAAGGTGGACCCGGTGACCGCGGCGCGCCTGCCGCCCGCCGACTCGCAACGCATCCAGCGGGCGCTGGAGGTGTGGCGCAGCACCGGCCGGCCGCTGTCGAGCTTCCACAGCGACCGTTTCGGCGGCAGCGCCGACCGCGCCGCACCCGCGGACACGCCGTTGATCTCCCTGGAGCCGCTGCACAGGCCATGGCTGCATGAACGCATTGCGCAGCGCTTCGACGCCATGCTGGCCGACGGACTGGTCGACGAGGTGCGGGCCTTGCGCTCGCGGGCTGACCTGGACCTGTCGATGCCGTCGATGCGCTGCGTGGGCTACCGGCAGACCTGGGAGGCGCTGGACGCCGCCGACCCGCCCGACATGGCGGCCCTGCGCGAACGGGGTGTCGCCGCCACCCGCCAGCTCGCCAAGCGCCAGCTCACCTGGCTGCGCAGCATGCCGGGGCGGCATGTGGTGGCGGCCGACGCGGCCGATGCCGTCAGCCAGGTGGTGGCCCTGGCGCAGCAGCTGGCTGGCTAGCTGGCCAGGAGCCCTCGGCTCGCCACAGCCGTGCCGGCTCGGGCTTGCGGCCCGGCTCCGCACGCGGCACCGGCTCGTACGGCGGCCACTGGCCGACGGTGCGCATGGCCTCGCCGATGCGGTTGTTCTGCCACTTGACGAAGAAGTCCACCCCGCGGTCGGTTTCGCCCTTGGTCTTCTCGCGCAGCAGCAGGATGGTCGGCTCCCACATCGGCGGCTGTGCGATGGTGTCGTCGAACAGCCGTTCGGTGCGTTGCGCCTCTTCCTCGCGGCCGCCCTTGCGCTGCAGGCTGGCCAGAGCGCGCAGGCCGTCGAGCACGGGTGCGGCTTCGGCCTTCAGCGCCTTGTCCATGTAGACGGTGGCGAACTTGTTCTCGGCCGCGAAGTTTCGCCCCTGCTCCAGCAGGTCTTCGAGCTGACGCTCGGCCACCGCGTAGCGCATGCCTTCGCTCATGTCGGCCGGCAGCCTGGCGGTGCCGTAATTCACCCAGGTGTTCCAGTCGCGCCGCACCTCGCGCTCGAATGCGGCGAAGTCCAGGAAGTCCATCGCGCAGTCGCTGCGCACCGGGTCGATCTTCCTGTCGATGGTGAACAAGGTGCAGAAGCGCGTGATGCCTTCTGCTTTCACTTCGGTCGCATAGGCCAGGTCGGCGCCCGCGGCGCTGAGACTCGCCTTGGGCTGCAGGCGGCCCTTCTTGTCGGGCTCGCTCCATTGCTGGAGCATCACGCCCGCGGCGGCGCGCACGTTGCCTTCCACCTTGGCCTGCGCGGTGGAGTCGCGGTAGAGGGTGGTCATGTAGCCGGCCACTTCGGTCTGCGTGCTGCTCTTGTCCTGCCTGGCCTTGATGCCGCCCGAGACGGACAGGTTCACGCGCCGCGGCCGGTCGTCCACCTCGCCCGTGCGCGCCCCCGCGAAGAGCGACCAGTTGAACTCGGTGCCGACCGAGCTGCGCACCGCGTTGTCGATGAGGCCGACGTTGAGGTTGTCGTGGTAGGCCAGCAGCTCGCCCATCCAGTCGTCGGGCACCGGTTCGCCGCGCCGCGCACGATCGGTGAGCGTCATGAGGTGCTCGTACACGTCCATGAACTTGGCCATCAGCTCGGGCTCCTGTCCCTTGGACAGTCGCAGCACGCGCAGCTGCACGCCGCTTTCGAGCGCCGTCTCGCGCCGGACCTTCCAGTCGGCCGAGCTGCCGATGCCGGCGCGCGCGCCGTCCTGCTCGTCGCCGAGGCCCCAGACGTAGCCGACGTTCACGCCTGCGCCCAGCTGGCCCTGCAGCACCTGCTGCTCACCCAGTTGCAGGTAAAGCCCGGTGCGGCCCATGTAGATCTCCATCACCTGCTCGCTGTTGCGCTGCCCGCCCGCGATGAGCTTCAGGCCCACGCCCGTGGCCAGCTTCGCGGCCGCCACGGCGGCCGACAACGGGCCGGTGTTCAGGCCCCAGGCCTTCTGGCCGGTGAGCCGCAGGCGGTCGCGCCACTCGAGGTTCTCGATCATGTCGCGCGTCATGTCGAACAACGCCCGGGCGGAGTCCACCTGCTCCCGCCTGCCGTCGCGCAGCAGGCGGTGGGCGTCGGCCACGGCGTCGTGCAACCGCCCGCTGGCACGCGCTTCCATGTCCCGCCAGTGTGATTCGTTCGCATGCGGGTCCGGGGAGGCCGGCGAGCCGGCCGGGTCGCCTGGCCGTGGTGCGGCGGGCAGGCCCTTGTGCAGCATGTCCATGGCCTGCAGCACGGTGTACCGGCCGCTTCGCAGGGCCTTCCATGCCGCATCCAGCGGCGGGTTGAGGCTGGTGGCCACCGGCTGGCCGCGTGCCTTGGCGCGGGCCTCGCGCTCGAAGAACTGCTGCAGCTCGCCGCGATGCTGCTCGATGGACCGCAGCGCCCGCTTGCCGAGCTTCATCGTCGTGGGGTCGGCGCCTTCGGGGTGCCACTGCACGTGGTGGGCGATGGCCCGCCACCCGAGCTCGCCGGGCGAGGGCATGTGTCCCTCCGGCAGCTGGGCATCGCGCGCGACCAGGTAGTCGTGCACATGAGCCGCGGCTTCCACCAGCGCCTTGGCGGCCAGCCGTGCGGGCGTGGGCAGCGCGGTCGCTGCGCCGACGGCCATGCCCTGCTTCAGCGCGTTCAGCGGGTTCACCGGGTTCAGGGGCGCGAGCACCGCCGGGCGCTGCTTCGCGGCCGCGCGTTCGGCCAGCCACCGCAGGGGCTTCTTCAGGTGCTGGTTGGCCTTGTCGTAGTCCGAGCCCTGCACGGTGGTGTCGTAGCCGTTGCGCAAGGCCCGGTAGGCGGCGCGCTCCGCGGGCGGACGCGCCGCCAGCGCCTGCGCGGGGTCGGATGCATGCGTGACGCTGCCGGCCGCGCGTTGTACCGCGGCCACCCAATCCCGCTGCACTGCGCCGCCTTCGGGCCGCTTGAGCGGCAGCTCGTCGGCCAGCAGGTACAGCCGTGCGGCCTCGGCCTGCTGGGGGCCCAGCGGCCTCTGCGCGGGCTCGAGCAGCAGCTCCAGCATCTGGATGCCGCTGCCTTCCTCGGCCAGCAGGCGAGCCAGTCGCCGCACCGGCTGCGTGGCGGTCGCTTCACCGCCGGCCGGGGGGATCGCAGCGGAGAGCCTGGTCTTCTGCAGCGCTTGCAGGAGCTCGGCGGCCTGCAACGCGTCGCCGCCCGTGGCCGCGCTCAGCGCCTCGAAGGCAATGTGGACAGCCAGGCTCCTGGGCAATGCGCCGTCGCCGACGCGAGCCAGCCGGTCCTGCAGCGACTCGCTCCAGCCCTGCATTGCATCGCGCAGGGGCTGCAAGTCGGCCGCATGGTCGAAGCCGGGGCAAAGCTCGAGCAGCTCGCTGCAATGCGCCGCCTCGGCGGCTGCGAAGGCGCTGCCCGCCTCGCTCGCCCGTGCAGCGGCAGCGGCCTGCTCGCCTTCGCGAGCCCGGCCCACCCTGCGCAGCGGCTCCTGCTGGCCACGCAGCTTGCCGGCCGCACGATCCTGGGACCGAAGGTTCCGTGCGTTGTCGTCGGCAGTCCGCTGCTCTGCGCCGATCCGTGCCTGCAGCACCTGTTGCCGCTGCAGCAGGGCATCCTCGTGCGACTGCAGCGCCGCCAGCGCGGCGCTCTTGTCGGCAAGCACTTCCTCGAGTGCCGCGATGCTCGATCGCTCAGTCTCCCGCTGGTCGTGTTCACGCTGCGCGCTCAACAGGTCGCGCAGCGGCGACATGCCGGTGCCTCCGCTCGGTGCGAGCGTTGGCAGCGGTGCATCTGCCGACCCTCCCGAGGCCCGCCGCTCCCTGGCCAGCGCCTCGCGAACCGACACCAGCACGTCGCGGGTCAGCGCGATTTCCTCCTGCACGGTGGCGAGCTGCGCCGCAAGGGCGATGCTGCTCTGTGAGAGTTCGTTGGTGCGGTCGGCCAGCGTCGCCGCGCGGTGTGCGGACAGGGCCCAGTCGCCTTCGGTGCGCTCCAGATGACCGGCCACCACCTCGGCGGCCGCCGCCGCCTCGTTGACGGCGATGCGGGCGTCCATGGCCCGCTGTTCGGCGGCCAGCTTCGAGATGAACGACGACAGCGTCTTCTGCACCCCGTCCTGCACTTCGGCGGGCGGCGCCTCGCGCTCGAGTTTCGTGCCGGCGTAGCGCAGCAGGTGTTCATGCCCCACCGGCTCGCCGCGCGCGAAACCCATGCCCCTTGCCGCGCCATGCAGCAGCTTGCGCAGCGCACGACGCGGCGCCATGGCGGGTGCGCTCCAGGCAGGGGCGAGGGTTTCCGTGGTCAGGGCCTGGGCGCGCGCGAGCGGATCGGCCTGGACAGACAGCACCTCGTTGCGGGCCATGAGCGGGTCGAGCGTGTAGAACTTCGCGCCGGCCTTGCCGGTGTGGGCTGTCGTGCTGCCCGTGCCGGGCAGCACGAGCGTGGTGTTGGTCGGGCGTGACGGGATCTTGGGCATGGCGACGGCAGGTATCGGAACGCGCTTTTGGCAGCGAAGGCATGCAGATACCTACCGAGCGATGGCTCTTGGGGTGCGAAGGGCCCTCTGACGGGCCCAGTGTGCGTTAGGCAACGCCCGCGATGCCGGCTGAACCGAAGGCCTGCGCGAGGAGGCGAAGCAGGCCTGCGATCGACAGGACGCTGCGGGCTGCCTAGCCCCGCGGATGGTGCTGCGCATGCAGCGCCTTCAGCCGCTCGCGCGCCACGTGGGTGTAGATCTGGGTGGTCGAGATGTCGGCGTGGCCCAGCAGCATCTGCACCGCGCGCAGGTCGGCGCCGTGGTTGAGCAGGTGGGTGGCGAAGGCATGCCGCAGCGTGTGCGGCGACAGCGGCACGTGGATGCCGGCCGCCAGTGCATGTTTCTTCACCAGCGTCCAGAACATCTGGCGCGTCATGCCGGCGCCACGGGCCGTGACGAACAGGGCATCGGTCTGCTGGCCGCCGAGGATGGCGGCACGGGCTTCGGCCAGGTACCGCCGCAGCCACAGGTGGGCTTCTTCGCCGAAAGGCACGAGGCGCTCCTTCGAACCCTTGCCGCTGATGCGCAGGGCCCCTTCATTCAGCCCGACGTGCACGCTCTTCAGCGTGACCAGCTCGCTCACCCGCAGCCCGCTCGCGTACATGAGCTCCAGCATCGCGCGGTCGCGCAGGCCGAGCGGCGTGTCGAGGCCGGGCGCGGCCAGCAGCGCCTCGACCTGCGCCTCGGTCAGCGTCCTGGGCACGCGCAGCAGGCGCTTGGCCGGATCCAGCTTGAGCGTCGGGTCGGCCTCCAGCAGCCGCTCGCGCAGGGCCCAGCGGAAGTAGCGCTTGAAGACGGTGAGCTGCCGGTTGGCCGTGGTGGCCTTGGTGCGGCTGCCGTGGCGGAACACGGAGTAGCCGCGCAGGTGCTCCTCGGTGGTGGCGTCGAGCGAGGCTCCATGCTCGCGTGCGAGCCAGTCGGCATAGAGGGAAAGGTCGCGTCGGTAGGCGGCCAGCGTGTTGGCGGCAAGGCCGTCCTCGAGCCACAGCGCGTCGAGAAAGCGGTCGATCGAGGACTGGCTGGCGTCGCGAGGTGTCATCAGGCAAAAGCAAAGCCGCTCCAGGAGCGGCTTTGCGATGCGGAGCGGGTGGCGGTCAGTCTAGCTTCAGCTTCTGCTGCTCGACCACCTTCTTGTAGACCTCGAACTCGGCCTTGGTCTGGGCAGCGAACTGCTCGGGCGTGTTGGCCACGATCAGCGAGCCGGTGTCCTCGATGCGCTTGCGCACGGCCGGGTCCTCCAGCGTCTTCTTCACCGCCGCCGCCACCTTGTCGACCACTTCCTTCGGCAGGCCCTTGGGCCCATGGATGCCGTAGTAGGCCATGCGGTTCACCGGCTCCAGGCCGACTTCCTTGAAGGTCGGCACGTTCGGCAGGGCCGCCAGGCGCTGCGGTGCCGCCACCACGATCGGGATCAGACGGCCGTCCTTGATGAAGGGCAGGGCCGAAGGCAGGTTGTCGAAGATGATCGGCACCTGGCCGGCCACCGTGTCGTTGAGCGCCGGGCCGGCGCCGCGATACGGGATGTGCGTGACGAACACGTTGGCCAGCGACTTGTACAGCTCCATCTGCAGGTGGCCGATGCCGCCGGTGCCGGAGCTGGAGAAGCTGTACTTGCCCGGGCTCTTCTTGAGCTCGGCCAGGAAGCCCTTGTAGTCCTTGGCCGGGAAGCTCGGGTGCACCGCGATCACGTTCGGCGTGGCCGCGATGTTGATGATCGACGTGAAGTCGGTCAGCGGGTTGTAGGGCGTCTTGGGATTGATGGCCGGGTTCGATGCGGTCGTCGAGACGGTGGCCACGCCGAGCGTGTAGCCGTCGGGCGCGGCCTTGCTGATCTCGTTGGCGCCGACGATGCCGCCGCCGCCGGCCTTGTTCTCCACGATCATGGTCTGGCCCAGCGGCGCATTGATCTTCTCGGAGATGACCCGCGCCACGATGTCGGTCGTGCCGCCCGGCGCGAACGGCACGATCAGCTTCACCGGCTTGCTGGGATAGGCCTGCCCGAAAGCCAGCGGCGCGGCGGCTGCCATGGCGGCCGCGACAACGGTGGCGGCGAGGGTTCTGCGTTGCATAGGGTCTCCTGTGGTGTGGTGGTGCATCCGTGCGATTGACGGTGCCCGCCGGTTTTGAACGCGGATGCTGCTGCAAGTGCCGACACGTCGCGATTGTGGGTACTACTCACAGCGGCGGGCGCTACCCTTTGCGCCATGCACAACGCGTTCCTGCTGCTGCCGGACTTCCTGCTCATCGTCTGCGGTTTCGTCATCTGCCGTTACACCGCCCTCGACCGTCCCATCTGGGAATCGGTCGAGAAGCTCGTGTACTACCTGCTGTTCCCGGTGCTGCTGTTCAACTCGATCGTGCGCAGCCCGCTGCAGCCGGCGGCGACGCTGAGTCTCG
Source organism: uncultured Rivibacter sp. (assembly GCA_946481025.1). Next base: position 10,592 of record CAMLNA010000119.1, read on the forward strand.
CCTTCTGCGGCGTGGCCACGGTGTGTGTGGGCATTGCGCTGGCCTACGCGCTGCGCTGGGCCCCCGGCGTCGACGCGCGCCTGCACGCCTCGGGCGCGCAGACGGCCTTCCGCTTCAACTCGTACGTCGCGCTGGCCCTGGCCGAGCGATTGGCCGGGGCACAGGGCGTGGCCTGGGTGGCGCTGCTGGTGGCCTTGTGCGTGCCGGTCTGCAACGTCGGCGCCGTGTGGCCGCTGGCCCGGCACGGCGGCCACCGCTACCTGAGCGAGATCGCGCGCAACCCGCTCATCGTCAGCACGGTGGCCGGCCTGCTGGCCAACCTGGCGGGGCTGCAGCTGCCCGAGGCGGCGGCGACCACGCTGTCGCGCATCGGCCAGGCGGCGTTGCCGCTGGGGCTGATGGCGGTGGGCGCCGGCCTCAAGCTCGGCGGCCTGAAGGAAGCGCCGGGGCTGGCTTCGGCCTTCCTGGGCATCCGCCACCTGGTGCTGCCGGCGCTGGCGCTGTCGCTCGGCCTGCTGTTCGCGCTGCCTGCCGGGCAACTGGCCATCCTGGTGGCCTTCGCGGCCCTGCCCACCGCGTCGAGCGCCTACGTGCTGGCCGTGCGCATGGGCGGACACGGGGCCTATGTGGCCGGGCTGGTCACGGTGTCCACCCTGCTGGGCATGGTGTCGGTGCCGGCCTGGATGGCCGTGCTCGACAGCGTCGCGGGCTGATACGGCAGGGTCAGATTTCGAGGTTGTCGATCAGGCGCGTGCTGCCCAGCCTGGCCGCGCCCAGCGCCACCAGCGGCTCGCCGCCGCGCAACTGGTCTTCGGTGGGGGCCAGCAGGTCCGTCCGGCGGCGCACCGTGAGGTAGTCGGGCTTCCAGCCGCGCGCCGCGAGCGACGAAGTGGCCTGCTGCTCCAGCGCAGGCAGGTCGACCGTGGCCCCGCTCCTGAGGGCGTGCTGCAGGGTGTTGGCCATGTCCTTCAGGGTCATCGACAGGCGCACCGCCTCGGCACGCTCGGCTTCGCCCAGGTAGCCATTGCGCGACGACAGGGCCAGCCCGTCGTCGGCCCGCGCGGTTTCGCCGGCCACCACCTCGATGGGCAGCGCGAACTGCTGCACCATGCGGCGGATCACCATGAGCTGCTGGTAGTCCTTCTTGCCGAACACCGCCACCTTCGGCTGCACGCAATGGAAGAGCTTGAGCACCACGGTGCACACGCCGGTGAAGAATCCGGGCCGGAAGTGGCCTTCGAGGATGTCGGCCAGCGCCGGCGGCGGTTGCACCTTGTAGACCTGAGGCTCGGGGTAGAGCTCGGCTTCGTCGGGCGCGAACACCACGTTGCAGCCCACGCTTCGCAGCAGGTCGCAGTCGCGTTCGAACGTGCGGGGGTAGGTGTCGAAGTCTTCGTGGGGCGCGAATTGCAGCCGGTTGACGAAGATGCTGGCCACGACCGGCCCGCCATGGTCCTTGGCCTGTTTCACGAGCGACAGGTGTCCCTCGTGCAGGTTGCCCATGGTGGGCACGAAAGCGCTGCGGGTGGCGCCAGCCAGGGCCTGGCGCAGCTCGGCGATGGTGTGGACGATGCGCAAGTGCGGCCTCGGGGTTGCGGGTTCAGTCAGTAACCGTGGATCGATTCGTCGGGGAAGCTGCCGTCCTTCACGGCGGCCACGTAGCGGCGCAGCGCGTCTTCGATGCTGCCGCCTTCGGCCGTGAAGTTTCTGACAAATCGGGGCAGCTTGCCGCGGGTGATGCCGAGCATGTCGTGCAGCACCAGCACCTGGCCGGCGGTCGAGCGGCCGGCGCCGATGCCGATGGTGATGAGCTGCGGGTTCTCGGCCTGCACCTCGGCGGCCACCCGGGCCGGCATGAGCTCCAGCACCAGCATGGCGGCGCCGGCGTCGGCCAGCTCTCTCGCGTGGCGCCTGAGCGTCGCGGCACCGGCTTCGTCGCGGCCCTGGATGCGGTAGCCGCCGAGCGCGTGCACGCTCTGCGGCGTGAGGCCCAGGTGGGCGCACACCGGGATGCCGCGTTCGACCAGGAAGCGCACCGTGTCGGGCGTCCAGCCGCCGCCTTCGAGCTTGACCATCTGGGCGCCGGCCTGCATGAGCGCGACGCTCGAACGCAGGGCTTGTTCGCGGCCTTCCTGGTAGCTGCCGAAGGGGAGGTCGCCGATCAGCCAGGCCGAGGGCCTGACGCGGGCCACGCAGCGCGTGTGATAGGCCATCTCGTCGAGCGTGACCGGCACCGTGCTCGGCTGGCCCTGCAGCACCATGCCCAGCGAATCGCCCACCAGCAGGCAGTCGACGCCGGCGTCGTCGGCCAGTCGCGCGAATGACGCGTCGTAGGCGGTCAGCATCGCGATCTTCTCGCCGGCCGCGAGCATTTCGCGCAGGCGGAACAGCGACACAGGCTTGCGGCCTTGGTGCGGCGTGTCGGCGGGGGAGGATTGGCTGCTCACGGCGTGCTCCGAAGTGGGGCGGATTCTAGGCCGGCCCGACAGGGCTGCTGCGGTGCAGCGGGCTGGAGGCAAGCCTCTACACGAGGCGCCGCGAGCGAGTGCTACGGGGATGGGCTCGTCGAGTAGGCCAGCCGCACGTAGATGGGCGCGAAGGCTTCGGCCTGCGTGATCTCGAGCAGCCGTTCGCGAGCCAGTTCGAGCATCGCGATGAAGGTGACCACCAACACCTGCGGGCCGCGGCTCATGTCGAAGAGGTCCTCGAACTCGACGAAGCGCTGGCCCTGCAGGGTGCGCAGCACGATGCTCATGTGCTCGCGCACCGACAGCTCCTCGCGGGTGATCTTGTGGTGCTGGTTGAGCTTGGCGCGCTTGAGGATGTCGAGCCAGGCCTCGCGCAGCTCCACCACGTGCACGTCAGGGAAGCGCGGCTCCAGCGCCTGCTCGATGTAGACCTGGGCGCGGAGGAAGTCGCGGCCGAGCACCGGCAGCTGGTCGAGCCTGGCGGCGGCCAGCTTCATCTGCTCGTACTCGAGCAGGCGGCGCACCAGCTCGGCGCGCGGGTCCTCGGGTTCCTCGCCCTCGGCCGTCTTCTTGGGCGGCAGCAGCATGCGCGACTTGATCTCGATCAGCATGGCCGCCATCAGCAGGTA
>CAMLNA010000120.1 GCA_946481025.1 uncultured Rivibacter sp.
GAAGCTGGCCTGCAGCAGCCGGGCGGCGGCGACGTTGAAGGCGGTGGAGCTGGGGCTGCTTTAAAACACCGGTGAGGCAGCCCTGCTCGATGGTGCAGCCACGCTTCACGCAGCAGCTCTGCGAGGCGCCTGTGAGATTCCACGATCCCTCGCTTCACGCTGGGAAGCAACAGGAGGCTGCACGTCAGCCAGCCAAGGAGTCCATTGGGTTCCAGCTCGACATGTTGAATCAGCTCGCACCCCGAACCACCGTCGTTGAAGACCATGCTCTGCTTCAAGGACCGAAACGGAAACCCGGCCAGGAGCGCTACGCCGTCAAGCTCTTCGGCAGGCACCCAGCGCTCGCAATCCTTGAGGTGCAGCAGGAACGCAAAACACCCGGCCGATCAAGGCGTTGGCATAATCTGCCAATCTCGCCCCGGCAGTTCGGGTCGACTCCCTTGGAGCCACTTCCATGCCCACACGCAACGTCGTTCTCAGCGACCATCAACAGGAGCTGGTCGAGACGCTGGTGCGGTCAGGTCGCTATCAGAACGCCAGCGAGGTACTGCGCGAAGGGCTGCGCCTGATCGAGGAGCGCGAGCGCATGGAGGCAGCCAAGCTCAAGGCGCTCCGCCAAGCGGCCCGCCTGGGTTGGGCGGATGTCTCCGAGGGGCGGTACACCGATGTTGCCGATGACCAGCTTGAGGAGTTCGTTGGACGGTTGGGCCACCGTGCGGCCAAGCGGGCCAAGACGGCAAGTTGATGCTTCGTTTTCGGCTCTCGGACGCTGCCCAGACGGATGTGATCAACATCCTTGCCAAGACGCACGAGCAACTCGGCGAGGTGGCCCGGCTGCGCTACGAGAGCCTGATCGTCGCGGCACTTCGCGATGTGGCGACGCATCCAGACCGACCGGGCAGCATCGCACGGCCCGAACTCGGGGCGGGCGTTCGGACGTGGCACCTGCGACTGAGCCGGCATCACGCAGCGGCAGGCGCAGGAGTGGTCCGCCGCCCGCGCCACTTCCTCGTTTACCGCCTCGCGCCCGCCTTGCTGGTGGTCGGTCGGCTTCTGCACGACGTCATGGACCTGGCGCACCAGGTGGACCCCGAGACGTCCTGGGAATAGTCGGCCAGCGCATGTCGGCTGACCGCCGCGTTCTTCCCTCGCGCCAGCCGCATCCCCATGCTGAAGGGCTCAGCGCACCATCGCAACCGGCCCCATGGTGCGGATGAAGAACACACCGTCCCAATGGCGGCCCAGGCCGTTGGCCGCGATGCCCGGCAGCGCCACCGGCCCGAAGTCCATGGCGCGGGCCGGCACGGCCTCCAGGCCCGGCACCGGACCGCGCGGCGCGTTCACGAAGATGAACGGCGCCGACGGGTGGGCCGCCGCCAGCACGGCCTCCAGGCTGCCGGGCGCGGCCGGCGGCACCTCGCGCACCTGGCCGCTCGCGTCGTCGAGCCAGCGGCCTTCAAGGGCGGTCGGGTTGAGCACGTAGTAGGCGCGGCCCAGCCGCTCGCCGACGATGGCGCCGGCCAGGCGGTGCTGCGCATCGCGCTGCAGGCCGCGGCCCAGGTGCGCGATGTGGCCCCACACCACGACCTTGCGACCGGCGTACACCCGCTCGGTCAGCCACAGCAGGTTGTCCGCCATCGCATGGTCGCGCTGGTAGTCGTCGTCCCACACGGTGCGTGCCTGTGCCTGCAGGCCGGCCACGCTGCGGCACCAGAGCATCGCGTCGGCGCGGCCCGCCTTGCACAGCGCGCCGTGCAAGGCGGCGAGCGCCGCATCGAAGCGGCGGCGCTCTTCGGCCGCGGGCGCCGTCCGGTCGAGCTTGAACAGCCGGGCGCCCAGCCGCTCCAGCAACTGCCAATCGATCCTGCGGGCGGCTCGCGCGTCGCGGGCCATGAGCTGGCGGCGCAGGCCCGGCAGCAGCGCCTGCTGACTGGCTTCGCCGGTGAGCTGGCTGTCGAAGCCGGCCACCGTGAGCGGGCGCGGCGCCCGGCGCCGTTCGTCGAGATAGCGCAGCAGGTCGCGGCCGGCGTCGGTCTTCGAATACATGTAGAAGAGCTTGCCTGGCGCCAGCGCATCGAGACTGCCCTGGCCGCGGGCCGCCGCGCGGGTCACCTGCGCCACGTCGAACAGTCCGCTTTCGAGGAGCAGCACGTCGAAGCCCTTGTGCTCGTGCAGGTAGCGCAGCAGCCGCAGCTTCAGCTCGAACTCCTGGCGTCCGCCGTGCGTCTGCTCGCCCAGCGCCACGACGCGAGCCTCGGCCACCGCGGCGCCGAAGGCCTCGAGCGCGGCATCGTCGATGGCCGCCGCGCTCGAAGCGGCCACCGGCCGCGCATGGGCCTGCAGCCAGCTGCGCGCCGGGTCTTCGGAGGCCGCGACCTGCAACGCGGCCCCCAGGGCCACGGCACCGGCCAGCAGCATCGCGACGGGGTGGGGCATCGGCATGGCGCGTCCTCCAGCAAGGAAGGGCGCAGCATACCGAGCCGTTGCGTGAACCGGGTTCCGGGGCGGTTACCTCTCAAGGAAACGCCGGGCCGCCCCATCCCTGCCCCCGCGGGGGCGGGCTGGGCGCAGCCCGGGGCGCTCAGAAGTCGCTCTCGCCGCGGATCACCTGCGGCCAGCCGCTGATGGCCCGCGAGGTCTGCATTCCCGCCATCACCGCCGCCTCCACGCAACCGGCGTTCAGGCCGGTGCGGATCCAGTCGCCGGTGAGGTAGAGGTTCGCGAAGCCCGCGCCATCGGTCGCCAGCCGGTACGCGCTGCTGCCCACCACCGACAGCACGTAGCGCTCGGACGGGTCGACGTTGGCGCGCCAGTACTGGCGGTCGAAGCGCTGTTCACCCTGGCCCTGTTCGGGGTCGATGAGGCACGCCCACCGGAAGCCGGTGCTGCCGACGACGCCCGGCCACAACGCGCCGATCTGGGTTTCGAGCTGGTTGATCGCCGACTGCTTGACCGCCGCCGCGCAGCGCGCCGGAAAGCCGTGGTCGCTGTAGGGCGGGTAGTCGTTGATGGGCAGCGCGCTGCAGAAGTACGACACGTTCTTCGGCTGTGTCTGCGCGGGCGGCCAGGCTTCGCGCTGCAGCAGCTGGTCCATCGGCGCCCAGGTGTCGAAGGGTTCGACGAAGGCGCTGAGCACCGGCTCCTGGCGGTTGGCGCCGAAGCTCGTCCAGCCCATGGCCTCGAGGTCGCAATCGATCCACACCTGGTAGGCCTGGGTGGCCACCGTCCTGACCTTTTCGCTCATGGCCTGCAGCGCAGGGCTGCGCGCCACCAGCTGCGGGCAGAGGTCTTTCACGCCGTCGGCCGAGATGCCGAAGACCACGAGGTCGAAGTCCACGCCGCGCTGCAGCGTCTGCGTGGGCAGCGGCTGGCCGAAGTGCTGTTCATAGAGCTGCGGCCAGTTGCTCCAGTTCGACTCGAGGTTCACGTCGTGCTGCTGCAGCAGCGCGGCCTGCTCGGGCACGATCTGCGCGTAGTCGGGCTCGCTGGGCCAGCAGGCCAGGCCTTTCACGTTGACCAGCGGGTGGTAGTGGTCGGGTCCGCTGCTCACGCTCACCTGCTGCGTGAGGCGGATCTGCTCGACCAGGTTGCTGCCTTCGGCCGCCGGCACCAGCGCCTCGACCTTGTGGAAGAACCTGAACTGCACGCCGCGCGACTTGAGCACCTGGTACAGCGGCGTGAACACGGTGTCGCCCATGCCGGCCTGCATCTCCCACATGATGCCGCCGTGGTAGGCCACGGCCACCCGCAGCATGCCGCGCAGCATGGTGCCGGCCTCGATGTTGGGGCGCTCGAAGTCGCCGTTCTCGTAGGCGAACACCAGGTCGTAGAAGCCGCGCACCGGCGCCGAGTGCACGGTGAGCTTCTCGTTGGCGCCGTGTTTCGTGAGCCACGCGTAGAAGTCGACGTCGTTGATGACGTCGAAGCCCCGGGTGAACACGCCGTCCTCGAACATGCCGATGAGCGCGGTACAGGCGAGGTCGATCACGATGTAGAGGCGGCGCAGGTCGTCGCCCGCGCCTTCGGCCGCCACCGCCTCGTGCAGCCAGCCCCGCACCGACTGCAGCGCCGCATGCATCAGCTCATGGTGTTCGGCGCCGTGGCTGCGTGCGTCCTCGGCCAGTGCCTCGCTGAACTGCACCAGGGCCTGCGCCGCATGTTCCACGTCGGCGGCGAGGTGCTCGACGTCCTGCTCCACATGCCGGGCGAGGCCGTGCAGCCAGCCCTCGTGTTCCTGGCCGGGCGGCGTGAGCGGCTGCGGCTCGGAGAACGCGGCCGCGTCCTTGAGCTGGCCCAGCCATGACTTGATCCACGCATACAGCGTGCTGGCCATGGCCCAGGGGCCCACGCTTTCCGTGCCCTGGCCGGGCGTTCCTGACTTGAGTGGCGTGTCGATCGGCCAGGTCTTCCACTGGCCCTGCACGAACTCGGTGAGCGTGATGAAGTGCTGCGGCTTGAAGGCGTCGGTCCAGCTGGCCAGTGGCGCGCCGGGCGGGCGCTGCAGCAGGTCATAGGCCTTCTGGATGGTGTTGAAGGCGTTGTCGTAGAAGCCAAACCAGATGTGCAGTCCGTGTTCCTCGATGCGCTGGCCCAGCGCGGCATTGCGCCCGCTGGCGCCCTTGCCGCCCACGCGCCAGCCCATCTGGTAGAGCGTGATCTCGTAGCGGTTTTGCCAGCCGGGCTGGTCGGTCAGCCAGAAGGCGGCGGTCATGGCGCCCACGCCGCCGCCCAGGATGGCGATCTTCTGCGGTGCGATCGTCGAGTTGTCGACCAACTCCTCGCCCTGGGTGACCTCGAAGTCCATGGTCAGGTGGAAGGGCAGGATGGCCGGCTGCGCGCCGGGCGCGAGCCCCAGGGTATCGGCCAGCGGGAAGCTGGCGAAGGGCTGCAGCGTGAGCTGGTACTGCCAGCCCAGCAGCTCCACGCTGTGCACCTTGTTGACCACCGCCGGCGCGCTGACGATGCCCTGATAGACCGCCTTCTCGCCCGCGCTGTCGGGAAACTGCTTCAGGAAGATCTGGTCGAGCTGCGGCTTCAGGAAGGCCTGCGCCACCTGTTCCCAGCCGGCGGCGTCGAGGTCGAGCGCATCCGTCTCGCTGGCCAGCAGCTCGACGAGCTGCTGGACGAAGCCCTCCCAGCCCCTGAGTGGCTGGTGAGGCCGCGAGGTGTCGGTGGCTTCCACCGCCAGCAGCGGGTGCAGGGCCAGTTGCGTCTCGGGGCTGAAAGGCTGGAAGCCCTTGGCGGCGAGGCTGAAGCTTCGCGGCGCCTCCCCGGGTGCAGGCATCGTGTACTCGCAGCCGTATTTCGGGTACCCATAGAGCTCGCGCCCGTTGATGAGCGCCATGGTGTCGTCCACGAAGATGTGGCACGGCCACACGTAGACGTGGTTGACCTTGGCCTGCCCGGGCAGCACCTGGCCCACCATCACCCAGGTCACGATGTCGGTCTCGATGCCCCAGCCCTTGGCCGCGTCGCCCGGGTGGGTGGACTGCGCGTGGCCCACCTTGGTGAAGGTGAGGAGCACGAAGGGCGACAGCACCTTGAAGTGCATGCGCCCGGCCGCCGCCGTGTTGAGCGTCTCGTCCACCGAGCGCTGCAGCTTCATGCGGTCGCCGCGCACGAAGAAGCCGTACATCTCGGACTGGCCGAGCGACAGCGGCGAGTGCATGAGCACGTTGCCGCCGGAATAGATGTAGCCGGGTCTCTCCTGTCGTGCCATCGCCCCTGCCCCTCACTGGTGTTGATATGGGCGGCGATGGTAGCGGCGCCTCAGCCCGCCGGGACCGGAACCTCGGCGCATTCGATGCGCGCGCGGCCCTTGTGCTTGGCGGCGTACAACGCCGCGTCGGCGCGCTCCAGCAGCTGCGACAGCGACTCGCTGCCGTTCCACTGCGCCACGCCCAGGCTCGCGGTGATCTGCCCCACGCCCTCGAACGGCGGGTCGGTCACCTCGGCCAGCACCGCCTTCGCGGCGCTGAGCGCATCGGGCAGCGCCGTGTTGGGCAGCACCAGGGCGAACTCCTCGCCGCCCAGGCGGCCGACCACATCGCGCCGGCGGCTGCGTGAGCGCACCCGCCTGACCAGCTCGCGCAGCGCCGCGTCGCCGGCGGCATGGCCGAAGCGGTCGTTGACCTGCTTGAAGTGGTCAAGGTCGATCATCACCACCGACAGTGGCGAGCCCTGCTCCCGCGCGCGCCGCAGGTGGCCGCCGAGGAACTTGTAGAAGCCGCGCCGGTTGACGGCGCCGGTGAGCGCGTCCACCGCGGCCAGGCGCTTGAGCGCGCCCATGCGGCTGGTCATCGGGTTGATGACCATGCGGCGCAGCATCACGTTGAGCACGACGAACATCACCGAGATCACCGTCACGGCGCCGGCCAGGAAGCGCAGCAGCGTGGCGTTGGAACGCTCGAAGGCCAACGACATGGGCATCGAGACGATCTGTGCGCCGATCACCTCGCCCACCTTCCAGCCGAAGCCGCCGTCGATGCCGTAGCGCATGACCAGCGCCGAAGGCGCCGTGGCCGCCGAGCCATGGCAGGCCAGGCAGTCGGGGTCGTTGACGCGGATGGCCTGCGCGAAGTGCAGCACCTGTTCGCCTGGCCCGCCGGTGACCCGCTGCAGGGTGCCGCTGTCGTCCTTGCGCAGGGCCTGCACCACCTCGGCCGCATCGCCGGTGGCCAGGTTGGCCGGATTGGTGGGGTTGAGGGCCACCTCGCGGTACGACACGCCAGGGTAGCCGGCATGCAGGTAGCGCATGGTGGTGGTGGCGGCAAACGAAGGCACGCTGATCGGGTGAAAGGTGGCGCTGTCCACCGGCACCAGCGCTCGCACATGCTCGGTGGTGTAGCGGCGCACCGCCTGTGCGGCGCGCATGCGCAGCTCGGCCTCGCGCTGCACTTCGCGCAGCGCCTGCTCGCGCAGGTCGAAATGCACGGCAATGCCCGCCGCCGCCAGGGTCGCCAGCGAGCACAGGGCCAATGCCAGGTTGAGACGCGCCTTGATCTGCATGGTGTGTTCGAGGGGCGCAGGCTACGTTGTGCAACGCTTCCAGCGCAAGCAACTTGCGCACAACCGGTCGTCAAGCGGTGACGAGCTGCTCGAAATTCAAGCCATGTTTAGCGAGGTACTTGCGCAGGCGGTCGGCGTCGTTGAGCACGCTGCGCTGCATGCGGCTCACGTTGAACAGCCTGCGCCCGGCGTCCGACAGGCTGCGCGACGTGCGGCACACCCCGATCACCGCCTCGAGCTGCAGCCGGTCGAACAGGTCGAGCTGCTCCACGGCCGCCTCGCCCAGCCACGCGGCAAGCTCCGCGGGCTGCGCGGCGGCCGGCGCGGCGTTGCGCCGCCACAGCCAGCGCAGGCGCTCGATCTCGGCCTCGACCAGCCCTTCCGAGATGCGCCCGCCCTCGGCCAGCGTGGCCAGCCGGGTGACGGAGGCGCCCAGGTCGCGGAAGTTGCCGGCCCATGCCGCGTCGGGCGACTGCGCGAAGCGCAGGTAGCGGGCCTTGGCTTCGGCGTTGAAGCGCACCGCGCGGCCGGTTTCCTGCGCCGCGAGAGCGAGCAGGTGTTCGACGTTGGGCTCGATGTCCTCGGTGCGCTGCGCGAGGCCGGGCAGGTCGTAGGTCCACAGGTTGATGCGGGCGAACAGGTCGTCGCGAAAGCGCCCGGCGGCCACCTCGGCCCGCAGGTCGCGGTTGGTGCCGGCCACGAGCTGGAAGTCGCTTTCCACGTCGCGGTCGGCGCCCACCGGCAGGAACCGCTTTTCCTCCACGGCCTTGAGCAGCATGGCCTGCTCATCGAGGCCCAGCTCGCCGATCTCGTCGAGGAACAGCAGGCCCTGGTGCGCCGTGCGCAGCAGGCCCGCACGGTCGGCGACAGCACCGGTGAACGAGCCCTTGCGGTGGCCGAAGAGCGTGGAGGCCGCGCCGTCGCCGCGCAGCGTGGCGCAGTTCACCTCGACGAAAGGGCCGCTGAGCTGGTGCCGCGCCTTCTTGAGCTCGTACATGCGCCGCGCGAGGAACGACTTGCCCGCGCCGGTGGGGCCCACCAGCAGCATCGGTGAACGCGAGCGCACGGCCACCCGTTCGATCTCTTCGATGAGCGCGTTGAAGCGGGCGTTGCGGGTGGCGATGCCGCTCTTCAGGAAGGCCAGCGCGTCGCTGCGCTCCTGGTGGAAGCGTTGCGCGATGCCGTCGTAGCGCGACAGGTCGAGGTCGATGAGCGCGAGCGTGCCCGGGTCGCCGGCGCGCTGCTTCTTCGGCGGGGCGGACTGCACCAGCACGCCGGGCAGGAAACGCGCCTCCACCAGCAGGAACAGGCAGATCTGCGCCACGTGCGTGCCGGTGGTGATGTGGGCCCAGTACTGCTCGCGCTCGGTATCGAAGCGGTAGCTGCGCAGCCAGTCGTACAGCGCGGTGTAGACCTCGCCGAAGTCCCAGGGGTCGGCGAGCTCCATCTCGATGAGGTTGACCCGGGTGTCGGGCGAGACGCTGGCCACGTCGTCGGCGATGCGCCTGGCGAGGTCGGCGTGTTGCGGCGCATGCAGCAGCTCGAGCCGGTGCAGGGGCCGCCCGGCGTGCTGTGCCAGCGAAACGGTGGGCCGCCACTTCTCCCAGCGCCCGGCCCCGCGGCCGGCGTCGAGCTGGCTGCCGAGGAAGCCGATGGCGACGGTGGGTTTGGTCATTCAGTTGAGCTAGTCTTCTAGCATTCATTCTAGTCGGGGCGTCGCCTGCTGCGGGGGCCAGATGCCAGTTCCCATACAAATCAATGACTTGCAGCACGTGGCGCCCTGGCACAGGCCGTGCAATGCAATGGGTGGGTCACCGCTAAAGGCGAACGCTCACAGGTCAGGGGTTGGGTTGGAAGCCGCCCCGCCGGTGCAGGTGCTCCGAGGCTTGTGTCTCGTCGGGCACCGGCATGCCGCGCCGCCCGGATCGGTCATCCGCCATGTTGTGTAGCTCAGCTTGGTAGAGCAGCCTTGACAAGGCGTGTCGCGGGTTCGACTCCCGCCCAACAACCGGCCTGATAAGCCGTCTTTGAAAGAACGATCGAAAGACCACCGCCGGACGCAAGCCGGCGACCGAACCCGCCGGGAAGCGCACTGCGCGCCGAACGGCAGGGGAGGTCGAAGGCTTGCCAGCGGCGGCGGCCCGAGCGGCAAGTCCGGCCGGCCGCGCCTGGCGACCAGCCCGAAGGGCGCGTCGCGAGGCCCGAGCCGGCACGTTTGTCGTCCGCCGCCGCTGCTGTAACGGCACCGATTGCATCGAAGAAAAAAGCGAGAACAAGGAGAACGAAATGATGTTGAGGGAACTGGCGCCCCAGCGCGTCACCGTGAAGAAGAACGAACGCGGCCTGCTGCTGCGCAACGGCGACTTCGACCGTGTGCTGCAGCCCGGCACACACTGGCTGCATGGCGGCTTCGACCGCCTGCGCGTGGAAACCTTCGCGCTGGAGCAGCCGCTGTTCACGCACGGCCTGGCCGACTACCTGATGGCCAAGGAGCCCGAGGTGGTGGCCGCCGAGTTCGTGCGCGTCGAGCTGTCTGAAACGCAGGTGGGCCTGCGCTACGAGAACGGCGTGCTGGCCGAAGTGCTTGCACCGGCCACCCGCCGCCTGTACTGGAAGGGTCTGGTCGACGTGCGCGTGGACGTGATCGACATCGCCGAGTCGGCCGAGGTGCCGCAGCCCGTGGTGGCACGCCTCACGCAGACGCAGTTGCGGCAGCGGGCGGTGGCCGGCCTGGCCGGCGTGCTGCAGGTGCAGGTGCCCGAACACGGCGCCGGCGTGCTGTGGCTGGACGGCAAGCTGGCCGCGATGCTGGCGCCCGGCTCCTACGCCTACTGGAAGTTCAACCGCAACGTCGCGGTCGAGCTGGTGGACCTGCGCGTGCAGGCGCTCGAAGTCTCGGGCCAGGAGATCCTGACCCGCGACAAGGTGGGCCTGCGCCTCAACCTCGCCGCCAACTGGCGCTACACCGACGTGCGGCAGGCCTACACGCAACTGCAGAAGCCGACCGAACACCTGTACCGCGAGCTGCAGTTCGGCCTGCGCGCGGCGGTGGGAACGCGCTCGCTCGACGAGCTGCTCGAGAACAAGGGCGTGATCGACGAAGTGGTGACCGCGCACGTGCGCAGCAAGCTGGCTGGCTACGGCCTGGAGCTTGATGGCGCGGGCGTGAAGGACATCGTGCTGCCCGGCGAGATGAAGACCATCCTGGCGCAGGTGGTCGAGGCGCAGAAGGCGGCCGAGGCCAACGTGATACGCCGCCGCGAGGAAACCGCCGCGACGCGCTCGCTGCTCAACACCGCCAAGGTGATGGAGGACAACCCCACCGCCTTGCGCCTGAAGGAGCTCGAGACGCTGGAGCGCGTGGCCGAACGCATCGACAAGATCTCCGTGTTCGGAGGCCTGGACCAGGTGCTCAACGGGCTGGTGAAGCTGCGGGCGTGACCCACCCCCCGGAGCGGGGGCAACACCAGCGGACCGGCAAAGCCGGATCCGCGGTGTTCGCTCGAAGGACGGGGCATCATGAGGAACGAATCATGGAAACCAACTACGAATTTCAAGAAGTCCCCGGCGGCGTGCCGGTGAAGATGTGGACGCGCGGCGTGCCCGTCGAGGACGAGGCGAAGCGCCAGCTTGCCAACGCGGCGCGCCTGCCCATCGTGTTCAAGCACATCGCGGCCATGCCCGACGTGCACTTCGGCATCGGCGCCACCGTGGGTTCGGTGATCCCCACCTTCAAGGCCATCATCCCGGCCGCGGTGGGCGTGGACATCGGCTGCGGAATGATCGCCTGCAAGACCACGCTGACCGCCGAAGACCTGCCCGACAACCTGGCCCCGCTGCGCAGCGCCATCGAACGCGCCGTGCCGCACGGCCGTGCGCCGGGCTCGCGCGACCCTGGCGCCTGGCACAAGGTGCCGGGCGCGGTCGACACGGCCTGGGCGCAGCTGGAGCCGGAGTTCACCGAGCTGTGCCGCGACTACCCGAAGCTGGAGAAGACCAACCACCGCAACCACCTGGGCACGCTGGGCACCGGCAACCACTTCATCGAGGTCTGCCTCGACGAGCAGGGGTTCGTGTGGTTCATGCTGCACTCGGGCTCGCGCGGCGTGGGCAACTTCATCGGCACCATGTTCATCGAGCTGGCCAAGCAGGACGCGATGCGAAACAACGCCAACCTGCCCGACCGCGACCTCGCCTACTTCGAGGAAGGCTCGCGCTACTTCGGCGACTACGTGCGCGCCGTGGGCTGGGCGCAGAAGTTCGCGCGACTGAACCGCGAGGTGATGATGCGCCGCGTGATCGAGGCCGCCAAGACGGTGATCCACAAGAACTTCCAGAGCCACATCGAGGCGGTGAACTGCCACCACAACTATGTGCAGCAGGAGCGCCACTTCGGCCACGACGTGTACGTGACCCGCAAGGGCGCGGTGAGCGCCAAGAAGGGTGAGCTGGGCATCATCCCCGGCAGCATGGGCGCGCGCAGCTACATCGTGCGCGGCAAGGGCAATGCCGAAAGCTTCGAGTCCTGCTCGCATGGCGCCGGCCGCACCATGAGCCGCGGCGAAGCCAAGCGCCGCTTCACGCTGGCCGACCACCGCGCCGCCACCGAAGGCGTCGAATGCCGCAAGGACAAGGACGTGATCGACGAGACGCCCGCGGCCTACAAGGACATCGACGCGGTGATGGAGGCGCAGAAGGACCTGGTCGAGGTGGTGCACACCTTGAAGCAGGTGGTGTGCGTGAAAGGATGAACGTGAACCGCTGGCTGAAGCTGCTCGCCCGCGCAGACGCGTCAGGCCCGATACCCACGCTCGAGGAACTCCTCGCGCTTGTGTACGCGGCCGACGGCTACACGCGTCAAGCCGCGGTGGAGGCGCTGGCGGAAAGCGGTGACCCCTGCGTGTTGCCGCAACTGCTGGAACGCGCGAACGACTGGGTGTCGCAGGTGCGTCATGCGGCCCAGGTCGCCATCGAATCGTTCCTGCGAGACGACTGCATCGACGGGTGGATCGCCGCGCTGCCGAAGCTGGCGGCACTCAGCCGCGCGCGGCGTGCCGACCACTCCGGACTGCTCCTTCGTATCGAGGCGTTCCTCGCTCATCCGGGCAACCTGGAGCGGCTGGCGTCAGTGCAGCACGCCACAAGTCATGTCGCCGCGCGATGGCTCTTTGCGTTTCGCGCGCGGCATGTCCTGCAGGCCGCACCACGGCACTCGCTCGTGCGCGACGGACTGATGTCGTCCGACATCGGCATCGCCGGCGCAGCGTTGGCAGCCGCCCGGGGCATGCCGCCGGGCACGCCGCGCGACAACCTCCTGGGGGCCGCCTGCCTTTCACGCTTCGCGAAGGTGCGGGCGGCAGGCTTGCGCGAACTGCTCTGCAGTCCCCAGGTCTCCACGCCAAGCCTGGTGCGCGAGATGTGCATGGACGCGAGCCCGCTGGTGCGGTCGATCGCCCTGGCGGCCGTGGGCGACGATCTGGCCGGGGTGCTGGAGCGAGCGGCCGCGACCTTGCGCAGCGGCTCCCACACGGCGCGCGAAGGGGCGGTTGCCCTGCAGCTGATCAGCGCCGCACGACCGGCGGATGCGCTGCAAGCCTGCGCCAAAGCCATCCGGTCGCCGGCCGCCGTGTTGCGCCGGGCCGGGTATGCCGTGCTTTGGTCGCGCTCGGCAGCAGACGTGCGCAGCGGGCTCGTCCTGCAGATGCTTTCGGATCCTTCGGCGAAGGTGCGCCGGCTTGCGGTGGACTACGTCGGCCGAGGCGCCGAGCCGCCGCCGCTCGCCGCGCTGGAGTCACTTGCAGCGCGGCCCGAGCTGCTGCGCAGCATGCTGTCGGTGCTGGTGCACACCTCCCCGTGGGATCGCCTGCTCGTGTTGCTGAGGCTGCAGGCTCGCATGGCGGCCCTGGACCAAGCGGCGACCGAGCGGGTGGTCCAGGCATTGCAGGCTTGGTGCGCCGACATGACGCGCACCTTCGTGCAGCCCGCGGCCCGGCACCAGGAGCTCCTCGCAACGGCCTGGCCCGAATGGCGCGCCTGCCTCGACGCCGGGCTCGCGTCGCGGATCGAATTCCACCTCCATGCCTTCGGGCTGGGTAGATCGACATGAAAAGCGGAAAACAACGCCGCGAAGAGATCATGCAGCGCCGCCGCGAGCGGGCTGCGAAGTTCGTCAACTTCGACCCGCACGTGCGGCGCCCGCGCGTCCCGCTCGGCGTGCTGGAGGCCGACCGCGAGCTCCTCGCCCGCCACAACAACACCTGCGGCTGCCTGCCGCTGTACTACGTCGACCGGGAGTTCATCTGCCGCGATTGCGGCAGCCATGAGGTGTGGACCGCCAAGCAGCAGAAGTGGTGGTACGAGGTGGCGCTGGGCAACATCAACAGCACGGCCGTGCGATGCCGGCCGTGCCGGCGCGCCGATCAGACCCGCTCAGCCGACGCGCGCCGCGTCTCGGAAGAAGGCATGAGGCGCAAGTTGCTGGCCCAGGCCGGCAAGGCGGGGGCCGACCGCTGAGCCGCCCGGTTCAGCGGTTCTGGTCAAGCCCCAGCAGCGCGTCCTTCAGGCCCTTGTCGGCCGGCGACTTGCCGAACCAGA
>CAMLNA010000121.1 GCA_946481025.1 uncultured Rivibacter sp.
GGGTTCCCGCCATGGCGCACAGCCACCCTCCGTTCGGGCTGAGGTATCGAAGCCCCGCGACGGTTGGTGGCGGCCCTTCGATACCTCAGGGCGAACGGGTGGGCGTTGTTCGCGTGAGGCGCCGAATACCTTCACCGCGGAGGCGCGGAGAGCGCGGAGAACCGCGGAGGAATACAAGGCCTTCTCCGCGGTTCTCCGCGTCCTCCGCACCCTCCGCGGTGAATGAATTGGCTCATCCCATCCAGATGTCCGAAAACGGCGAGTCTGCTCCGGCCGGCCGCCCATAATGGACTGCATGAACCTCGATGCAGACGCTGCCTACCTCGCCCTCAAGGCCCGCGACGCGCGCTTCGACGGGCGGCTGTTCGTGGGGGTCACCTCCACCGGCATCTACTGCCGGACCATCTGCCGCGTGCGCACGCCGCGGCGAGAGAACTGCCGCTTCTTCGAGACGCCGGCCCAGGCCGAGGCCGCAGCGTTCCGGCCGTGCCTGAAGTGCCGGCCGGAAGTGGCCCCCGGGCCGGGGCTCGCATGGTCGGTGATGGACGCCTCGAGCACCCTGGCCAGGCAGGCCGCTGCCGCGCTCGACCAGGTCGCCTTCGATGCCGACGGCGATTCAGGCCCCACCCTCGCCCGCGTGGCCGCCCAGCTCGGCGTGAGCGACCGCCACCTGCGGCGCATCTTCCAGGCCGAGCACGGCGTGACGCCGGTGCAGTACCTGCAGACCCGCCGGCTGCTGCTGGCCAAGCAGCTGCTCACCGACAGCCGCCTCAGCATGGCCCAGGTGGCGCTCGCCAGCGGCTTCGGCAGCCTCAGGCGCTTCAATGCCGCATTCGCCGAGCGCTACCGGCTCAACCCGACCCGGCTGCGGCGTGAAAGCCGCGACGACACCGCCCCGGCAGCACCCGAGGAGGCCGCGATCGAGCTCACGCTGGGCTTTCGCCCGCCCTACGACGTGGCCGGCCTGCTGCGTTTCTTCGAACGCCGCGCCATCCCCGGCATCGAGGCCGTCGAGGCCGTCGAGCTGCGCCTGCGCCGCACGCTGCGCGCCGGCGTGCTGAGCGACGAGCCCGCCTGGCTCGACGTGCGGTTCGTGCCGTCGCGCCAGCAGGTCAAGCTGCGGCTCGCCCCTGCGCTGGCGGCGGCCACCGGCAGCGTGGCCCAGGCGGCGCGCCGCTGGCTCGACCTCGACGCGTCGCCGGAAGTGATCGACACCGCCCTGGGCGCCCTGCCCGGCGGCGGACTCGGCACGCGCCTGCCCGGCAGCCTCGACGGCTTCGAACTGGCGGTGCGCGCCGTGCTGGGCCAGCGCGTGACCGTGGCCGCGGCCCGCACGCTGGCACGGCGGCTGGTCGAACGCTTCGGCGCTCCCGTGGCCACGCCCTGGCCGGCGCTGGCCACCGCCTTCCCGGCGCCCCCGGTCCTCGCGCTGGCCGAGCCCGGCCGCATCGGCGAACTCGGCATCCTGCGCGCCCAGGTCGGTGCCATCCAGGCGCTCGCGCGCGAATGGCCCGAGCTGGAGGCGCTGGCGGCCGCGCAGCCGCCCCAGGCCCTGGTGCAGCGCCTGGTGCAGATGCCCGGCCTGGGCGCCTGGACGGCGCACTACATTGCGATGCGCTGGCAGGGCTGGCCCGATGCCTTTCCGCCCGGCGACGTGGCGGCGCTCAAGGCCATGGGGCTGCCCAAGGGCCTGCGCGCCGAACGCGAAGCCGAAGCCCGTTCACAAGCCTGGACGCCGTGGCGCTCGTATGCGCTGCTGCGCCTGTGGAACTCGCTGGAGACCTCGACATGAAAACCCGACCTGCCTACACCGCGCAGATGACCTTCGAATCGCCGCTGGGCCCGCTGCTGCTGGCACGCACCGCCGCCGGCCTGGCCGGCGCCTGGTTCGAAGGCCAGAAGGACCATCCGGGTAGCATCGCCGCGCCGGTGCGCGACGATGACCCACTGCTCAACGAGGCTGCTCGCCAGCTCGCCGACTACTGGGCCGGCCAGCGCCGACACTTCGACCTCCCGCTCGACCTGCATGGCACGCCGTTCCAGCTCGACGTGTGGCGCGCGCTGCTGGCGGTGCAGGCCGGGCAGACGCAGAGCTACGGAGAGATCGCCCGCTGCATCGGCACGCCGGCGGCCGTGCGGGCGGTGGGCGCGGCGGTGGGCCGCAACCCGGTGTCGGTGGTGGTGCCCTGCCACCGCATCATCGGCCGCGACGGCTCGCTCACCGGCTACGCCGGCGGGCTGCCCCGCAAGACCGCACTACTCAAACTCGAAGGAATCCTTTCTTGAAGACACAAGACATCGGGGAGCTGCTGCTGCTGGCAGGGCTGTGGGGGGCATCGTTCCTGTTCATGCGCCTGGGCGCGGGCGAGTTCGGGCCGGTGGCCCTGGCCGCCGTGCGGGTGGCGGTGGCCACCGCCTGCCTGCTGCCGCTGCTGTGGTGGCAGGGCCAGGGCGCGGTGCTGGTCAAGTACTGGAAACCGATCTTCGTGGTGGGGCTGCTCAACTCGGCGCTGCCCTTCCTCTTCTACAGCTATGCCGCGCTGTCCATCACCGCCGGGCTGAGCTCCATCTTCAACGCCACCACGCCGCTCTGGGGCGCGGTGGTGGCCTGGCTGTGGCTGAAGGACGGGCTCACGCCGTCGCGGGTGCTCGGCCTCGTGATCGGCTTCGCCGGCGTGGTGTGGCTCGCCTGGGACAAGGCCAGCTTCAAGGCCGGCGCCGACGGCGTGGCCACCGGCTGGGCCGTGATCGGCTGCCTCACCGCCACGCTGCTCTACGGCATTGCGGCCAGCGCCACGAAGCGCTGGCTCACCGGCGTGCCGCCGCTCGCGGTGGCCACCGGCAGCCAGCTGTCGGCCACCATCGCCCTGGCGGTGCCGGCCTTCATCTGGTGGCCCGCCACGCCGGTGTCGGCCACCTCGTGGGGCGCGGTGGTGCTGCTGGGCGTGCTGAGCACCGCCATCGCCTACGTGCTGTATTTCAGGCTCATCGCGCACATCGGCCCGGCCAACGCGATCGCCGTCACCTTCCTCATTCCGGTGTTCGCCGTGCTGTGGGGCTGGCTGTTGCTGAAGGAGCTGATCACGCCGGCCATGGTGGTGGGCTGCGCGGTCATCGTGCTGGGCACCAGCCTGTCGACCGGCTTCTGGAAGCCCAGGTTGCTGCAGGCGCGGCCGGACGGCAGCGTGCGGGGCTGAGACCGGCGGGAGGTCTGCCCCCTCCCTAAGTTGGCCGATGCGCGGGCGGGCCGAAAGGCTCAACATCGCGTGCACGCCAGCAATGGGGGGAGCCGCCATGCCGAACGCCGCCGACGTCCTGTGGTTCAAGGAGCAGTTCCAGCCCAGCATCGAGCCGGCATTGGCCGGCACCCCGCTCACCGTGGACATGATCGCCGCGGTGGCCTGCCAGGAAACCGGCCACATCTGGCCGGTGCTGCGCGACAAGGGCCTCGCGGTGCCGCAGATCCTGGCGCTGTGCGTGGGCGACACGCTCGATGCCGACAAGGGCCGCCGGGCCTTCCCCAGGACGCGCGCCGACCTGCTGGCCCAGCCCGGTGGTGCGCAGATGTTCGACATCGCCCGCGCCGGGCTCGTGGCGATGGCGCAGCACATTCCGGGCTTCAGCGGCGCGGCCGCGCGGCCGCACAAGTTCTGCCACGGCTTCGGGCTCTTCCAGTACGACCTGCAGTTCTTCCTGAGCGACCCGCAATACTTCCTGCAGCGGCGTTACGAACACTTCGACGACACGCTGGGCAAATGCCTGGCCGAGCTGAAGAACGCACTGCGCAAGCTCGGCTTCGAGCGCCGGGAGTCGCTCACCGACCTGGAGCTGGCCGCAGTGGGCATTGCCTACAACACCGGCGGCTTCAAACCCGGCAAGGGGCTGAAGCAGGGCCACTTCGACGGCCGCAACTTCTACGGCGAGGCGCTGTTCGACTTCATCCGCCTGTCGAAGACGGTGGCCCTGCCGGGCGAGACCGCTCCCCTGCCGACGCCGCCGGCCGGCGTGGCCATCGTGCCGCCGCCCACGCCGCTGGCGGCCACCGGGCCCTTCTTCCGGGTGAACACCGCCGTCTCGACGCTGCGGCTGCGCAGCGAGCCGCAGGTGAGCGAGCCGCCCACCGCCAACGTGATCGGCGAGCTGCCCGACGGCCACCTCGTGCGCGCCGTCACCGGCCGCGCCACCCGCGGCTTCATGGAGCTGGAGACCAGCCTGCAGGGCGCGCTGCTGCACGGCTTCGCCTCGACGAAGTTCCTGGAGGCCGAGCCGCAGGCGACCGACGTGCCGGTGCTCGATCCCACCGAGCCGGGCGCCGAGCTGCCCGCGGGCTTGACGGCGGTGACCATGTCGCGCCGCCCCGGCAGCAAAACGCGCCGCACCGACCTGGCCAATGCCCACTCGCTCAACGAAGCCGGCGCCCCGCAGCGGCAGGGCAGCACCGCCGACGAGCTGCGGGCGGAGCTCGCGGCCATCATCGACTGGCTGGCCGTGGACGAGCCGGCCCATGCGCGCTACCAGCCGCGCCAGGGGCTGACCTTCTGCAACATCTACTGCCACGACTATTGCCACCTGGCCGGCGTGTACCTGCCGCGTGTGTGGTGGAGCGAGGCGGCGCTGCTGCGGCTGCAACGCGGCGAGGTGCCGCAGCCCCTGATCGGCGACACGATCCGCGAGATGCGCGCCAACGACCTGTTCCGGTGGCTGGCCGACTTCGGCCCCGGCTTCGGCTGGCGGCGCACCGGCACGCTCACCAAGCTGCAGGTGGCGGCCAACCAGGGCGCCATCGGGCTCATCGTGGCCCGGCGCAAGGAAGACGGGCGCTCGGGGCACGTGGTAGCCGTGGTGCCGGAGACCGACGACGAACGCGCGCGCCGGGACCCGGCCAGCGGCGAAGTGACGGCCCCGCTGCAAAGCCAGGCCGGGACGCGCAACTTCCGCTACGGCACCGGCGCGCGCGACTGGTGGCGCGGTGAGCAGTTCGCCGACGCCGCGCTCTGGGTGCACGCCTGAGCCTCGGGCTCAGCGCATGGCCTCGACCGCGGCGTTGAACGTATAGCCGGCGCCGCGCTCGGTCTTGATGTATTCGGGGTGCGCCGGGTCGGCTTCGATCTTGCGGCCGGTGCGCCTGGGCGAGGAAGTGCTTGCCGGGCTGGGCTACGAGCCGGTGGGCTTTTCATCGAGCCTGGCGGGGGCGTTGAGGGGGTGAGGGGCGCTGCCGACCACTCGCTCACCTTGGCGAAGTGAGCGACCGTCCCGGCCTGGACTGCAAGCCGAACCTCTCCTGCCGTCCACGACGCCTTGCGGCCCACTGGTCGGCCTCCACGCGATGGGTGAGCAGGTCCTTGCCATACCAGCGCTCCATGCCGACCTCCTGCATGCCCAGGCGCTTCATCACGTTCGCCGACGCGGTATTGGCCGGGTCACAGACGGCAAGCAGCTCTTGCGCATTCAATTCGTTGAACGCGAAATCCCCCATGGCTCGCGCCGCCTCCACGGCCAGTCCTTGGCCCCACCGATCGCGCCGAAGCCTCCATCCGATCTCCAGCGGACAAGCCAGGTCGGGTACCAAGGTCGCCTCTCGCCGCAGATTCTGAACGGCGCCTGCGCCGACGAGCTCTTCGGTCTCCCGCTCAATGAGCGCCCACCATGAATAGCCGACCTCTGCCCACCGCTTCATGACGCGCTCGATGAGCGCACGGGTTTCGTCGATCGTCTCGGGTCGGCCTGCCGAGAGATAGCGCATCACCTCCGGATCGGAGTTCATCTCGTTCAAGCCGGCGAGATGGCCCTCGGTAAACGGTTCCAATCGGAGTCGGCTCGTGGTCAGCAGCGTCATGGGTAGAGGTCATGGCCAGGAACAGGACCGGCGAGGATAAGCGAGCGGACCGGCGACGGCGCGGGCACGAGTCGGCAACACACCTGACCTTTGGCACCCAAACAGACGCCGGCTCCGAGGCCGGCTGCTGGGTCGGCATGTGGATCGCTGAGCCTTCGTCTTCCGGCCGTTTGAGCGCAAAATTGCGGACGTCGGTCTGAGGACCGCACCCGGACATGCCGCGCAGGGAGGTCACGAGCTCGGAGGCAACTCCATGTCCAAGCGCATTGTCTACGTGATCGCCTTCGGAGCCACCGCCCTGGTGGTGCTTGCCGTGTGGCTCGCAGGAGCGTACCAGCGGCAGCCGGACGTGCTGCCCGCCGCGCCGGTCGAAGAGGGTTTCCTGCGCGGGCAGTCCGTGCGCATGCTCATCGTCGGCGATCCGTTCTCCATCGCGCTGCGCGCCGGCACGCGTGAACTGGGCCGCCGCGCCGGGGGCAGCGTCGAGATCGAAGTGGTGGGCTACGACGATGTGCGCCGGCTCACGCAGCTCAATGCGCGCGACCAGCGCTCGGCCTATGACATCGTCAGCTTCGACAGCGTGTGGGCCGGCGAGTACGGCGCCGCCGGCCTGCTGCTGCCGCTGAACGACTTGATCAAGGCGTCGGCGGCCACGCTCCAACCCGAAGACTTCCTCGAGATCGCCTACCGACAGGCACAGTTCAAGGGACAGCAGCTGGGCCTGCCGATCCAGCCGCACCCCGAGTTGCTCTGGGTTCGCCGTGACCTGTTCGACAAGGCCGGCGTCGCCGCTCCACAGACCACCGATGAGTTGCTGGCGGCGGCGAAGCGCTTCACGCAACCAGCGCAAGGTCAGTTCGGCATTTGCTGGAATGGCCAGCGCGGTCAGGCGCTTGGCCAGCAGATGGCGCATTTCTATGCGGCGTTTGGCCAGCCGCTGCTCGACGCAGGCGGACGCCCGACCCTGAACACCCCGCGCGGCATTGCCGCGGCGCGCTTTGCGCAGAGCCTGCTGCCGTTTTCACCGCCCGACATCCTGAACATGGCCTGGGACCATCGTCCTGTGCGTTTCGCCAAGGGTGGCTGTGTGATGACCTACGAATGGGCCGCGCGCAGCTATCTGGTCGAGGAAGACCCCGGCTCGCAAGTCATCGGACGTGTTGGATATGAAGCAGCGCCGCACGCACCGGATGCCAAGCCGATCACGTCGATCGGCACCTGGAGCCTCGGCATCCCCGCCAACATCGGCGCGCGGCGCGAGGTCGCCTGGCAGTTCCTGGCGTGGCTGACCAGCAGCGACATCGAGCGCTGGCTGGCGCAACAGGGCAACGGCGGCATGCCGCGATACTCGGTCATGCGCGACCCCGCGCTCGCGCAGCGCTACCCGGCGTTCAAGACCGTCGCGCGCCTTGGCAGCGCCGGCCAGCTCGACGACTGGATGCGCCCGGCCGTGCCGCAGTGGTCGGCGTTGGCCGACATACTGGGCACCGTGTACCACGACATGCTGCGCGGCGAGTTGACGCCCGAACAGGCTGCCGCACGCGCTCAGCAGCAGGCCGACGTGCTGTTCTCCGCCCTGCCCAAGTGAGGGCCTGCACGCATGAACTCACCGCGGCGGGAGCGCATCATGGCGTGTTGGTCGGGCCTGGGGCTGCGGCGCCAGCTGATCGTCGCCTTCGTCGCCGTGATCCTCGTGCCGACGGCGATCATCTCCGTCTACAGCCTGAGCCGCAGCCGCGAGTTGCTCATCCAGATGGCCCGCGACGAGGGTTTGCGCAGCGCGGGGGCACGCGCGGCGGCGGCCACGCGCCAGCTCAACGAGATCGGCGCCGATCTGCAGGTCATCGCCCAGGCGCCCGCCTTGCGCCGCTACCTGAACGCGGCGCCGGGCGCCGACCGCGCGAGCGTCGCGCGGGAGGTTGAGCGCTACTTCGCAGGCTTGCTCAAGCGCTGGGCGGAGCGCTACAGCCGTCTGTGCCTGCTCGACAGCAGCGGCCGCGAGGTGAGTTGCGCGCGCCTCGGCGACGGCGGGCCGTCGGTGCTGCCGCCCGGTGAGTTGGCCGATCGCTCAACCGAGCCGTACTTTGCGGGGGCGCTGCAGTTGCGCGCGATTCCCGGGCAGGAGTCGATCCACATCTCGGAGCTCACGCTGGAGGCAACGAGCCGCCAGGACCCTGCCGCGCCGGTGTTGCGCTATGCGACGGCGCTGCAGAGCGACAGTGGCCTCCTCGACGGCGTGGTCGTGCTGCACGCGCTTGTCGCGCCGGTACTGGGCACGCTCGAGCGGTCCGCCGCCGGCGCGGCGTCAACCTACGTCGTCGACCGCCAGGGGCACTACTTGTTGCACCCGGATCCGACGCGCCGCTTCGCGCACCTGCGCGGTGACAGCGTGTCGCTGCGCAGCGAACGCCCGCGCGACGCGGCGGTGATCCTCGATCAGTCGGCCGGCACGCTGTATGCCTCCGTCGACCGGCCCGATGCCCTGCAGGTGTTCACGCGCATCCGGCCGCCCGGCCAGAGCAGCGTGCTGTGGACACTGATCGACGAGCAGTCGCTCGATGCGATCCTCGTCCCGGTGCGCCAGACGCGCAATGTCATCGTGTCGGTGGCCGCGGTCGCCCTGCTGCTGGCCACCGTCATCGCGCTGCGCCTGACGCGCGGCATCGTGCGACCCATCGGCGCCCTGGCGAAGGCGGCGGATGCCATCCGCCAAGGGGATCTCGACACGCCCCTGCCCGCGGCAACGCAGCCCGACGAGGTCGGCGTGCTGACGCGCGCCTTTGCACAAATGGCCGCGCGGGTGCGCGAGCTCGTCGGCGCCCTGCAGCAGCGCGTCGCCGACCTCGAACGCAGCGACGCGGCCTTGCGATCCGGCCAAGCCCGGCTGCGGCAGATGATCGATTCCAACCTTGCCGGCATCGTCTTCTTCGACCTCGAGGGCCACGCCATAGAGGCCAACGATGCCTACCTGCGCATCGTCGGCTATGACCGCGAGGACTTGCGCGAGGGGCGCATCCACCGCGAGCTGTTGACCCCTCCGGAGTACCAGGACGTGACGGCCCGGGCCATGGCGGAAGTTCGCGCGCTCGGTGCCTGCACACCCTACGAGAAGGAATTCGTTCGCAAGGATGGCAGCCGGGTGCCGGTCCTGATCGGCGTTGCCATGGCCGAGCCTGGATCGAATCAGGCCGTCGGTTTCGTTCTCGATCGCACCGCCAGCAAGCAAGCCGAGATCGAGCGCGATGCCCGCACGGCGGCGGAGCTTGCAAGCCGTGCCAAGAGCGAGTTCCTGACCCGCATGAGCCATGAGTTGCGCACGCCGCTCAATGGCATCCTCGGCTTCGCGCAGATTCTGCAGCGCGACGAGATATTGACGCAGCGGCAGGCCCGAGGGCTCAGTGTCATCGCCGAGAGTGGGCAGCACCTGCTCACGCTCATCAATGACATCCTCGATCTGGCGCGCATCGATGCGGCCAAGCTCGAGTTGTCTCCCACCGAGATCGACCTGCCTGCGTTCCTGCAGGTGGTGTGCGACATGATCCGCGTCAAGGCCGAGGAAAAGGGCCTGCTGTTCGTCCACCAGGCAGCGTCCGATCTGCCCGCCACCATTTGCATCGACGAGAAGCGGCTGCGCCAGGTGCTGCTCAACCTGATGTCGAATGCCGTGAAGTTCACCGATGCAGGCCAGGTGACGCTGCGCGTGACGCAGCTGCAGCCGATGCCGACGCCGTCTTCGGCCGCTGTGCTGGCTCGCCTGCGCTTCGAGGTCGAGGACGAGGGGATCGGCATGAGCAAGGCACAGCTGGCGCGGCTGTTCCAACCCTTCGAGCAGGTGGCCGAGATGGAGCGGCGCGAAGGCGGAACCGGTCTGGGCCTGGCCATCAGTCGACAACTGATTCGTCTGATGGGCGGCGACATCCAGGTGCGCAGCCAGCTGGACGCGGGCAGCGTCTTCTCGTTCGAGATCGAGGTGCCCGCCACGCAGGCGCAGGTTCACGCGACCCCTGAATGCAGCGCGCCGATTGGCTATGAGGGTGAGCGTCGAAAGATCCTGGTGATCGACGATGTGCCGCAGAGCCGCGCGATGCTGCTCGATGCCCTGGGATCGCTGGGCTTCGAGATGGCGCACGCATGTGGTGGCGAAGAGGCGCTCGCGGTGGCGGGCCGGTTCCGGCCGGACCTCATCGTGATGGACACGATGAAGCCGGTGATGGACCGCTTCGAGGCAAGGCGGCGGCTGCGGCGTGCGCCGGAAACCGCCAGGATTCCCGTCCTCGTCGGGTCGGCCAGTACCACCGCGCAAGTGCAGGCGCGCAGCCACGAAGCTGGCGCCAACGCGTCCCGCAAGCCCGTTGCGCAGCCCGCGCTCCTGGATGCGATCGCCGCGCTGCTGAACTTGACCTGGATCCGCGAGGAATCGGCAGTCCTGCCGGACAAGGCGCTGCAGCACCCCGCCAACCAACAGCACGCCGTCGGCGCGCGGCCGGTCAAGCGGGCCACGCCGGCGACGCCGATCGATGCGGGCAGCACGGCGATCGGCCTGGCTTCCCGCCAACCAGCCCACTCCACGCGATTCGAAGCGGCCGCCCTCAGCTGTACAGCCAGCCTGAAGGGTGCGCGCATCCTGTTGGTCGAGGACAACCCCATCAACCGGGAAGTCGCTTTGAATGTGCTGAGTCGTGCCGGCATCGTCGTCAGCGTCGCTTGCGACGGCCAGGAGGCGCTCGACGCACTGGACTGCCAGCGTTTCGACGGCGTGCTCATGGACTGCCAGATGCCGGTGCTGGACGGCTACGCCACGGTCCGGGCACTGCGCCGGCAGCCGCAGCTGCGGGATCTGCCGGTCATCGCGATGACCGCCAACGCGATGGTCGGCGACCGCGACAAGGTGCTCGCCGCGGGCATGAACGACCACATCGCCAAACCAATCAAGCTCGACGAGCTGTTTGCTACGCTGGCGCGCTGGGTGCGCCCGGCCACGGCCGACTCACCCGTCGTCGAGAACGCCGGGGCCGGCGCCGATCCGCTTGCCGAGTTGCCCGGCATCGACACCCACGACGCTGAAAGCTGAAGGACTGCGAACTTCGCAGGTGCTTCTTCATTCCCTCCCATGGCGCTGCGGCCGCTTCCGTTCAGCCGACCGCTGTTTCACCGTTTTTCGCGGGCACCGGCACCGAGCGAAGGGACCGCCGTGGCGTGCACACCGGCCCGCCCGTGGTTGGCCCCCACAACGAGGGGTGCGTGATCCCTGTGCGCACCGGTTTTCGTCCTTCCAAGCAAGCCGCTTCGATGGCGATCGGCGCAACCCTGGAGAGACACGACATGAGCATCAAGGCAACGCAATTCCTCGAACAGAAACTGCGCGAGACTCTCGCCGAATGCCACGTGCCCGCGCTGGCGGCGGCACTCGTGCGCGACAGCGGCGACACCGTCGTGAGCGCCGCGCAGGGCATCCGCAAGGTGGGCGCGTCGGGGGCGGCGAACGCGATCCAGCCCAGCGACAAGTTCAACCTTGGCTCCATCAGCAAGGTCATCACCGGCACGCTGATGGCCCGCCTGATCCAGGGCAACGTGGGCAACCTCGCGTGGTCCACCAAGCTCGGTGACGTCTTCCCACAGCTGTGGTTCGTGCCCGCTGCACGCGACGGTTACAAGCACGTGACCCTCGAGCAGATGCTCGCGCACACAGCCGGATTTCCCTACACCCCAGCCAACGACGACGTGAACGATTGGATGGGTTACACGCCGCTGGACATGACCAAGTCCAAGCTGAAGACGCGGCGCCTGGCGTACGTGCTGAACTCTCTGCTCGATGCGCCGAGCTACTGGCCGCCCACGACTGGTTTCGAATACAGCGGTGGCGGCATCATCGCCGCGAGCATGGCCGAGAAGAAGACCGGCAAGCTTTACGAAGACTTGGTGAAGGAGTACGTCTACACGCCGCTGGGCATGACGAACTCCGGCTTCGGCATCCTCTCCAGCGGCGCACTCAGCGGCCCGTGGCAGCACCGCTGGGACGACGAAGACCGCACCATCTCGGCCGACAACAACACCCACCTGCCCGGCTTCAACTGGGGCGCCCGCGCGCCGGTGGGCAGCGCCTGCTGCTCGGCCGCCGACATGGGCAAGTTCATGCGCGAGCACCTGCGGCCCGACCCGCAGGTCCTGTCGACCCCCATGCGAAGCGACATGCAGACGCATGAGGTCTCGACCCATTCCGACTTCGTGCGCGGAGCCTGGGCCTCGAGCGACCCCGGCTCCGCCTCGGCCGAGATCTGGCACAACGGAGACAACGGCGTGAGCTACGCGCACATGTCGGTGCATCCCTCGCAAGGCATCGGCTTCGCGGCGATGTCGAACATGAACTCCAAGGTCTCCTCGGGGGCGGTGCACGAGATGCACGAAGTGATGAGCACGATGCATGTGAACTGGAACGCGCTTTTCGGCCCGGGCAGCCCCGATCTTGTCGAATGCGTCCACCCGGTGCCGGCACTCGCGTTCACCGGCTCCACGCTCTGGGCCTTCGGCCGCCGGCATGACGGCGGTGTGCGCCGCTACAAGTCCACCAACCACGGCGCGAATTTCAACGCGATGGGCGACTTCGGCCCGGTGCGCATCAACTCCGGCCTGGGCGCCGCGGTGTCGGCCGATGGCCAGCGCCTGTTCGTCATCGGGCGCGGCCTGGACAACAAGGCCTGGTTCGGCTGGTCTACCAACGGCGGCTCCAGCTGGCAGGGCTGGGTGCCCATCCTCGCAGGCGTGTTCATCTCGGGCATCGCCATCGCGTGCAACGCGGCCGGCACCATCGTCCATGCGGTGGGCATCGGACAGGATCGCCGCATGTGGCGCGCCCACTCCACCGACGGCGGCCAGAACTGGACGGGGTGGACGCCCATCGGCCAGGGTGTCTTCACCTCCGGCCCGGCGATCGCCTGCTCGACCGACGGCAAGGTGGTGCACGTGGTCGCGCGCGGCAACGACCTGCGCGCCTGGCGCAACGTGTCGTCCGACACCGGGATGGACTTCCAGCCTCATTGGGCGCCGGTGGGCAAGGGCGTGTTTGGCTCGGGCCTCGGCCTCGCCTGCAACGACTCGGGCCAACGCGTGACGCTGATGGGCCGCGGCTTCGACAAGTCGATGTGGACAAACTTCAGCACCAACTCCGGCACCAGCTGGCAGGCGCATTGGAAGAAGGTCGACACCGGCACCTTCACCTCGGCGCCGGTGCTTGCCACGCGTGCCACCGGCATGCACCTGCACGCCTATGCCTACGGCGGCGACTTCCGCATCTGGGGCAACCGCTCCACCGATGGCGGCGCCACCTGGTCGGGCTGGGGCCAGAAGACCAGCGACTTCTTCATCTGACACGGCTTCACCGGCTGCGCGGCGGCCCTCGATGCGCATCTTTCCCCGCGCCGCGGCTCTGGCCACGGCACTCTTGGTGGCCTTTGCCCGTCGCCAAACAGAACCAGGCCAAGTCGGGGCACGCGCTTGCTCGAGGGCTTGCGGCTGGGGGTCAAGACCGTGGACTTCGAGCGGCGCGAGTTGGTGGTGCGCAGAGGCAAGGGAGCCAATGACCGTGTGACGGTGTTGCCAGCTGCGTACGTCGACAGCGCGACCGATTCGAAGTCGTGCAACTTGACGCCAGTCAACAGGCGCGGCCAAGCTCTTCGCCGTGGTGTCGCCGGTAGGCCGAGCGCGAACGTGAGTGTCTGCTTCGGGACGGCGAGTCTCACGACGCCTATGACGGCTCCGGGTCGGGGTG
>CAMLNA010000122.1 GCA_946481025.1 uncultured Rivibacter sp.
CGATCTACAAGCGCGAGGAAGACGGCATCGTGCTGATCGACCAGGACAAGTGCCGCGGCTGGCGCATGTGCGTCTCGGGCTGCCCTTACAAGAAGATCTACTACAACTGGGAGACCGGCAAGGCCGAGAAGTGCATCTTCTGCTACCCGCGCATCGAAGCGGGCCAGCCCACGGTGTGCTCGGAGACCTGCGTGGGCCGCATCCGCTACCTGGGCGTGCTGCTGTACGACGCCGACCGAATTGCCGAGGCGGCGAGCGTGGAGCACGACCGCGACCTCTACCAGGCGCAGCTCGACATCTTCCTCGACCCGCATGACCCCAGGGTGATCGCACAGGCGCGTGCCGACGGCATCCCCGAGGCCTGGCTCGAGGCGGCGAAGAAGAGCCCTGTCTACAAGATGGCGGTGGACTGGAAGATCGCGCTGCCGCTGCACCCCGAGTACCGCACGCTGCCCATGGTGTGGTACGTGCCGCCGCTGTCGCCCATCACGGCCGCCGCACAGGCCGGCCATGTGGGCGTGAACGGCGAGATCCCCGACGTGAACCAGCTGCGCATCCCGGTGCAGTACCTGGCCAACCTGCTGACCGCAGGCGACACCGGGCCGGTGGTGCGCGCACTCGAACGCATGCTGGCCATGCGCGCCTACCAGCGCGAACGCCACGTCGAAGGCCGCGACAACATGGCGGCCCTGCAGCAGGTCGGCCTTTCCGCTGCCGAGGTGCAGGAGATGTACCAGGTGATGGCGATCGCCAACTACGAGGACCGGTTCGTCATCCCGAGCACCCACCGCGAGTACGCCGAGAACGCCTTCGACATGAAGGGCGGCTGCGGCTTCTCGTTCGGCAACGGCTGCTCCGACGGCGCGGGCGACACGAGCCTCTTCGGCGGCAAGAAGCGCCGCACCATCCCCATCAAGGCCACGGTGTGAAAGGCAGGGCACACACATGAATCCAAGCTTCGTTCACCGCAACGCCTGCCGCTCGCTGGCCCTGCTGCTGCGCTATCCCGACGACGAGGTGCGCGAACTGCTGCCCAGGCTGCAGGAAGCCCGCGTTTTCGAGCTGGCGCTTTCAGGCGCCGCGAGCGACGCACTGCGGCGTTTCATCGACCACCTGCTGGCGCGCGACGCTCTCGACGTGCAGGCCGAATACGTCGACTGCTTCGACCGCGGCCGGCGCACGTCGCTGCACCTGTTCGAGCATGTGCACGGCGATTCCCGCGACCGCGGGCCGGCCATGATCGACCTGCAGCAGACCTACGAGCGGGCCGGCCTCCACCTGGCGCCCGGCGAGCTGCCCGACTACCTGCCGGCGGTGCTGGAGTTCGTCTCCACCCAGCCGGCCGACGTGGCGCAGGAGTTCCTGGCCGAGATGGCGCACATCCTCAACGCGCTGCATGCGGCGCTCGACAAGAAGCGCAGCCCGTATGCCGCGGTGGTGGCCGCCACGCTCGAACTCGCCGGTGAGCCGGTGAAGCCGGTGGCCGTGGCCGAAGAAGAGCCGCTCGATGCGAGCTGGGCCGAACCCGAGGCCTTCGACGGCTGCACCAGCAAGGGCAGCCAGCGCCCGGGCGCTGCGCAGCCGGTGCACATCGTGCGCAAGACAACGAACTCATCCGCCATCGGAGGAGCTGCAGCATGAACACCCTCAACACCTTCTTGTTCGGCCTGTACCCCTACGTCTGCCTCACCGTCTTCTTCGTCGGCAGCCTGCTGCGCTTCGACCGCGACCAGTACACCTGGAAGAGCGATTCGTCGCAGTTGCTGCGCACCGGCTCGCTGCGCTGGGGCAGCAACCTGTTCCACGCCGGCGTGCTGTTCCTGTTCTTCGGCCACAGCGTGGGCATGCTCACGCCGCACGTCCTTTACGAGCCCTTCATCAGCGCGGGGCACAAGCAGCTTCTGGCCATGGTGAGCGGCGGCATCGCCGGCCTGCTGGGCTTCGCAGGCGTGTCGCTGTTGCTGCACCGCCGGCTGTTCGACGCCCGCATCCGCGCCACGTCCAAGGCCAGCGACATCGTGATCCTGGTGCTCATGTGGCTGCAGCTGGCGCTGGGGCTGGCGACCATCCCGCTGTCTGCGCAGCACCTCGACGGCGGCATGATGATGCAGCTGGCCGAATGGGCGCAGCGCATCGTCACCTTCCGCCCGGGCGCCGCCGAGCTGATGGCCGGCGTGGGCTGGGTGTTCAAGGTGCACATGGTGCTGGGCATGACGATGTTCCTCGTGTTCCCGTTCACCCGGCTCGTGCACGTGTGGAGCGGCTTCGGCACGCTGGCCTACGTGCTGCGTCCCTACCAGCTGGCCCGCAGCCGGCGGCTCAACCTGCCGCAAGGCCAGTTGACGCCGCAGCGCGGCCTGCCGGTGGTGCTGCCGCATGGGGCGCAGGCTCCCGTCGCCGAGCAGCCCGCTTACGCCACCGTGCCCGCCCACCAGCGCGAAGCGCGCACCTGACGCAGGGGATGCCACATGCTGACCACCACCATCGCCCACGTGAACGGCATTGCGCTGCACGCCGCAGGCGAGCCGCTCGACGACGAAGCCCTGCGCCAGCGCGCCTGCAGCGAACTGCTGCGCCAGGCCGCCCAGCGCGGCGGCCTGCTGTCCCCCGACGACCCAGCGCCGCAGGCAGGTGTCATGAGCGGTGCCGCCAGCGAAGCCATCGAGCAGCTGCTCGAACGCCAGCTCGTGCTGCCCGAGCCTTCCGAAGAAGCCTGCCGCCGCCACTACGAGGCCAACCGGCAGAGCCATGCCCATGGCGAGCGGGTGCTGCTGCGCCACGTGCTGTTCGCGGTGACACCCGGCGTGGACGTGAACGCCTTGCGCGCCAGGGCCGAAGGCGTGTTGCTGGCGCTGCGCTGCGCCACACCGCAGGACGGTGCCTTTGCCCAAGCCGCGGCGCAATGGTCCAACTGCCCGAGCGGCCGGCAGGGCGGCGAGCTGGGCTGGCTCACCCGTGAAGACTGTGCGAGCGAGTTCGCGCGCGAGGTGTTCGGCACGCAGGAGATCGGCGTGCTGCCGCGCCTCGTGCACAGCCGCTTCGGACTGCACGTGGTGGAGGCGCTGGCGCGGGAGCCGGGCGAGGTGCCGGATTTCGAGCAGGTGCGCGCGGCCGTGCAGCTGTCGCTGCGCCAGCGGGCGTGGGTGACCATGCTGCGCCAGTACCTTCAGTTGCTGGCCGCCGACGCCCACGTCGAGGGCGTGCAGCTCGAAACTGCCGATTCGCCGCTCGTGCAGTGAGCCGCCATGCCCGACGAACTGTTGCAGCGGCTGCGCCGATTCCATGACGACGCGTTCCCGCAGTACCGCGCGCGCTTCCGCGACCTGGTGAGCGACGGGCAGCACCCGACCACGCTGTTCATCGGCTGCTCCGATTCGCGGCTCGTGCCGTACCTGCTGACAGGGGCCGGGCCGGGCGAGCTGTTCATGGTGCGCAACGTCGGCGCGCTGGTGCCGCCGTGCTGCGGTACCTCCGACGGAGGCCACCACGGCACCGCCGCCGCCATCGAGTTCGCGGTGCTCAACCTCAAGGTCCGCCACATCGTCGTCTGCGGCCACAGCCATTGCGGTGCGATGAAGGCGCTGTACGAAGACGTCTCTCCCGAGGCGCGCAACCTCGGCGCCTGGCTCGACCTCGCCCGTGAAGCCGCATTGCCCGTGTGTCCTGATGCCCCCGAGGTGCTGCGCCGCACCGAGCAGCGTGCCGTGGTGCTGCAGCTCGAGCGGCTCATGGACTACCCGATGGTGCGCAGCCGCGTCGAACGCGGCGAGCTTTCGCTGCACGGCTGGCACTACGTCATCGAGGACGGCGAGGTGCATGTGTTCGATGTGAGGAGCGGCAGCTTCGTGCCGGCCTCCCGTGCCGAACACAGCGGCACCGGTCCGTACAAGTGGAGCGACGAGGGCCCGGTGTTCAACGAGATCGACACGGCCCTGCAAGGCGGCACTCGTTGAGGCAGGTCAAGGTGGCCGCAGCGGCCGCTGCCTAGACTGCCCGTCGAAGAAGCCTCATCAGGAGACACGATGTACCAACGCCTGCTCGTTCCGGTCGATGGCAGCGAGCTGTCGGCCCGCGCGATGCAAAAGAGCATCGAGCTGGCACGCCAGCTCGGCGCCGCGATCACCGGCTTCGTCGCCGAGCCGGTGGGGCCGTCTCCGTCGCCGGGCATGCGCGCGCGAGCCGTCGTCGAGGCCATCACCGTGCATGAGGAGCGTGCGGCCGAGCATGCCCGGCGGGTGCTGCGCGATTTCGAACGCCATGCGCAGCACGCCGGTGTTTCGTTCGAGGGCGACTTCTCGCATGCGCACAACGTGGACGTGGCCATCGTCCACGCGGCCGAGGCCCACCAGTGCGACATGATCGTGATGGTGACCCATGGGCGGGGCTCGTTCGGCGAGCTGCTGTTCGGCTCGCACACCAAGGCCGTGATGCAGCGCAGCCGGCTGCCGCTGCTGGTGTTGCACTGATGGCCATCCACCCCGAGATGCGGCCGCTGCTGGCCGGCAGCGGCCTGGCAAGCCTGACCCTGGGCGGGCGCGAACTGCTGCCGCTCGTGCAGGGCGGCATGGGCGTGGGCGTGTCGGCGCACCGGCTGGCCGGCAGCGTGGCGGCCCTGGGCGGCGTGGGCACCATCAGCTCGGTGGACCTGCGGCGCCACCACCCGGACCTCATGGAGCGCACCCGCGGCATCGGCTTCGGTGACAGCGCCAAGGCGCTCATCGACGCGGCCAACCTGGAGGCGCTGTCGCGAGAGATCGCACGGGCGCGGCAGGTGGCCGGCGGCCTGGGCCTGCTGGCGGTGAACGTGATGCGCGCCGTGGGCGAATACGCGGCCAGCGTGAAGCGCGCGCTCGAAGACGGCATCGACGCGGTGGTGGTGGGCGCGGGCCTGCCGCTGGACCTGCCCGACCTGGCCGCCGAGCACCCGAGGGCGCTGCTCGTGCCCATCCTGTCGGACGCACGCGGCGTGCAGCTCATCGTGCGCAAGTGGGAACGCAAGAAGCGCCTGCCCGATGCCATCGTGATCGAGCACCCGCGCCTCGCCGGCGGGCACCTGGGGGCGGCGAAGATCGAGGACCTGCGGGACACCCGTTTCGACTTCGAGAACGTGATTCCGCAGTCGCGCGAGTTCCTGAAGAGCGCCGGCGTCGAGCGCGAGATCCCGCTCATCGCCGCCGGTGGCATCCGTTGCCATGAAGACATCGCGCGGGTGCAGTCGCTGGGCGCGGCCGGCGTGCAGCTGGGCACGCCCTTCGCCGTCACCGAGGAGGGCGATGCGCACCCCGAGTTCAAGCGCGTGCTGGCCGAAGCGAAGGACGACGAGCTGGTCGAATTCACCAGCGTGGCGGGCCTGCCGGCGCGTGCGGTGCCGACGCCCTGGCTCAAGGCCTATCTGAAGCTGGAGCCGAAGCTGCAGGCGGTGGCGCATGCCAAGTCGCGCTGCACCAAGGCGTTCGACTGCCTGGCCCAGTGTGGCCTGCGCGACGGCTTCTCCACCTGGGGCCAGTTCTGCATCGACCACCAGCTCGCCGCCGCGCTGCGGGGCGACGTGAAGAAGGGCCTGTTCTTCCGCGGCGTGGGGGCGCTGCCGTTCGGCGAGCGCATCGCCAGCGTGCGCGAGCTCATGGAGAAGCTGCTGGCGGCGCCGTCCGCGCAGCCTGCTTGACCCGGCTCAAAGCCGTGCCGCCCGCATGCGCCGAGCATGCGGGCCATGAAGACCATCCCCATCCGCAGCATGCCGGCTGCTGCTGCCACCCCTCGCCCGGGCCAGCCCGCGCGGCGACCGGCGACCTGGCGCCTTTCGTGGCTGTTCGCGGCCCCCCATCGCCTTGCATTCGCGGCCGCGGCGCTCATGCTCGCGGCCAGCGCGGCGTGGTGGGCCCTGGCCATGCTGGCCCGCAGCCAGGGCGTGGTGTTGCCGTGGGCCCTGGCGCCGTCGCTGGCGCACGGCCTCGTCATGAGCCTGGGCTTCGTGCCCTTGTTCTTTGCCGGGTTCCTGTTCACCGCCGGCCCCAAGTGGCTCGGCCAGCCGCCGGTCGATGCGCAAGTGCTGCTGACGCCCGTGCTGGCCATGTTGGCCGGCTGGGGCGTGTTCGGCCTCGGCGTGCATGCGCGCGAGCCCACCTTCGGCCAGATGTTCGGAGCGCTGGGCCTGTGCGCGGTGACGGTCGGGTGGACGGGCATGCTGCGCCGCTTCGGCGACCTGCTGCGCACCAGCCCGGTGGCCGACCAGACGCATGCGCGCATCGTCGCGGTGGCCGGGCTCGCGGGTGCTGCCGCCTTGTGGGCCGCCACGATCGGCCTGGCCACGGGCAGCTTCGGCGTGGTGCGCGCCGCGGTGCAGGTGGCGCTGTGGGGTTTCGTCGGCGTGGTGTACCTGGCAGTGGCGCACCGCATGATCCCTTTCTTCACCGCATCGGCGCTGCCGGTGCTCGACGCCTGGCGCCCGATGTGGCTGCTGTGGGCGTTCGTCGGGGTGCTGGGCGAGCAGGCGGTCTTTTCGGTGGCACAGACCTTCTGGTGGCCATTGCCGGCACCGGCGCTGGCCGTGCAGGCGGTGATCGAGGCAGCCGCCGGCGCCGCGCTGCTGGCGCTCGCCGTGCGCTGGGGGCTGGTGCAAAGCCTCAAGGTCCGGCTGCTGGCCATGCTGCACCTGGGGTTCGTGTGGCTGGGTCTTGCGTTGCTGATGGCCGGTGTGTCGAACGCGATGCTGGCCGCCAGCGGCGGCAGCCAGTCGCTCGGTCTCGCGCCGCTGCACGCCTACACGATGGGTTTTCTCGGCTCCACGCTGATCGCCATGGTCACGCGGGTGAGCTGCGGCCACGGCGGGCGTGCGTTGGTGGCCGACGACCTGGTGTGGCGGCTGTTCTGGCTGCTGCAGCTTGCGGTGGTGGCCAGGGTCGGTGCGGCGCTGGTGAGCAGCGTGGGCGTTGCGGGCGCCGATGGATGGATCGCGGTGGCTGCGCTGGCCTGGGCTGCCTGCTGCGGGGGCTGGGCGCTGCGCTATGGCCGCTGGTGGGGCCGGCCGCGGTTCGACGGCAGGCCGGGGTAGGAACCTCAATTCGTTCACCGCGCAGACGCGGAGGACGCGGAGAACCGCAGAGAAGACCTGCACTCCTCCGCGGTTCTCCGCGCTCTCTGCGCTGCGGTGAGGGTATTCGGGAAGCCCGGCCACGCTGTTTGACCCTCCGCAATCCCGCATGGCCGATGCGCCCCTAGAGTGCGCCGGCCATGCAGAACGACAAGCACAACCTCACGGGCAAGCCCGAGCTCGTGTGCCCGGCCGGTTCGCTGCGCGCGCTGCAGCTGGCGGTGGATGCCGGTGCCGACGCCGTGTACCTGGGCCTGAAGAACGCCACCAATGCACGCAACTTCGCCGGCCTCAACTTCGACGACCGGCAACTGCGCGAAGGCGTGGCCTATGCCCACGGGCGCGGTGCCAAGGTGCTGATGGCCCTGAACACCTATGCGCGCGCCGGCGACGAAGGCACCTGGTATGCCGCGGTGGACGCGGCCGTCGCGCTGGGCGCCGACGCGCTGATCTGTGCCGACACCGCGGTGATGGCCCATGCACGCCGCGAGCACCCCTCGCTGCGCCTGCACCTGTCGGTGCAGGCGTCGGCCACCAGCCACGAAGCCATTGCCTTCTACCGGCGACGCTACGGGGTGGAACGTGCGGTGCTGCCCAGGGTGCTCACGCTGTCGCAGGTGGGCCACGTGCTGCGCAACACCGACGTGGAGATCGAGGTGTTCGGCTTCGGCAGCCTGTGCGTGATGGTGGAGGGGCGCTGCGCGCTGTCGTCGTACGCCACCGGCCAGTCGCCCAACAACGCGGGCGTGTGCTCGCCGCCTTCGGCCGTGCGCTGGCACGACACGCGAGACGGCGTGGAGGCGCGGCTCAATGGCCTGCTGATCGACCGCTACGCCGAAAGCGAGCCGCGCGGCTATCCCACGCTGTGCAAGGGCCGCTTCAACGTGAACGGCCGGCGCGACTATGCGCTCGAAGAACCCACCAGCCTCAACACCCTGGCCATCCTGCCGGAGCTCGTGCGCATGGGCGTGCGCGCCATCAAGATCGAAGGCCGCCAGCGCAGCCCGGCGTACGTGCAGCAGGTCACCCGCGCGTGGCGCGCGGCGATCGACTCGGCCGCCGCCGCGCCGGACCGCTACCGCGTGCTGCCCGAGTGGACCGCCACGCTGGGCCACCTTGCCGAAGGGCAGCAGCACACGCTGGGCGCCTACGACCGCCCCTGGAGATGACAACCAACCCTGTAGCGGCTGCGCCGCTCCCCCTCAAGGGGGCGGCGCCACCGGCCCGGCAAAGCCGGATCCGCGGCCCCTACCTTGCAATACAGGCCGAACATCCATGACTGTCCTGCAACGCATGGCCCTCACCGTCGGGCCGGTGCTCTATTACTGGCCGCGCGAGACGCTGCTGCACTTCTATGCCGAGGTGGCCGAGTCGCCGGCCGACACCGTGGTGCTGGGCGAGGCGGTGTGCTCGCGCCGGCACGAGATGCAGCTGGCCGACTGGCTCGCGCTGGCGCGCGACCTCGCGGCCGCGGGCAAGGAGGCGGTGCTGGCCACGCAGGCGCTCATCGAGTCGGAGGCCGACCTGCGGCTGCTGCGGCGCATCGTCGGGCAGGGTGATTTCACCGTCGAAGCGGGCGATGCTTCCGCGCTCGGCGTGCTGGTGGAGGCCGGCGCGAAATTCGTGCTCGGGCCGCACGTCAACGTCTACAGCCGCGCCGCGCTCATGGAGCACGCCATCGCCGGCGCCATGCGCTGGGTGGCCCCGGTGGAGCTGCCGGTGCACGGCATCGGCCGCATCAACGCGCCGCGGCCGGTGCTGCCCACCGAGGTGTTTGCGTGGGGCCGCCTGCCGCTGGCGTTTTCGGCGCGCTGCTTCACCGCGCGCCACCACCGGCTGTCGAAAGACCAATGCGGCTTTCGCTGCCGCGACGACGCCGACGGCCTGCTGCTGTCCACCACCGACGAGCAGCCGTTTCTCGTGCTCAACGGCATCCAGACGCAGTCGGCCGCCGTGCAATGCCTGGTCGCGGAGCGCGAGGCATTGCTCGCGGCCGGCGTGACGCGCCTGCGGCTGTCGCCGTCGTCGGTGCGCTTCGCCGAGGTGCTGCGCACCTTCGACCGCGTGATGAACCACGGCGCCAGCGCCGACGCCGCGCTGGTGACGCTCGATGCGATGAGCCTGCCCGGCGGCCTGGCCGACGGCTTTGCTCGTGCGCGCGCCGGCCTCGACTGGAGCCGCGCATCATGATCGACGCCGCCGTGCTGCAAGGCCTCGCCCTGCGCGTGCGCCCGGTGCTGAGCCGCCTGCCGATGCAGCCGCCGGCCCGGCTGCTGGCCCTGGCCCTGAACCGGTGGCTGCTGCCGCGGCTGCCGGCCGACGCGCACGCGGCCCTGGCGCAGCGCACGGTGGAGGTGGCGGTCACCGACCTCGGGCTGGCGCTGCGGCTGCAGCTGCATACGGCGCCGGGCGGCTTCGCACTGGCGCCTTCGGGCAGCGCGGCGGCCCTGCGCATCGCGGCAGACGCGCCGACCTACTGGCGCCTGCTGCGCGGCGAAGACGACGCGGACCGGCTGTTCTTCGAGCGCGCGCTGGTGATGGAGGGGGACACGGAGATGGGGCTGGTGTTGAAGAACACGCTGGATGCGCTGGGGCCGGTGTGGGGCAGGGGCGGCTTTGGCTGAGGGTTCTGCGAACCGCCAAAGGGCAGCGACCGTGGCGCGATGACCACCCAGTCGCTGCCGTGGGCCTGACGGCGGCCGCGGGCCATTGCCCCTTACTTCGCGTTGGCCCGCGTATCCCAGCGCTTCAGTGCCTGTGCGCCGACGCCGCGGCTCGACAGCCCGGTGTAGGTGGCGTTGAGGGGGATCACAGACATGCCGACCGTGCCGGTCACGAAGAGTGTCTTGCCATCGGGCGCTGCGGTCATCGTCGGGCGGACGCATTCGGAGGTCTGGCTATCGAATCGGCACGTCGGATACGACGGCAGATCGAAGCTCCCGAGCAGGGGCAGATCCGCCTGCGTGCCGGCTGCGATGCCGCTGTCGAACACGTAGATGCGCGGCATCGTGGTGGACGACGGCACGTTCCAGGCGCCTTCGCGTATCGCGAACACGTACACCTTGCGGCTGTCGGGTGCCATCACTGCGGCAGAGGCCCACCAGCCGCTGTCGGGGATGGTGATGCCGCCCACGCGCGCGTAGCTGGCGTCGTAGACCGCGTAGGCGTTGAAGAGGAACCGGCTGGCGGTGTCGCCCATGCCGTTCAGGGACCAATAGAAGAATTCCAGGTCGCCGGGCACCACGCGGAAGATGCCTTCCGATGCGTCGAGGTAGCGCATGGGCGGCCTCGGCGAGATCGATGCGCTGGAGACCATCACCAGCCGTTCGCCGTTGCGCGACACCTCGAACCAGGGGCCGCCGTGGAACTGCGAGTCGACGTTGGGGATCGTCACTTGTGCGAAGGTGCGGCTGCGCAAGTCGAAGGTGAAGAGGCTGTTCCAGCCGCTGCCGATCGACAGCCACACCTTGCCGTCGTTCGTGACCGCGAGGCCCCGGTTGCCGGTGGGGGTCTGCGCGGCGGGGCCGGGCATGGTGTAGGTCTGCGAGATGGTGAACGTGCCGGTGTCGATCAGATGCAGCAGGCC
The DNA here is from genome assembly GCA_946481025.1 of uncultured Rivibacter sp. Next base: position 10,677 of record CAMLNA010000122.1, read on the forward strand.
CGAGCGTTCGACCGCGACGAGCTGCTTGCCGTCAGGGCTCAGGCCGATGTCGTGCAGCGCTGGCAGGGCCAGGCTGTCGGTCACCCAGTTGCCGGCCTGGTAGCGCGAGCGGCGGACGGCCGAGAGCGTGCTGTTCGCCGAGTACACGGTGCGTGACACCGGGTCGTAGACGGTCGAGTACGCCACGCCGCCGGTGGGCACCAGTGCAGATGGGTAGGCTTGCTCGGCCAGCACGTGGAGCGTCGTCGTGGCCGCCACAGAGCCGGTGCCGCTCATGCCGATGGCATAGCCGCCCGCGGCGAGAGCCGGCAGTTGCACAGCCAGCGAGCTGTCGCTCAGGCGCGTGACGCTTGTCGGCGTGACGCCGGCGATGGTGAAGCGGTTGGCCGGGTTCTGCAGGCCGCCGAAGCCGCGGCCACGCACGATCACCTGCGCAGGCTTGCCGGCGGTGATGCTGCCCGGGCCGACGTAGTAGATCTCCGCCAGTTCGCGTCGCAGTGTCACGGTATTGGTCACCGAGGTGAAGCCGGGCGCGCTGATGGTGACCGTGGCCGGCTGGTCGGTGTAGTCGGGCAGCAGCAGGGCCGCCTGCAGATCGACCTGGAACTGCACGTCCTGGCCGAGCGGCCCCTGGTTCTGCGACAGCTGCAGCCACGCGGCCGAACTGGTGGCCGTCCACTGCACGCTGGTCGCGCCGTTCGATCGCACCGGGATGCTGCCCTGCAGGCTCGCCTGGGTGGAGTCGTTGTTCAGCACCAGGCGTTGGTTGGGCGGCGTGGCCAGTCCATTGCCCACGGTGAGGGCCACGGGGATGGCGCGCGGCGCGTCAGGGTAGGCGGGTGTCAGCACGATCTGCGCCGAGTGGGTTCCGCTCGACAGGCCGACGGCGCTGGCCGACACCTCGATGTCGCCGTTCGGCAGGGTGCGCGTGCTCAGCCACGCGGTGTTCGCCGGATTGATGGCGACGGTCACGTCCGGGTTCCAGCTGGGGCGCTGCAGGCCCAGCGTCTGCGGCGTGGCCGCCGTGCCTTCGCTGGCCGCGAAGCTGAGGCTGGTCTGCGCCGTCGACAGATGGCGATCACCGCCGGCCGGTGCGGCAACGACATAGCTCACCGGCAGCAGGCGCTGCTGTGTGCCCGAGGTGACGGTGAGCTCGGCGGTGTAGGTGCCCGAGGGGAGCGACGCAGCCTGCACCCGCAGGCCGCTGGCGCTCACGTTGCTGACGCTCAGCCAGCTGGCATTCACGCTGGCCGTGATGCCGGTCTGGCCTTCGGCGAGCTGCTCGACGGTGATGTCGGCCTGTGCGGTGGCGCCGCTGGTGCTCGCGACGTCGACGCGGCTGGCCGACAGCCGCAGCTGTCGGGTCAGGGCAATGTAGGTGACCGGAACCGTGCGCGAGTAACCGCCCGACTGCAGCGTCAGGGCCGTCTGGTAGGTCCCGGCGGCGCGAGGTGCTGCGGTGAGACGGAAGCCGGTCGCGCTTTGCTGGTCGATGGTGGCCCAGCCGTCGGCAGCGCTCACCGTGTAGGTGGTCACGCCGGGTGGCAGCGTTACGCTGACCTGCTGCGCCGCCCCGACACCGCCATCGCCTTGCAGGCTGAGCGGCCGGGGTGTGACACGGAAGTTCTGGCGCACCGTGATCGTGTAGCTCACGTTCTGCGGCGAGCCGGTGTGGTGGCGGGTGCAGGCGCTGTCCTTGCAGGCCATCAGGACGACGGTGCCGGTGTAGGTGCCCGGCGCCAGATCTTCTGCCGGGTAGATGACGGCGCGGGCCGACGTGGTGCCGATCTGGACGTCGACGTGGTCGATGTTGGGATCGGGCTGGTCGTTCGGCGTGGTGGCGCCGACGTAGACATCGTCGGTCGTGGTGCCGCTGGCAGCGACGTTGACGACCGCCACCGCCGGGGTGTCGTCGACGTCGAAGCTCATGCTCACATTGCTTCGATCGAACGACAACGAGAAGCCGCCGCCACCTCCTCCGCTGCTCCCGCCGCCACCGCAGGCGGCCATGCTGACGAGCAGGCACGCGAGCAGAGCGCGCTTCAAGGCTTCCCTCATTTCAATCCCTCACACCGGTTGATTCATGTTTTCGCGCGACAGCACGGTCGCGCCGGCAAGCCGCGGCATCCTAAGTGATGGCTCCGCCGAGGAAGACCATGCATTTGAATGGTTGTGTCACGGGCTTCCTTCTCGGTGGGATTGTCCTCGGACCGATGCACCGGCCTTGCTGGACAACGTCAGCTGTCTGGCGAAGCCCGGGCCGCCGGGAGCCGTGCGGTCAACCTGTCTGCAGCCGCTTGACCAGGAATTCCACCGCCACACGGACCTTCGGAACCCGGTAGCGCGTCTGCAGGTACAGCAGGTAGATCCCCATCTCGCCGGCGCGGCTCAGCGACACGGGCTGGTCGAGCGTGACTTCGGTCAGCTCGCCCCGGTCCAGGTAGTCCTTCAAGCCCCATTCCGACAGCAGCACCAGGCCGCGGTGCCGGCAGGCCATCGCGACGAGGCTCGTGTCGTCGTTGCTGATGAAGGCGGGCGTGGCAGGGATCTCGCGCCAGCCCTCGTCGTCGCGTCCCAGCCACTTGAGCACGGCGTGAGGGCC
>CAMLNA010000123.1 GCA_946481025.1 uncultured Rivibacter sp.
TAAAGAACCACACCCTTCGGCGCGTCGCTGACTTCGTTTGTTGTTGTCAGCAGAGAAGCGAGATTATGACTTGTTTTCGTTAACCCTGTCAAGCACTCAACTTCTTTTTTCTTTCGCTGCCTGCTTTGCTTTGCCGCTTGGCGGCGCTGCGTTGCGATCAGCGAAGACAGCGACTGTAGCACGGATTTTTTTCGCCACGCAAGACCCGCCCTGAAATTATTTCTAGCGGCAATTCAGGTCGTTTCCAGCGCCTCGCGCGCAGCGGCCGCCGTCAGCATTTGCCGATATGCCGCCTCGGGGTCCTCGCTCGACAGCACCTCATCGATATGAAGCGCCAGGCGCCGTGCGTCTGCCCTGAGTACTCGCTGCTTGATCGCGCTGATCTGGGATGGGTGCATCGAGAAGCTGCGCAAGCCGAGGCCGAGCAGGAGCTCGGTGAAGGCGGGATCGCCCGCCATCTCGCCGCAGACGCTCACGCCTTTGCCGGCGGCACGGGCCATGCGGATCGTTTGCGCCACCAGCTGCAGCACGGCCGGATGCCACGGGTCGTAAAGATGCGCCACCGCCTCGTCCGCACGGTCGATGGCCAGCGTGTATTGGATGAGATCGTTGGTGCCGATCGACACGAAATCGAAGTGCTTCAGAAAGGTCGGGAGCATCAGAGCCGCTGCCGGCACTTCGATCATGGCGCCGACGCGTACCTGGCCATAGGGTCGCGCAGCCTCGTTCAATTGCTGCTGCGCGCGGGCAATGGCCTCGAAGGTGAGCCGGATCTCGCTGACGTGGGCCAGCATGGGAACGAGCAGCTGAACCTTCCCATGCGCACTGGCCCGCAGGATGGCGCGCAGCTGCTGGCGGAACATGCTGGGCTCCGACAAGCTCCAGCGGATCGCCCGCAGGCCGAGCGCCGGGTTGAGCGCATGCTCGTGGCGCAGTTCGTTCGCCGACATGCGGTCCAGCGGCTTGTCCGAGCCGATATCCACCGTGCGGATGGTGACCGGCAGGCCCTGCATCGCCTCGACCGCAGCGCGGTACGCCTCGTACTGCTCATCTTCGCCCGGCAGCTCGCCCTCGCGGTTCATGAACAGGAACTCGCTGCGGAACAGACCGACGCCCACCGCGCCGGCCGCGAGCGCTGCAGCGGCATCCCCAGGCATCTCGATGTTGGCCAGCAGTTCGACCGGCTCGCCGTCCAGGGTGACGGCCGCCTTGTGACGCAGGCGGGAGAGCCTTTCGCGCTCCAGCTCGCTCTGACGCTGCCGAAAGCGGTACTCCTCCAGCACGATGGGCGAAGGATCGACGATCACGATTCCGGCATCGCCATCGATGATGAGCCAGTCGTCCTGCCGGATGATGCGGCTGGCCTCCCGTGCGCCCACGACCGCCGGAATGTCGAGGCTGCGAGCGACGATGGCCGTATGCGACGTGCGCCCGCCCACGTCGGTGATGAAGCCGGTGAACACGCTTTTCTTGAACTGCAGCATGTCTGCCGGGGCGATGTCGTTGGCCACCAGCACCAGCGGGTCTTCTCCGCCGAAATCGCGCTCGCTGACCCCGGGCGCCGGTGCAAAGGCCGGGGCACCGCTGCGGTCGAGCGCACGCAGCAGGCGCTCGACCACCTGCTCGAGGTCGGCCTTGCGCTCCCGCAGGTATTCGTCCTCCATCTCGTCGAACTGGCGCGCCAGCACTTCGAGCTGGGCCGACAAGGCCCACTCGGCGTTGTAATGCCGCTCGACGACCCACTGGCGAGTGGCTCCGGTGAGGGCCTCGTCGTGCAGCAGCATCAGGTGCACGTCGAGCAGCGCCGGCAGCTCGCTCGGCGCGTCTGCCGGGAGGTCCCGCTTGAGCACCTCGAGTTCGCTGACGACAGCGTCGCGCGCAACACGCAGGCGTTCGATTTCGCCCTCGATGCGCGAGGGTTCGATGAAGTAGTGCGCCACGTCGACGCGGCTGGAGGCCACCAGCACGGCACGGCCGATGGCAACCCCGCGCGACACGGGCAGGCCGAAGACCTGGAAGCTCATGCGACGCATGCTAGCAGCGCTGCTTTTCCTTCTGCACTCCGGGTTCTCACGCGTTTCGCGTCACGGCCCGTGTGACGTCCGCGCGACTGTCATGGCCCGGTCACGCGCATTTCACGGCTGCGTCATGCCCGCTCCCGAGCATTGCGGCACCTTGAAAAGGAGTACGCGATGAGGGAGTTGCCCCTGCCGACGCTGCCGCTGCAAGACCTGTCGGGCCTTGAGCTCCGTGCGCCACGGAGGTCACTTCACGAAAGCTCGCCGCAAGAACCCGCTGCGCGTGAGCGCGTTCGACTGGAGGTCACTTGGGCTCGCGATGAAAGCGAAGTTCGTGAAGCGCAGCGTCTGAGGTACCTGGTGTTTGCCGAGGAGATGGGCGCGCGCCTGTCGCCTCCCGCCGGTGCCCCCGCCGGCTACGACATCGACGTGTTCGACCCCTACTGCGAGCACCTGCTGGTGCGCGCGGCAGGCCAGGGCGGCGAGCCCGGCATGGTCATCGGCACCTACCGAGTGCTCACCCCCGCCGCAGCCAGGCGCGTCGGCGGCCTGTACAGCGAAACCGAGTTCGACCTCACCCGCCTGCGCTCGCTGCGGCCGAAGATGGTGGAGCTGGGCCGCTCCTGCGTGCATCCGGAACACCGTTCGGGCGGCGCCATCCTGGCGCTGTGGGGCGCTCTGGCCGAATTCATGGTGCGCAATGAACTCGACACGATGGTCGGCTGCGCGAGCGTGAGCATGCGCGACGGCGGTCACGTGGCGGCGAGCCTGTGGGAGCAGCTGCGCCAGACGCATCTCGCACCGATCGAACACCAGGTGCGCCCGCGCCTGCCGTTGCCGGTGGAAGAGCTGCAGAGCGACCTGGCGGTGGAGCCTCCGGCGCTGATCCGTGGCTACCTGCGCTGCGGCGCCAAGGTACTGGGCCCGCCGGCCTGGGATCCCGACTTCAACACGGCCGACCTGCCGATGCTGATGCGCATCCAGGATCTGCCGTCGAAGTACCGCAAACACTTCCTGGGCGCCTGAAGCGCCCGGACCGCGCGGGCGGGCGTGGGCTACTCGCCCTCGCCGAACTTGTCGTCGATCAGCGCGCGCAGGGCGTCCATGCACTCCTGCTCGCGATCACCGTCCGTCTCGATCTCGACCTCGGTGCCGATGCCCGCGGCCAGCATCATCACCCCCATGATGCTCTTGGCGTTGACCCGCCGGCCGTTGCGGCTCATGAACACTTCGCAGGGGTAGCCTCCGGCCAGCTTGGTGAGCTTGGCCGAAGCCCGCGCGTGCAGGCCCAGCTTATTGCTGATGGTGATGGTGGTCTTGATCATTTCCGGGTTTGTAGGCCTGGTTCTGCGGCCGGGACGTCGCGATCTGCATCACGCCCTGCGAACCGCCGGCCAGCGCACGCGCCACCAGCATGTCCAGCGGCTCGTGCGCGTAGTTGAGGGTGCGCCACAACATCGGCACGTTGGCACCCGTGATGACCTTCACGCTGGAGCCGTCGGCCAGGCGCTGCGCCAGGTTGGACGGCGTGGCCCCGAACACGTCGGTGAGGATCAGGGCCTCGGGCCGCAGTGCGCCGCCGGCGCCGCGCGAGTGGTCGAGCACCCGCTGCAGCAGCAGCCGCGCCTGCGCCTCGGTTTCACTCAGCGGCACGTTGGGCAGCACGTCCAGCGCCTCGACCTGCGCCGCTGCCTCCGGAAAGGCGTGCCGCGCTGCGACCTGCAGGGCCGAGGCGAGCGGCGTGTGGGCGATGATGAGGATGCCAGCCATGGACTTCAATTATTAGCGGGCACCGCCGTCGCGGGGCGTGGTCTGTACCACAAGAACCACAAGTAAGAGAAGAGACAGCATGCTGCAACCAACGCAAAAGCCGGCCTCCAGGCCGACGCGAAATGCTGGCGCACCGTTCAGCCGGATCCATCCCCACCCTGCGCAGCGCTCAAACCCGCACCTTGAGGCTCCCGAAAAACGCCTGCAGCATTTCGGCGTCCGCCGCCGAATCCTGAGCCGGCTGCATCACCACCACCTGGAAGACCTGGGTCCCATGGGAAAAGACGCCGGCTTCGACCCGCACCTGGACGCCGTCGGCCCGCTGCCCGCGCAGCTGGAGGCGCCGCGCCCGCGGCTGAGGCGTCATCCCGGGCACCGACCACGCCACGCCGTCGGGTGCTGCGTCCATGCCCAGGTTGGCCGCCAGCGACTCGTTGAGTGCGGCCAATGAGGCCCCGACACGCGCCGGGTCGCCCAGCTGTGCATGGCTGAGCGCCCAGGTGGCCCCACCGGCTTCGCAAGCCAGCAATTCCATGCGCACCCTGGCCCCGGCGAGTGGAAGCTCGCGCGTCTGGCGGCTGGGCTTGCAAGGGAACATCACCACCAGCGCGGTGGACTCGGGCCGCACTTCGCGCCAGTTCAGCGCCGGCGAGCATGCCGCCAGCGCGGCGGTCAGCGCAAGCAGCAGCGGGCGCCGGCAGGTCGAAGACAACATGCGGGCATTATCCCGGCGGGCCCACAATCACCGCCGATGAACGAAGCCGCCCTCCCTGCGCTGTCCCCGCAAGCCCTCGAAGGGGTGCGGGTCCTGGACCTCTCTCGCGTGCTGGCCGGCCCCTGGTGCACCCAGGTGCTGGGCGACCTGGGTGCAGACGTCGTGAAGGTCGAGCGCCCGGGCAGCGGCGACGACACGCGCGGCTGGGGTCCGCCCTTCCTGCACGACCGCGACGACCAGCCGACGGGCGAGTCGGCCTACTACCTGGGCGCCAACCGCAACAAGCGTTCGATCACCGTCGACATCAGCCAGCCGGCCGGGCAGGCGCTGATCCGCGAACTCGCGAAGCAGGCCGACGTGTTCGTCGAGAACTACAAGGTCGGCGACATGGCGCGCTACGGGCTCGACCCTGCCAGCCTGCACGCCGTGAATCCGCAGCTGGTCTACTGCTCGATCACCGGCTATGGCCAGACGGGGCCCTACGCGCATCGGGCCGGCTACGACTACGCGGTGCAGGGCATTGGCGGCCTGATGAGCGTGACCGGACCGTCCCGCGCCGAGATCGCCGACGACCAGCCCGGGGGGGGCCCGCAGAAGGTGGGCGTCGCAGTGGCCGACCTGTTCACCGGGCTGTACGCCACGGTGGCCATCCTGGCCGCGCTGCGCCATCGCGACGCCCGTGGCTGGCGCACGGGCACCGGCCAGCACATCGACATGGCGCTGCTCGACACGCAGGTCGCGATGCTGGCCAACCTGGGCGCCAACTACCTGGTCAGCGGCCAGGTGCCCGGCCGCGCCGGCAATGCGCACCAGAACATCGTGCCCTACCAGGTGTTCGAGGTGGCCGACGGGCATCTGATCCTGGCGGTGGGCAACGACAGCCAGTTCGCCAAGTTCTGCGCGGTGGCCGGCCGCCCCGAGCTGGCAGAGGATCCGCGCTTCGCGAAAAACGCCGACCGCGTCCGCCACCGCGCGGTGCTGGTGCCGGTGCTGGCGACACTCCTGAAGACCCGCACGCGGGCGCACTGGCTTTCGTCGCTGGAGGCGGCCAAGGTGCCGTGCGGCCCCATCAACGGGCTCGACGACGTGTTCGCCGACCCGCAAGTGAACGCCCGGCACATGGTCGAAGCGATCGCTCACCCGCTCACCGACACGCTGCGGCTGGTAGCCAGCCCGCTCAAGCTGTCGGCCACGCCGCCGCGCACGCGTTGCGCTCCGCCGCTGCTGGGCCAGCACACCGACGAGGTGCTGCGCGACTGGCTGGGCTGGGACGCCGCCCGCATCGCCGACCTGCGCAGCAGCGGCGCGCTCTGACCCCGGGGCAACCCTTCCCGCGAGCGGTGGGGAAGCCCGCGCCGTCCGGGGCTCAGCACCCATTCGCGGGGTGGACACCCCCCTACCTTGCCCCAACACTGACATGTAACCCTTCTCAGCAAACGACGCGGCTCGCTGCTCCCTGCGTCATGACCCGAAAGCACGTCGGGAGGCCCCATGGACATGTCTGATCTCACCTCCTCCAAGCGCAGTGGCGACGGCGCTGCCGCACTCGCGGTCCCCGCCCCCGACCCGGCGCCGTGGTGTGGGCTCATCACGCAGATCGGGCGCGAGATCGCCGGGCCGCTGACCGCCGCGCTGGAACGCGTGACCGAGCTCACCACCACCGGCCGCATCGACCGCCAGGGACTGCGTGCGCTGCGCAACGAGATCGAGAGCGCCCGCCACGCCGGCATGGTGAGCCAGCAGCTGTCGCGTTTTGCCTCCGGGCGCATCTCGCAGGCACAGGAGCGCCTGCACCTCACCCAGACGCTGCAGAGCGTCCTGACCCACCGCTCTCGCGAGACCCAGGCACGCGGCATCCAGGTCAAGCAGGTGATGCGGCCGGTCGAGGTGATCGTCGACCCGTCGCTGCTGTTCAGCCTGCTCAACACCCTGCTCGACTGGGTGCTCGAATCCGCGCAGTCGAACATCGAGATCCGGCTCGACCTGAAGCCCTGGCCGCAGCACGGGCGCATCGCGTGCCGCTTCGCGCATCAGCAGGTCGACCTGGCCGACGGGCTGCCCCGCGAAGCCGAGACCCCCGGCCTCGACTCGCTGACCTGGCACCTGCTGGAGCAGACGGCCCGAACCATGGGGCTGGACCTCTCGCGCAAGACCGAAGCCGCCCAGGTGGCGCTGACGCTCGAATTCCCACGGACGGTGGTCAACGAAGAGCTGCCGGGCGTCAGCGCTGTCGAGCTCGACAGCGGCTTCTCCAGCACCTTCAACTCGCGCCCCATGGCCGGCAGCCACGTGCTGGTGGTGGCCTCGCGGCGCGATGTGCGCATCCAGATCCGCGAGGCGATCCGAAGCATGGGCCTCGTGCTCGACTTCGTGAACTCGGTCGACGAGGCGGTGGACTTCTGCCGCGAAGGCCTGCCGCACGCCATCATCGTGGAAGCGGTGCTGCGCGGCGAACGCTTCGATCAGCTGGCCGAGGACATCCGCGCCGAGGTCGCGGACTTCGTCTTCATCGAGATCGTCGAAGAAGGCGCCAGCTTCGAGATCTCGGGCTTCAGCGGCACCGGCTTCGCCCGGGTGGGCCGCGACGCCATCATGAGCTCGCTGCCCTCGGCGCTGGTGTTCGAACTGTCGAAGGGCGCCTGACGACCCCGCCTCGCACCGCCCCGCCCGGCTGCGGTGGCGGGGCTACTTCAAGGCCCCGAACACCCTTCTCAGGATCGCGCTGCCGGTGCCCACCGGGTCCTGGCGGATCTTCTTCTCTTCCTCGCCGATCATCAGGTACAGGCCGTCGAGCGCCTTGCCGGTGACGTACTGCTCGATGTTCGCGTGCTCGGCCTTCACCAGACCGAACAGGGCCGCCTTGCCGGCCACGCGGTTGTACTTGCTGGCCAGCGACACCTTCTCGGTGGCCCGGGTCACGATGGGCAGGAACCTCACGCCCAGCGGCTCCCGCGTCTTGTCGGCAAAGAATTGCGTCACCGAGGTGTCCCCGCCGGTCAGGATGCCCTTCGCATCGCTCACGCTCATCTTCCGCACGGCGTTGACCAGCAAGGTCTTGGCCTCCGGCACGGCCGCCTCCGCCGCACGGTTCATCGCGGTTTCGAGCTCATCCACGCGATGGCCCTGCCCCGCCGCCCGCAGCAGCCCGGCCGACTTCTCCAGCCACTCGGGCAGGGGAATGCGCACCTGCGGGTTGCCGAGGAAGCCGTCGGTGCGGCCCAGCAGGCTCACCGCCGAGCCGGCACCGCGCTCCAGCGCCGCACGCAGGCCCGACACCGCGTCGGCATCGCTCAACGACAGCGCATGAGCCGCCCAGGACCAGCCGCCCAGGCCCAGTACCGCCACCCCGCTCGCAAAGTCTCGTCGCTTCATGGTGCCCACTTTCCGGATGCTGAAGACCCGCCACTATGCCTTGGTCTTCACCGCCACCAGCGCCGCGCCGACGATCAGCAGGGCCGCCGCCCCGATGTGCAGCGTGAACGGACGCTGCGTCACCCCCATCAGCAACGCGGTCGACAGCAGCGGCGTCAGGTAGCTCAGCACCCCGATCGTGCGGGGGTCGCCGCGCTTGAGGGCCGCGTCCCAAAGGAAGAACGCCGCCCCCAGGGGGCCCAGGCCCATCAGCGCGATGAGGCCGAGGTCGCGCCCGCTCAAACCGGCGGCCGGCTCCAGCAGCACGTGGCAGCCCAGGGCGAGCAAGCCCGACACGATGCCGAACAGGCCGATCGCCGCCGTGGGGAACGCCTCGCCGCGCTCGACCAGCCGGCGCGACATCAGCGAATAACTGCCCCAGATGAACGCGGACCCCAGCGCGGGCAGGTAGCCCCAGGCAAAGCCTGCGGTGAGCCCGCGGCCGCCCACGATGGCAAGCGCCGCGCCGGCGAAGCCCACCACCGCGGCCCCCACGTGCACGGCGCGCAGCCTCACGCTGGGCAGGAACAGCGGCGCCAGCACCACGATGAACAGCGGCCACAGGTAGTTGACCAGGTTGGCCTCCACCGGCGGCGCCATGCGCAGGGCGACGAACAGCAGGAAGTGAAAGCCGAACAGACCATAGACGCCCAGGGCCAAGGCCTTGCCGCTCACCCGCCAGGCGCGCCAGCGAGGCCAGGCCGGCAGGCTGCCCGCCACCAAGGCCAGGCCGGTGAGCAGGAAAGGCGGCACATGCGACAGCGCAACGCCGAGCGAGGCCAGTAGAGCCCACAGCGCGATGGCGCCCAGGGCCAGCAGGTTGGGATGCAGTGCAGTGGCGGACATGATGGCGCGAGAGCCTAAGGGCAAACGCGCCAGCGTCTCGTCGCGCGACGCCGGCCGGTCGTCGCGCCACCACGGTTCAAGGGGCGATGCCGGCGCGGCGCATGGCAGCCGTGAGCGCCGACGGCGACCGATAACCGCAACGCGCCGCCGCCTCGGCCACCGGCACGCCCCGCTCGCGCAGGCGGCGCGCGGCCACGAGCCGCCGCGCACGCAGCCAGGCCAGCGGCGGCAGCCCCCGTTCGGCCACGCACCGTGCGGCGAACTGCGAGGGGCTCAGGTGCACCTGGGCGGCCAGCGCGGCCACGTCGAGCGGTGCATCGAGATGCGCATCGACCCAGGCCTGCAGCCCGAGCCAGTCGATGGGACGCCCGGCCCTCGGCAGCGCGCGTGCGGCCTCGCGCCCGGCCCACAGCGAGGCGCTCAGCAACTCGATGGCCGCAGGAGGCAGCGGCTCTGCGCCGCGGCTGTCGAAGTAGCGCAGCAGGTGGGCAAGCCCGGGGTCGGTGGACCACACACGCCCGGCCAGCGGCTCCAGCGCCGACTCGGGGGTGTCGAGCACGAAGCACCGAGCCGGGGCCCGCTCATGCCGTGCCGCCCAGAAGTCGTGCCGGGCGCCCGGCGCGATGACGGCCACCAGCCCCGCCGTCATCCGCGCCCCCCGGCCTTCGACGTCGAGCTCGAGTGCACCGTCCCAGCCCCACAGCACCTGGTAGTGCGGGTGCGCATGGCTGCCCGGTGAAGCGCCATAGCGCCGCAGGCTGAGCGTGGGGTGTTCGAGGGGCGTGTCGGCCATGGGGGCCACGAGCATAGCGCTCACGCCCCACGCTTGGCCTTCATGTGCACGCGGGCGGCACGCCCGCGTGCCTTCCACAGGCTGACCTCCTGCCTGCGCTCCAGCGCCGTCATCGTGTCGCGGCGCAGCTCGCGCTGCAGCTTGTGGAAGTTGTGCAGCCGGTCGGCCGGCACCGCCGCGCGCACCGCGCAGCCCGGCTCGCCCTGGTGGCTGCAGTCGCGGAAGCGGCAATGCGCAGAGAGCGAGGCGATGTCGGCAAACGCCGCGTCGAGCACCTGCTCGTCGCCATCGGGCCGCAACGTGCGCACCCCCGGCGTGTCGATCACGCAGGCCCCGCCGGGCAGCAGGTGCAGCGAACGCGCGGTGGTGGTGTGGCGGCCGCGCTGGTCGCCGGCGCGCACCGCGCCGGTGTCCTGCGTCGCTTCGCCGAGCAGGGTGTTGGTGAGCGTGGACTTTCCGGCCCCGCTCGACCCCAGCAGCACGACGGTCTGCCCGACCCCGAGGTAGGGCTCGAGCGCCTGCGCAGCCGACGGCGACTGCGCGTCGAGCGCATGCACCGGCACGTCGCCGGGCAGGCGCTCGCGCAGCGACGCCACGGCCGCCCCGACGTCAGAGCACAGGTCGGCCTTGCTCAGCACGACCACCGGCCACACGCCGCCGCCCGAGACGATGGCCAGGAAGCGCTCGAGCCGCCGCGGGTTGAAGTCGCCGTCGAGCCCCATGACGAGCAGCGCGGTGTCGACGTTGCTCACCACCGCATGGCGCCGGCCATCGCCGTCGCGCCGCGCCAGAGAGGCGAGCGGCGGCAAACGTTCGGCCACCCACAGGCCGCCATGGGCGTCGGGTTCGGCGAGCACCCAGTCGCCCGTGGCGATGGCGTCGCCCTCGTCGGCCAGCGCCCGGTACAGCCGGGGCAGCAGGCGCGCGGCATGCTGCCGTTCGCCGTCGTGCAACTGCACCGTTTCGCGGTGCACTTCGACCACCCGCATCGCGCGGGCGTTTTCGTTTTCTGCTTCAGAGGCAAGGTTGAACAGGGCTTGCGCCACGGCCGAGGAAAGGCCGATGCGGCGCAGGCGCTCGAAATCGAGGTCCTGCATGGCGAGGTTCCATCCGCAAGGGAAAGACAGAGCCGGCCGCGCATGAGACTGCGCGGCAACGGCGGGATGAACGGAACGGAACTCTCGGCAGCAGGCGCGGACCCGGCAGTCCGCGGGAAAGAGGCTCAGCGCGCGATGGCCGAGCGTGCCGTTCCGGAGGCGCAGAGATCAGTCGCGAGTCGTTCCATGGCTGTCTCCTTTCCGGATGGGACATTGAAGAAGGCCGCAGTGTGCCGGCGCCGGCGCCCACGGTCAACCAACCCGCTACAGTTCGCGCCGCATGTTCACCATCTCGCGCGCCTCGTTCCGGCAATTGCTGCTGGTGGCGTTTCTGCTCATTGCCGGCCTGCTGGCCGCCGCGTCGCTCGGCGGCCTGTTCACGCTCGAGCGGCTGCTGGGCCAGAGCCGCGCCGCGGCCGATCGGGCCGTGCAGCTCACCGCGGCGACGCAACAGCTGGCCGAGCGCAGCGTGGCGATGGAACGTGCCGCCAGGCAGTACATGGTGCTCGACGACCCGGCGCTGCTGAGCCGCTTCGAGGAAGCCACCGCCGATGCGACCCGCGTGCTCGACGAGCTGCTGGCGCAGCAACTGCCGCGTGCACTGGCCGACCGGTGGCGCAGCCGGCTGGCACTCATCACCGAGCAGCTCGAAGGGCCGAAGCCCACGGTGCGGCAGCGCGAACTGGCGCTGGCCACCGAATTCCGCGAGCTCGACCTCGTCAATGCCGACATCGCCCAGCAGGTGCGCAAGGGCAACGAGGAACGCAACCGGCTGCTGCAGGACGAGCTCGAAGCCGGGCGCGAGGCGCTCGGCCGCCAGGTGCTGGGCGCCATCGTGCTGGCCATCGTGCTGGCGCTGGGCTTCGGCCTGTGGCTCACGCGGCCGCTCAAGCGGCTCGAGCAGGCCATCGTGGGCCTGGGCGAAAACCGGCTCGACCAGCCGGTGGGCATCCGCGGGCCGGCCGACCTGCGCTCGCTGGGTCAGCGCCTCGAATGGCTGCGCCTGCGCCTGAAGGAGCTCGACGAAGACAAGGCGCGCTTCCTGCGCCACGTGTCGCACGAGCTGAAGACGCCGCTGGCGGCCCTGCGCGAAGGGGTGGCGCTGCTCGAGGACGGCGTGGCCGGCGAGATGAGCGCCGACCAGCGCGAGATCGTGCGCATCCTGCATCACAACGCGCTGTCGTTGCAGGCCCAGATCGAGAACCTGCTGCGCTTCAACGCCGCGGCCTTCGAGGCACGCCAGCTGAGCCGGCGCAAGACCGAGCTGGCAGGCCTGCTGCGCAGCCTCGCCGACGCGCAGCAGCTGCAATGGCAGGCGCGGCAACTGCAGGTGCTCATCGAAGGCGGCCCGCTCGCGGCCGACGTGGACCCCGAGAAGATGAGCGCTGCACTCGGTAACTTATTGTCGAACGCCATACGGTTCAGTCCGCCGGGCGGTAGCATCCGGTTCGCACTCAGCCGGCAGCAGGGGCTGGCCTGCATCGACATCAGCGACCAGGGCCCGGGCGTGGCCGAAGGCGACCGCGCGCGAGTCTTCGAGCCCTTCTATCGTGGCGAACGCCAGCCCGAAGGGGCGCTGCGCGGCACCGGCATCGGCCTGTCGATCGTGCGCGAATACATCGAAGCGCACGGCGGCCGGGTCGAGTTGCTGCCCGACGGCCCAGGCGCCCATTTCCGTATCGAACTTCCACATGCCGCTGACTGACGCCCACCCCTCACCTGCCTGGAGGCGCCGCAGCCGTTGTGCGGCCGCCTGCCTGTTGGCGGCCGGCATGGGTCTGGCGTGTGCGCCTCTCATGCCGCAGCCGGCACCGGCTCCGGTGGTGCCGGCCCCGCCGCCGCCTCCACCGCCGCCCGCGGTCACGGTGTACGTGCCGCAGCTGGAGCCGGTCGACGTGGCCGCGCGCCACCTGCTGGGCTATCAGGAGCGCCTGCTGCAGTTGAGCCCCGGCGACCTCTCCCAGGAAGTCGCGCGGCTCGGAGACGGCTCCGCCTCGCCCCAGGCCGCCATGGACCTGGCACTCGCCCTGGGCCACACCCGCAGCCCCGGCGATCTGCTGCGCGCGCAAGGCCTGCTCGACCAGGTGCTTCGCAACAACTCGCCGCAGGCGCAGCCGTGGCATTCATTCGCCAGGCTGCTGCAAGCCCGATACGTCGAGCAGCGGCGCGCCGAAGAGCAGACCGAGAAGCTGAATGCGCAGCTGCGCGACGCACAGCGCGACAACCAGCGCAAGATCGACCAGTTGAACGAGAAGCTGGAAGCGCTCAAGAACATCGAGCGCAGCCTGAACAGCCGGCCCCAACCCGGGCCGCCCCCGTCGCCGGCGTCACCCGCGCCGGCGGCCCGACCCGCACCGTAGTGACCGACGAGATGAGTTTCCTTCCAACCCCTTCCCCGCGGGCCGCCGCGCCGGGCCGCCCCAAGCAAGGCCCGACCCTCCCGGAGGGTCGAT
>CAMLNA010000124.1 GCA_946481025.1 uncultured Rivibacter sp.
GCGTCGTCGACCAGGATGCCCACCACCAGCGACAGGCTCAGCAGCGTGACGACGTTGATGGTGAAGCCGAGCAGGTACATGCCGGCGAACGCCGGGATGATGGACAGCGGCAGCGCGGTGGCCGCCACGAAGGTGGCGCGCCAGTTGCGCAGGAACAGCCACACCACCACCACCGCCAGGAAGGCGCCCTCGTACAGCAGCTTCATCGAGCCGTCGTAGTTCTCGACCACCGGGTCGACGAAGTTGAAGGCCTCGGTGATGGTGATCTCGGGGTGGGCGGCCTTGAGCTTGTCGAGCTGGGCGCGCACGCCGTCGGCCACGTCCACCTCGCCGGCGCCGCGGCTGCGGGTGATCTCGAAGCCGACCACCGGCTTGCCGTTGAGCAGCGCCGCCGAGCGCTGCTCGGCCACGGTGTCCTGCACGGTGGCCACCTGGTCGAGGCGGATGCGCCGGCCGTCGGACAAGGTGATCTCCATGCGCGCCAGCTCGTCGGCCGACTGCACCGTGGCGATGGTGCGCACCGACTGCTCGGTGCCGCCCACGTCGGCGCGTCCGCCCGAGGCTTCCTGCTGGACCTGGCGCAGCTGGCGCGAGATGTCGGCGGCGCTGGCGTTGAGCGCCAGCAGCCGGGCGGGGTCGACCTCGACGCGCACCTCGCGGCTCACGCCGCCCACGCGGCCCACCGCGCCCACGCCCTTCACGCTCAACATCGCCTTGGCGACGTCGTTGTCGACGAACCAGGACAGCGCCTCGTCGTCCATGCGCTCCGAGGCCACCGTGTAGGTGAGGATGGGCATGCCCGACAGGTCCATCTTGGAGATGATCGGGTCGCGCAGGTCGCCGGGCAGGTCGGAGCGCACGCGCGACACCGCGTCGCGCACGTCGTCCACCGCTTCCTGCGTGGGCTTCTCGAGCCGGAACTCGGCCGTCACGGTGGCGGTGCCGTCCTGCACCTTGGTGTAGATGTGCTTGATGCCCTGCAGCGTGGCGACCGAGTTCTCGATCTTGCGCGCCACCTCGGTCTCGAGCTGCGCCGGCGACGCGCCCGGCAGCGACGCGGTGACGGTGACCGTGGGCAGGTCGATGTCGGGGAAGTTCTGGATCTTCATCGAGCTGAACGAGTACAGCCCGACCAGCGTGAGCAGGATGAAGAACAGCAGCGAAGGAATGGGGTTGCGGATCGACGCCGCCGAGACGTTGATTTGCATGGCGTGGCCTCTGGTTCGCTCGGGTGCGGCGCGTCAGCGCGTGGTGGTGGCCGAGGCCGGCTGGCCCTGCGCCACCGCGGAGGCGCCTGCCGACACGACCCGCACGAAGTCGCCGTCGGCCAGGAAGCCCGCGCCCGACGCGACCACCGGCTCGCCGGGCTTCAGGCCGCCCAGCACCTCGATGCGGTCGCCGACGCGGCGGCCCGTGGTGATCTTGGTCTGCGTGACGCGCGAGTCTGCCCCCACCCGCAACGCGTAGCTGAAGCCGTCGCGCAGCAGCACGGCCGACTGCGGCAGCGTCATGGCCTTGGAGCGGCCCAGCTCGAACTCGCCGCGCGCGAACATGCCGGCACGCGCTTCGCCGCTGCCGGCCGGCGGCAGGTCCACGTAGACGATGCCGTTGCGCGTCTGGGGGTCGATGGTGGGCGCCACCATGCGCACCTTGCCGGTGAGCTTCGACCCGTCGGCCTGCAGGAGGTGGGCCGCCATGCCCGGCTTCACCCGCGACAGCTCCGACGCGGTGACCTCGGCCCGCCATTCGAGCCGGCCGCCGCGGATCAGGCGGAACAACTCCGCGCCGGGCTGCGCCACCGATCCCACCGTGGCGGCGCGGGCGGAGATCACGCCGTCGTCGGGCGCCAGCACGCGGGTTTGCGACAGGCGCAGCTCCTCGGTCTTGAGCCGGGCCACCTGAGCCTGCACGCGGGCCTTGGCCGTCTGCTCGGCGGTGAGGTACTGGTTGATCTGCTGGGCGCTGATGGCGCCGGTGGTCTGCAGCTGCCGGGCCCGCTCGGCGTTGGCCTCGGCCTCGGCCTGCATGGCCTGCGCTTCCGCAAGTGCGGCTCGCGTCTGCGCGAGGTCGGCCTGCACCGTCTCGCTCGACATGCGGGCCAGTACCTGGCCGCGCTTGACCCGGTCACCCACATTGACCAGCACCTCGGTCAGGCGCAGCCCGCCGATCTCGGCGCCCACCGCCGCTTCCTGCCAGGCGGAGACGTTGCCGTTGGCCTGCAGCGTCTGCGCCCATTCGGCGGGCGTGGCGGTGGTGGTGGTCACGCTCAATGCGGGCTTGGCGGCCGATGCGGCCGGCGCAGCCGCGGCGGCCTTGTCGGTGTCCGCGCCTGCGGCCTTTTCGTCGGTCTTGCCATTCGACGAGGTGACCCACAGCGCGATGCCGCCCAGGGCCAGCACGGCCACCACGGCCGCGGGTTTCATGGCTTGCTTGTTGTTGAAGAGTCGCATCGGTGTGTCCTCACCTGTTGGTGTTCGGGTTGCCCAGGGTGTTGGCAGGAGTCAGCGCAGCAGTGGTCGCCGTGCCCGCCGCATCGCGGGACCAGCCCCCGCCCATGGCCTTGTAGAGCGCAAGCCAGGCCGCCACGCGTTCGCGCTGCACCTGCAGCAGGCCGGCGCGGGCCGCCAGCGCGCTGCGCCGTGCCTGCTCCAGGTCGAGCAGGCTGCCAGTGCCGACGCGCCATTGCGTTTCCGCGGCTGCCAGGAATTCGGCATACCCTTCGGCGGCGCGCCGGGCATCGGTCTCGCGCTTCTCGGCGGCGTCGAGCCGCACCAGCGACTCCTCGACCTCGCGCACCGCGGCCAGCGCACGCTCGCGATAGGCGGCCACGGCTTCGTCGTAGCGGGCTTCGGCAGCATCGACCGCGGCACGCCGGCGGCCGGCGTCGAACAGCGGCGCCAGCAGGCTGGGGCCGATGGACCAGGTGTTCCCGTCCACGGTCTGGCCGGCCACCCGCACGCCGGCCCGCCCGATCGAGCCGGCCAGGCTGATGCGCGGAAAGCGATCGGCCCGCGCCACGCCCACGTCGGACGACGCCGCAGCGATCTCGCGCTCGCTGGCGGCGAGGTCGGGCCGCTGCGACAGCAGTTCGGCCGGCACGCTGGCCACCGACAGGGCCCCCGGCTTCGGCAGCAGCGCGCGGCGCGCCGCGAGCTGCTCGCGCAGGCCCGCCTCCGGCACGGCCGTGAGCTGCACCAGCTGCTTCACCGCCACGTCGCAATCGGCGCGCTGGGCCACCACCCGGTTGGCCGCCTCCGCGGCACTGGCGTTCGCCAGCGCCAGGTTCGCGGGCGCATCGAAGCCGGCCTTCACCTTCTGCTGGGTGAGGCCGGCGGTGTTGGCCAGCGAAGCGGCATCCTGCTCGTAGACGGCCAGCACGGCCTCGCAGGTTCGCAGCCCCACGTAGGCGTTGGCCACCTCGGCGGCCAAGCTCACCCGGGCGTTGTGCCATTGGGCCAGGCTGCCGGCCGCGCGCGCCTCGGCCGCGGCCACGCCGTGGCGCACGCTGCCGAAGAGGTCGATCTCCCACAACGCGTCGAGGCTCACGCTGCCGGCGGTCTGCACGCCGGGCGATGGCGGCAGCTCGGTGCTGCTGCGCGTGACGCCGGCGCGGGCGTCGAGGCTCGGCCAGCGGGCCGCGCCGCTGGCCTGGGCGGCGGCGCGCGCCTGCCGGATGCGGGCGGTCGCCTGCGCGAGCGTGGGGTTCTGGCGTTGCGCGGTGTCGATCAGCTGCGTCAGCAACGGGTCGTCGAACTGCGCCCACCAGCCGGCCATCTGTGCGGTCTGGCCGCCATGGGGCAACGGCGCCTGCCAGCCGGCGGGCAGCACGTCGGCGGGCGGCTCGCTCGGCGGCGTGGCACAAGCCACCAGCAACGCCGCCAGGCCCACGGGCAGCAGCCAACGCGACGCCTGGAAGGCAGTCGGCGATGAAACGGTGGGCTCTGGGGTCGGTCGTGCAGCCATGAGGGGTCCGGTTGTTGGGGTGCGAGGGCGCGCGGGAATTTATGAGGCGCTTGTTAAGCGCTGGTTAGCGTGAAGGGGAAGCAGGCGCCGCCTGGCGACGCTGCCCCTCGTAGCGCACCAGCGCGCACGCATAGCCCACCAGCGCGTCGAGGGCGCGGTCCAGCGCGTCGGGGCCTTCGAGCAGGCCCGGCGCCAGCACCTCCATCCATTCGCGCGACATGCAGTAGTCGTTCACGAAGGCGGTCACTGCAAAGGCCAGGCGGTGGAGGTCGTCGTCGGGTTCGGCCACGCCCACGTGCCGGGCGAGCAACGCCACCAGGTCGCGGTAGTGGGGCAGCACATTGGCCTCGATCACGTCCTTGAGCATCGAGGTCGGCTCGACCATCTCGCGCAGGTGGATCCGCATGAGCCATTGCATGTCGCCGCCCTCGACCAGCGGCGTCAGGAAGGCGCCCAGCAGGCGCCGCATCGACTGCTCGATCGGCGCATCGTCGTCTTCGGGCTGCGAGAACGCGCCGGTGATGCGGGCGATGGGTTCGAGCAGCACCGCCCGGTACAGCCCCGCCTTGTCGCCGAAGTAGTAGTGGATGGCGGCGACGTTCGCGCCGGCGGCCTGGCAGATCTCGCGGGTGGACGCGCGGGCGTAGCCCTTTTCCGCAAAGATGCGGGTCGCTTCCCAGAGCAAGCGCTCACGTGCTTGCAGGGACTTGCTGTCGGCGGCATCGGTGGGGGTTTGGGCAGCCGAAGGCCGCGCAGGCAAGGCACTCACGGGAAGCGGGGGTGGGCTCGGGTGGAAGGAAGCAGGCAGGCGGCGCAGTGTATCGGCATCTCAAGCAAGCGCTTGATTTATTCCCTGCCACAGGCAAGGGCTTTCCGGCGCCGCCGCTGCTGCTGGCGGGCGCTGCCGTCACACGGGTGGCTCAGAAGAGTTCGACGTCGCCGGTCTTGGTGGCGTCCTTCAGGACGCCGCGGCGAACCAGTTCGGCATGGCTGCACACCTGGTTGCGGCCATGCTGCTTGGCGAAGTAGACGGCCTGGTCGGCACGCTCGAAGGCCCCGCTCGGGGTGTCGCCCGGCAGCACCGCGGTGTAGCCCACGCTGGCCGTCACCTGGCCCACCTGCGGAAACTGGTAGGCCTCCATGTTGGCGCGCATGCGCTCGAAGGCGTGGTGGGCATCGGTTTCGCCGGCGCAGCGCAGCAGCACGACGAATTCTTCGCCGCCAAAGCGGTAGAGACGGTCCTGGAAGCGGAAGGTGCTGCGCAGGATGCGCGCGACCAGCAGCAGCACCTCGTCGCCAATGAGGTGGCCGAAGCGGTCGTTGACGCTCTTGAAGTGGTCGATGTCGACCACCCCCAGCCAGTAGTGCGTGGGCGGGGTGTCGTGGCGGCGTTCGTCGCCGTCGCCGTCGCCGGCAATGGACTGCGGGCTGCTCGGGTGGGCCGCCGCGTGCGTGGTCTTGAGGAAGGCCTCGTCGAAGGTCTTGCGGTTCAGCAGGCCGGTCAGCGTGTCGCGCTCGGAGTAGTCGAGCAGGCCGTGGAAGTTGCGGTAGATGCGCAGGATGCTGGAGACGGTGCGCTGCGACGCCTGCGACAGCGGGCCGCCGGACAGCACCTCGATCACGCCCACGTCGGCGCCTTCGGCGAGCATCGGGAAGATGGTCAGCGCCTCGCCGCGCGGGGTCTGCGAACGCAGCACCTGTTCGCTTTCGAGCGCTTCGACACGCTGGGGGAAGGCCTGCTTGGGCGGCAGGCCGTCGAAGTCGATCCAGGGCGGGTCCGAGGCCGCGGTCACCTGCCCCGCGGCCAGGCGGGCACGCAGAAACCAGCGCTGCGTGCTATGGCTGTCGCCCACCAGCTTGTGGATCGCCACCGAACCGGGGTGGAGCAGATCCATCAGCGCGTGCGCCAGCGTGACGTCCAACAGATCCCGGTCGCGGAAGCCCGTCAGTGCTGCGAGGTGATCTATGGCCTTCGTCATCGTCCGCTGGAGCGCGCGCTCATTGGCGCGCCATGTTAGGCGGTTGCGGCCTCACTGGTGTAACGGCCGATCAGCGCGAGCAGCTCTTCTTCGCTGTACGGCTTGCCAAGGTAGTGGTTCACGCCCAGCTCGGCAGCGTAGTCGCGGTGCTTCTGCGCGATGCGCGAGGTGATCATGATCACCGGCAGATCGGCCAGCTTGCGGTCGCCGCGGATGTTGCGCACCAGGTCGAAACCGTCCATGCGCGGCATCTCGATGTCCGACAGCACGATCGCCGGGCGCTCCTCGGCCAGGCGCTCCAGCGCCTCGAGGCCGTCCTTGGCGAGCGTGACGCGGTAGCCCTCGCGTGCCAGCAGGCGCTGCGTGACGCGGCGCACCGTGAGCGAATCGTCGACCACCAGCACCAGCGGCACCGCCGGCGCCGCGTTGACCTGCACTTCGGGCTCGGCGGCCAGCTCTTCCATCGGCGCATGCAGCGCCGCGGTCGTGTAGGCACGCGCGGTTTCGCCGTACACGGTGGCCAGGGCCACCGGGTTGTAGATCAGCGACACGGCGCCGGATGCCAGCAAGGTCATGCCCGCCAGGCCCGGCAGGCGCGACAGCTGCGGCCCGAGGTTCTTCACCACCACTTCCTGGTTGCCCAGCACTTCGTCGACGTGCATCGCAATGCGCTGCTGCGCCGACTTGATGACCACCACCGGCATCGAGCGGCCGGCAGTCTGCCCACGCGGGCTGATCTGCAGCAGCGCACCCAGCCAGAAGAACGGCAGCGTGTGGTCGCCATAGTGGTAGCCGCCGCGGGTGTAGGCCGCGTCGATCTCGGTCGCCGTGGCGCGGCGAACGATCTCGATCAGGTTGGACGGCACGGCCACGACCGCGTCGCCGCAGCGCAGCATCACCACCTGCGTCACCGCGGTGGTCAGGGGCAGCACGAGCTTGAAGCTGGTGCCCTGGTCCGGCGCGGTGGCGGTCTCGATGCGGCCACCCATCGCGTTGATCTCGGAGCGCACCACGTCCATGCCGATGCCGCGGCCGGCCAGTTCGGTCACGCTGTCGGCGGTGGAGAAGCCCGGCGTGAAGATCAGGTTGGCGAGTTCGGCGTCGGTGTGCTGCGACCCGGGGGCGAGCAGGCCCATGGCCTCGCCCTTCTGGCGGATGCGTGCGAGGTTGAGGCCCGCACCGTCGTCGCGGAACTCGACGCTGACTTCGTTGCCTTCCTGGTGCAGCACCACGTAGATGGAGCCGGTGGCTTCCTTGCCCTTGGCGACGCGGGCGTCCGGCGCCTCGATGCCGTGGCTCACGCAGTTGCGCAGCAGGTGCTCGAAGGCACCGGTCATGCGCTCCAGCACGCCGCGGTCAACTTCGATCGAGCCGCCCACGATGTCCAGGCGCACCTGCTTGCCGGTTTCCTTGGCGGCCAGCCGCACCACGCGGTACAGGCGGTCGGACAGGCTTTCGAACTCGACCATGCGCGTGCGCAGCAGGTCGTCCTGCAGGTCGCGCGTGAGTCGCGCCTGCGCGGCGAGTTCGTCTTCTGCCGTTTCCAGCGTGCGCTGGAGCGTGCGCTGCACCGTGGCCACGTCGTTCACCGACTCGGCCATCATGCGGGTGAGTTCCTGGAAGCGGGTGAAGCGGTCGAACTCCAGCGGGTCGAACTGCTGCGACAGCTGCTTGGCGGCTTCCAGGCGCGAGCTCATCTGCGTCTCGGCCTGCAGCTCGATGTCGCGCAGCTGCTGGCGCAGGCGCTCCAGGTTGTCCGTCAGGTCGCCGAGCGTGCCCTTGATGTTGCCGACCTCCGACTCCAGGCGCGCACGGGTGATGCTCACCTCGCCGGCCTGGTTGACCAGCCGGTCGAGCAGTTGAGCGCGCACACGCACCGCATGGGTGGACGATGCCACGGCCCGTTCGCTGCGCGCCGCCAGGCGCGTGGTCGGGGTGTCGCTGACGAAACGCGACCAGTCGATCTCGACGGACGGCGCGGCAGGCTGGCTGCGAGCCGGAGCCGGCACGTCCAGTGCCTCGGGAAGGACCGGCTCCAGCGCCGGCGGCGTGGGCAGCGGCAGCTCCAGCGCGACGGGCAACGGCGGCAGCTCCGGCGGCAGCTCGGCCACCGGCTCGCGCACCACGGGCTCGGCCGGTACCGGCTCGGCTGCCTGTACCGGCACCGACGGCCTCGGTTCCTCGTCCAGGTCGCCGTGCAGCGACTGCGCAGCCTCGACCGCCGCGGCAGCGGCCTCTTCATAGGCCTGGGCATCACGCGAACGCAGTGCCTCGAACACGGTCGCCAGCCCGTCCACGCGCGACTGAAGCGTCTCGACATCTTCAGGCGTGACTTCCTCGCGTGCGAGCAGGTGCTCGATGGCAGTCTCGAGGCGGTGGGCCATTTCGCCCAGGCGCATCGCGCCGGCCAGGCGTGCACCGCCCTTCAGCGTGTGCAGCGTGCGCATGCAGGCGGTGGCGCCTCCCATGTCGGCGGGGCGGCGCTGCCAGTCGCGCATCTGCGATGCGAGCTGCGGCAGCAGGTCCTCGGCCTCTTCCTCGAAGATCGGGAACAGGTCGGCATCGACCGCATCGACCGCGTCGATCTCGTCGTCGTAGTCGGTGCCGTGGCCGCTGCGCACCGGCGTGGAATGCACCACGTCCTGCGGCTTGAGCGGCGCCAGCTCCTTGAGCTCGGCCTGGCCCAGCTCGGCGAAGTTGGTCTGCTCGGCGACCGGCGCGGGTTCCGGCTGGGGCTCGGCCACCGGCGCGGCGGCCACCGGTTCGGGCGCAGGCGGTTGCGGCGCAACCACCGGCTCCGGTGCCACTTCCACCGGCGGCGCTGCCACCTCCTCCAGCGACAGCGGTTCCAGGACTTCGGGGTGATTGTCGAGCGGCAGGGCCTCCGACACCGGCTGCTGGAGCTCGGCAGCCGCGCTCTGGGCCTCGAGGCGGCGGCCAGCGTCCACCTCGTGTTCGGCCAGGCGCTGCAGCAGCTCCGGCGGCGGCGCCTTCAGGAAGCCGGCGGCGAACTGATGCAGCAGGCGGCGCACTTCGTCTGCCGAGTCGACGAACAGGCTCGCCTCCTGCGGCGTGCCGTGTCCGATGGCCTGCGAGCGCATCAGGGCGTGCTCGAGCTGACGCGCCAGGTGCGACAGGTCGGCGAAGCCCACGGTCGCCGAGCTGCCGGCCAGCGAATGCGCCATGGCGATGGCCATCTCGCCCACCGGACGGTGCAGTTCGAGCGCCCATTCGGCCAGCTCGGTGGAGAGGCGGCGCGACCGCTCGTCGGCTTCGTTGAGATAGATGTTGAACAGCGGGATGCTGATGCGCAGCGGGCCGACGACCTTGACCTGGTCGTTGACCGGCTCGGCGTCGGTCTCCGGCGCTGCGTCGAGCGCGTCGTTGGAAGCCACCGCCTCGGGGCTTGCCACCGGTGCGAGGTCCACCGGCTCGAGCGGCAGGTCGGCCAGCGGCGCGGCCGCAGCGGCGACGCCGAAATCGGCATCGAGGGGCAGGTCGAGATCGGTGATCTCGAGCGTTTCGATGGTTTCCGGGGCTTCGAGCGTCTCGGATTCGGGCGTCTCGATGCGCACCGGCTGCGTGACTTCGGGGTTCCACTGCGACCCGGCGACCGGCTGAGCGGCTGCCGGCGCGGGCGCGCTGTCGAAGCTGGAGAGATCGAGGGTGAAGTCGATGACCGGCATGGCCGGTTCGGCCGGCGCCACCGGTGCGGCCGCCGCCGGTTCGGCCGGCAGGTCGAACGAGAAGTCCTCGACGGGCGCCGGCGGAGGCGCCTGGACGGGCGCGGCAACCACCGGTGCGGGCACGGGTGCGGGTGCAGGCGCTGGGGCAAGGACCGGCGCAGCGGCCGCTCCCACGGCCTGCAGGCGGCCTTCGAGCCGCAGCGCATCGGCGGCGGTGCGCACCGGCGCGGCGGCATGGCCACCGCTGCGGCGCGCCGCAATTCCTTCGACCCAGGCGCCCAGGTAGGACAGCACGTCACCGGTGAGTGCCAGCAGTTCGTCGCTGGCGGGCTTCTGTTCGGCCAGCCAGGCGTTGTAGAGCTGCTCGCACGACCAGGCGGCTTCACCGAACTCGTTCAGCCCGACCATGCGCGAGCTGCCCTTGAGCGTGTGGAAGGCGCGGCGCACGACGGTGAGCTGCCCGGCATCGCCAGGGTTGCGCTCGAGCTCGGCGACGGCGTTGTTCGCATCGACCATCACTTCGCGAGCTTCCTCGAGGAAGATCTCGCGCATCTCGTCGTCTTCTTCGAGGCCGGTGGGCGCAGGCGCCGCGGCCGGCGTGGCGGCCAGCGGCGGCACGGCCGGGGCCGCGCTCAGCGGCACGGCCGGCGCGGGCAGCTCCAGCACGTCGAGCCCGATCGGCTCGGACGCGCTGACCACGAAGTCGGCCATGGCCTGCACGACCTGCTCGCGCGCCAGCGACACGGTGGCCGGACCGGCGCCGGCCTGCTCGGCCTGCTGCAGCGCGGCCTGCGCATGCGACACGGTGGCGGCCAGCTCGGGCTGGTCGGCGACGAGCACTTCCTGAGACAGCCGATCGAGCTCGCCGGAGACGGTTTCGAGGGGCACGTCCTGGTTCATGGCGGCGAGCGCCAGCGATTGCGCCTGCTCGATCAGCCGCGGTGCGCTCGGCGCTTCTGCGATGACCTCGGGCGCGGCCGCCTGCACGGCCTGGCTGCGGCCCATCACCGGGTACAGGGTGCCGCTGGCGGCGTCGAACGCGAACAGCGACTTCGCCATCTGCGGCTGCACGCTGAGCATGTCGATCAGGAAGCTCAGCGCGCTGAGGTTGCCGGCCAGGCGGTCGAAGGTGCCGGCCGCCGCGGCCTTGGAGGGATCGACCTCGGTGATGATCAGCGCATCGACGTCGTCGCGCATGCGCAGCACCGCCTGGGACGCCTGCGTCATGTCGAGCACCGACAGCACGCCACGCATCGCCTGCATCTGGTTGGGCACCGGAATCAGCACGGTGCGGTCGGCCGGATTGCGGAAGAACTGGTCGATCAGCTTTTCGCTTTCGGACAGGGTCGCACGCAGCTCCTGCACCACGCTGCCCATGGTCTGGCGGTCGGAGACGCGGCGGTACAGCTCTTCCATCCACGGCTCGAGCGGCTCGGGCGTGCCGCCCGCGTTCACCGCCTCGATGCGCTCTGCCAGGCGCGACACTCGCTTGGCCTGGTCGGCATGGTCGAAGTCGCCGTCTTCGAGCGAGGCTTCGAGATACAGCACGCTGGTGGCCACTTCCATGGCCAGCGACGGGGCCGGGCTTGCATTGGCCTGCACGGCCTGGCCAATGGCCTTCTGCAGCGCGTCGGCCAGCGACTCGCCGGCGGGATACAGGCGCTTGAGCGAGTCGCCCACCAGCGAGAACTGCTCGTTGAGGCCCGGCAGGCGATGCAGCTCGCCGCCGGCCACGGCAGACCAGGAATCCTTGGCCGTGGAGACACGCTTGCGCGCCTGGGCAATCCAGGCCGGGTCGAAGCGGCCGAGCATCGGCTCGCGATAGTCGACCGGGGCCTGCCGGTCGAGGTTGTAGGCGCGGCGCACCGCGGCCAGGCGCGGCGACGCAGTGGCGCCCTTGGGCATGGCCTGGGCGCAGAAGAACAGCAGGTCCTGCGCGAGGCGCTCGGAGACTTCGGCCTCGCCGCGCTCGAGGGCGCGCAGCTGAGCGAGCAGGCGCGAGGTGACGCGCTTGCTGAAGACGTCGGCCTGGAAGAGCCCCTGCGCCTGCGCCTCGAAGAAGGCGGAGGCGAGGCGCCACAGCGTGGCACCCTGCCCGTCGGCCGCGCCGTTGGCGAGCCCGGCGCACATGTCGCTCATCTGCGCGGCCGCCTGCGCCGACGTGCTGCGCATCAGCATGAGCAGCTGCGATTCGAAGTTCGACACGGCCGCGCCATGGGCCGCGATGGGCGCAGTGGCGTCGCCCGGCACGTCGTGCCAGCTCCAGTCCACCGACCACAGGTCGGCCGGATGCACGCGCTCGGCCCCGGCAAGCTCCTGCACCGCACGGTATTGCGGGAACAGCGCGACGGACGAGACCTGCTTGCCGGCCAGCAGCCGGCTCACGTAGTCGAGCAGTGCGAACGAAGCACGCTCGATGGCCTCGACGGCAGCCAGGTCCAGCTTGTGCGGCTTGCTGATGAAGCGCTGCACCGCGGCCTCGGAGCCGCGCAGCAACGCCGCGCCGGCGGGCAGTCCGACCAGTTCGAGGGCACCCACGCCCTGGTGGATCTGCTGGCGCGCCGTGCGCAGGATGGCCGGGTCCACCGCGTCGACGTCGGAGCTGGCGGCGGCTTCGGCTTCCTTCAGGCAGCGGCGCAGCGCCTTGTGGGCGGCGTCGAGCGACTTGCGCAGTTCCTCATGCACCCAGGCCAGGGAACTCAAGTCGTCGATCATCTGGGGGTCGCGCTGGGTATCCATCCCATCCCTTGTCTCAAAAGTTCAGCACTCTCTTGGCAGTGCGCCGCCCGAGGGCGGCGCAACAGGAGATTCCGCGTGATCAGCCGATCTTGAATCGGGCCACCGACTGTTTCAACTCCTCGGCGGTCTTGGACAGCTCTCGAACCAGCTGAGCGGTCGATCGCGTGCCCTCGCCGGTTTGTTCGGTCACCGCGAAGATGTGCTGGATGTTCGCTGCCACCACGTTGGCCGATTCGGCTTCGCGGGAGGCTTGCGACGAAATGCTGGTAATCAGTTCGGCGAGCTGGCGCGACACGCGGTCGATCTCGCCCAGGGCGGTACCTGCGTTGTCGGACAGCTTCGCGCCTTCGACCACGCCCTGCGTCGAGCGCTCCATGGCGGCCACGGCGTCGGCCGTGTCGGTCTGAATGGTCTTCACCAGCGCCGCGATCTG
>CAMLNA010000125.1 GCA_946481025.1 uncultured Rivibacter sp.
CTGGTCAACGTGCTCACGCTGTCGGGCATCGTGCGCAGCGACATCCGCACCAGCGTGGCGGGCGCCTCGGGCACCGCGCCCGGCGTGCCGGTGAGCGTGCAGATCAACCTGGTCAACACCAACGGCTCCTGCGCCGATCTCTCCGGCTACGCGATCTACCTGTGGCATTGCACCCGCGACGGCGGCTACTCGCTGTATTCGTCGGGCTACACCGGCGAGAACTTCCTGCGCGGCGTGCAGGAAACCGACAGCGACGGCGTGGCCGCCTTCACCACCATCTTCCCGGGCTGCTATTCGGGGCGCATGCCGCACATGCATTTCGAGGTGTACCGCAGCCTCAACAGCGCCACGTCCTACAGCAACAAGCTCAAGACCTCGCAGATCGCCTTTCCGACCGACGTGTGCTCCGAGGTCTACAACGGCGCGAGCGGCTACAGCGCGAGCGTGAGCAACCTGGCGCAGATCAGCTTCGCCACCGACAACGTGTTCTCGGACGGCCACTCGACGCAGCTGGCCGCGGTGACCGGCAGCGTGGCCACCGGCTATGTCGCGACCTTGACGGTGGGCATCTCGGCATGACGGAGTGCCCGGGCAGGGGCACCCGGTGAGATAGTGTCTGCGCCGCAAGCAGGAGCACACGATGACCCGATGCCTGGTGGTCGATGACGACCGCGAGATCCGCGTGGCGCTGCAGGAGTACCTGCAGCGTTTCGGCATGACCGTCTCGGCCGCCGCCAGCGGCGCCGAGATGCGCCGCGAGCTGATGGCCGGTGGCGAGCGTTTCGACGTGGTGGTGCTCGACCTGATGCTGCCCGATGCCAGCGGCCTGGACCTGTGCCGCTGGGTGCAGGAGACCTCTGCGCTGCCGGTGATCATGCTCACCGCGCAGGGCGATCCGGGCAGCCGGGTGCTCGGGCTCGAGATCGGCGCTGACGACTACCTCGGCAAGCCCTTCGAGCCGCGCGAGCTGGTGGCACGCATCCACGCCGTGCTGCGGCGCGCCCGGCGCGGCGAACGCGAGTCCGGCGGCGGCCCGCAGCGCGTGGTGTCGTTCGAAGGTTGGTCGTTCGACCGGCTGCTGCGCCAGCTGGTCTCGCCCGACCGGGTGGTGGTGGCGCTGTCGAGCGCCGAGTTCCGCCTGCTCGCCGCCTTCGTCGAACGGCCCGGGCGCGTGCTGAGCCGCGAGCAGCTGATCGAGCTCACGCGCGCACCCGGCGTCGAAGTGAACGACCGCAGCGTGGACCTGGCCGTCTCGCGCCTGCGCCAGAAGCTCGGCGACTCGCCCCGCGAGCCGCGGCTCATCCGCACGATGCGCGGCGAGGGATACCTGTTCGACGCGAAGGTCGGGTCATGAAACGCTGGCTCGGCGACACGCTCTTCAAGCGGCTGTTCATCCTCATGTGGGTGGCGCTGGTGGGCAGCCATGTGCTCGCCTACGGGGTGGCGACCAAGCGTTTCCTGCCCGGCAGCGGCGGGCCGCCGGTTTCCTTGTCGAACCTGCCGACCTTTCCTTCGCTGCCGCCCACGCCCGGCCTGCCCGGCAACCCGCCGGGGCCGCCTGGCCCGCCGCCGGCGGGCGGCCCGGTCGACCACTCAAAAGGACACCCCGGCTTGCCCCTCGAATCGCTGCTGCTCGACTACGGGGTGCGCCTGCTGTTCATCGGCCTGGCGGCATGGTGGGGCGCACGCTGGCTGTCGGCGCCGATGCGCCGGCTCACCCAGGCCTCGCAGCAGCTGGGCGCGGCGCTCGGACGCGACGCCGCGCCACCGCGGCTCGACGAGCAGCGCGGCACGGTGGAGGTGCGCAACGCCGCACGGGTGTTCAACGAAATGGCCGGCCAGCTGCATGAGCAGTTCAGGGTGCGCGGCCTCATGGTGGCCGCCATCTCGCACGACCTGCGCACGCCGCTCACCCGGCTGCGCATGCGGCTCGAGAACATGGAAGGCGAGCAGCACCCGGCGGTGCCGCGCTGCATTGCCGACGTGCGCGAGATGAACGAGCTGATCGACACGGTGCTGCAGGTGTTCCGCGATGCCGGCGCCGCCGAGGCGGCCCAGCCCATCGACGTGCAGGCGCTGGTGCAGGCCATGGCCGACGACCTGGCCGAGCAGGGCCAGCCGGTGACGGTGGAGACCGACACGCCCGCGGTGGCGCAGGCACAGCCCGCCGCGCTGCGGCGCGTGCTGGCCAACCTGCTCGGCAATGCGGTGCGTTATGGCGAGCGGGCCCGGGTGCGGGTGACCCGGCAGGGCGCGCAGGTGAGCGTGCTGATCGACGACGACGGGCCGGGCATCCCGAGCGAGCAGCTCGAGTCGGTGTTCCAGCCGTTCTACCGCGTCGAGAGCTCGCGCAGCCGCCACACCGGCGGCACCGGCCTCGGGCTGTACATCGCTCGCGACCTGGTGAGCCGCCAGGGCGGCAGCATCAGCCTGGCGAACCGGCCCGAAGGGGGCCTGCGCGCTCAGCTGCTGCTGCCGGCCGCATGAGGCCCGTCGGCCGCGATCACTTCGCGGCGGAGAGCTTCTTCTTCAGCTCCACGCCCACGCCCTTGTTGACGAAGTCGTAGACGGCCACCTTCGACAGGTCGACCTCGCCCGGCTTGTAGAGGCCGGCCTTGACCATCTTGTCGTGGAAGTCCTGCACCCGCTGCGGCTTCATGGCGCCCACGCCGAGCGTGGCGGCATCGCCGGAATCGACGATGCCCAGGTCCTTCATCAGCTGGATCGACTTGCCGATCAGCTCGTCGGTCATCTCGGGGTTGTCGCGCTTGATCAGCGCGTCGGCCGCCTTGCGGTCGCCGTACAGGTAGTTGACCCAGCCGAGGATCGACGCCTCGACGAACTTCTTCACCAGCTCGGGCTTCTTCTGCACCGTGTCCACCCGCGCCTCGATGGTGGTGGAGTAGGTGGAGTAGCCATGGTCGGCCAGCAGGAAGACGAGCGGCTTGAAGCCGCCCTGCTTCTCGATGCTGATCGGCTCCTCGACCGCATAGCCCTGCTGGATGCTTTTCCTGTCGGCCAGGAAGGGGCCCAGGTTGTAGTTGTAGGGCTTGAGCTGCTTGTCGTTGAAGCCGTAGTCGGCCTTGAGCCAGGCCCACCACGAGAACTGCGCGTCCTTGGCGATGAAGGCGGTCGGCGCGTTCTTGAGGTCGCTGAACTTCTTGTAGCCCTGGCCGGGGTGGGCGAAGAGGGCCTGCGGGTCCTTCTGGAACATCGAGGCCACCGTCACCACCGGCACGCCGTTCTTCACGTTGTCGAAGCTGTGCAGCAGGTTGCCGGTCATCAGGAAGTCGATCTTGCCGGCGGGCAGCAGCGGCCGGTTGTTGACCTGCGGGCCGCCCTGGCGGATCTCGACGTCGAGGCCGTACTTCCTGTAGGTGCCGTCGGCCAGCGCCTGGTAGAAGCCGCCGTGCGCGGCCTGGGCCTTCCAGTTGGTGGCGAACACGACCTTTTCCTGCGCGGCGGCGCCGAGCGCGGCCAGCGACAGCAGGGCGAGGGGGACGAGCTTCTGGGATGCACGCATGGGAGTCCTCGGGTGGAGCGGCGGGCGGGGCCCGGCGATGCGCCCGCATGATAGGCAACCCGCCGGCGCGCCGCCACCGCTCGAGGGGCTGCGGTGATCAGGCCGACGGCACCGCGGCCGCGCCCTGCAGCGCCCGCTCGATCGCCTGCTGCAGCTCGCGCGAGCCGAGCGGCTTGGCCAGCACCTGGCCCACGCCGGCCGCCGCCGCGCGGCGCAGCAGGTCGGGGCCGCCGTAGCCGCTGGTCAGCAGCACCGGCAGGTCCGCACGCAGGCGCCGGGCCTGCTGCGCAAGCGCGGTGCCCGACAGCCCGGGCATCACCTCGTCGGTGAGCAGCAGGTCGAAGCGCCCCGCGTCGGCCTGCAGCTCGGCCAAGGCGAGCCGCGCATCGGAAAAGCCCACCGGCTCGTAGCCCATGGCGGCGATCCATTCCTCGGCCAGCGCCACCAGCGCCGGTTCGTCGTCGACCACGAGCACACGCTGGCCGCGGCCCGGCGGCACGGTCAACGTGCCGGCGGCGGCCACGTCCGGCGCGTCCTCGGCCGGCACACCCTGCACGCGCGGCAGCAGCAGGCAGAACGTGCTGCCTTCGTCCGGCCGGCTGCGCACGTCGACCGCGCCGCCGAACTCGGCCACCACGCCGTGCACCACCGCCAGGCCCAGGCCGGTGCCGGCCTGGCCGCGCGTGGTGAAGAAGGGTTCGAACAGCCGCTCCATGATCTCGGGCGCGATGCCGCGGCCGGTGTCCGCCACGTCGATGGCCACGCAGTCGCCGGCGTCCATGCGACCGTGCGAGGTCCAGTGCTCGGCGTCGAAGCGGCACGCGCGCACGGACACGCGCAGCACGCCGCCTTCGGGCATGGCCTGCATGGCGTTGGTGCACAGGTTGGTCACCGCCTCGAACAGGCCGGTGGCGTCGCCGCGCACGAGCAGCGGCGGCTGCAGTGCAATGTCGCGCTCGATCAGCAGCCGCTCGCCGGCCGAGGCGGCCAGCAGGCCCAGCACCTGCTCGACCACCGGCTGCACCGAAAACACCGTGGCCGGCCGCAGGCCGCCGCGGCTGAAGGTCAGGATGCGCTCGACCACCGCCTTGCCGCGCTCGGCCGCCTCGAGCACGCGGTCGAGGTGACGCGCCTGCTGGCTGCCTTCGCCCGCGGCCTGCCGGGCCATGTCGCCGAAGCCGGCCACCGCGGCCAGGATGTTGTTGAAGTCGTGCGCCACGCCGCCGGCCAGGGTCCCCAGCGCGTCGAGCTTCTGCGTGCGGGCGAGCTTGTGCTCCAGGCGACGCGAATGCTCCATGCGCTCCTGCAGCTGCTGCTGCGCGAGCCGGCGCGAGCGTTCGGCGCGCAGCATGCGCCACAGCAGCGCGGCCACGATGAGCAGCACGCCGCTGGAAGTCGCCCCGGCGATGCGGGCCAGCTCGCGCCAGCGCGCCAGCACCGCGTCCACGTCGCGGGTCATCACCAGCTCGAACGACAGCGCCTCGATGCGGCGGCGCGCCGCCAGCCGCTCGCTGCCGTCGGGCGGCGCCGGCTCGCCGGCCAGGCGCACGCCGTCGCGCCGGTAGATGGCCAACCGGGTATCCGGCGCCGGCTCGGCAGCCGGAAAAGCGCCCAGCAGCCCGCCGGCCGGCAGCTGCGCCACCACCCAGCCGCCAAAGGCCCCGTCCGGCCCCACGAAACGCAGCGCCACCGCCACCGAGGTCTCGTGGCTGGCGAGATCGGCGTAGGGTTCGCTGACGCGGGCCGCATCGGCCTCGCCGTCGCGGGCGGCCGGATGGAAGGCCTCGACCGCCGGCACGGCGGCGGGGGTGGAAGCCGCCAGCACGCGGCCCGAGCGATCCACGATCCACAGCGTGCGCAGCAGCGGGATCAGCGAGGCGCGGCGGTGCAGCTGCGCCGCCGCCTCCTCGCTGGCCGGCTGCGGCTGCAGCCGCGCCTCGCGCAGGTCGTCGCGCGTGGCCTGCAGCGCCAGCAGCACGCCCTGCAGGCCGCGCTCGAGCTCGTCGGCCGAGGCGCTGGCCAGGGTCTGCAGGCTGCGCATCTCGATGGCCAGCGTGTCGCGCCGCAGATGCCACAGCGTCACCACGACCGCCATCGCCATCAGCGTGGCGAGCGCCAGCACCACCAGCACGGCCGGGTGCGGGCGCTGGGCGGAAGGAGGGGAGGGGACGGCGGCCATGCGCCGATCGTGCCATGCCGCGCAGCGCCAGCCGCTACGATGCGGCTTCGCTTCCCCCTGCCATCGCTGTCTGGACATGAACGCACCGCTGCCCGCGCACATCCTCGTCGTCGACGACGACCCGGCGATCCGCGAATTGCTGACCGACTACCTGGGCGCCAACGACCTGCGCGTGAGCGCGGTGGCCAGCGGCCGCGAGATGCTGGAGCGGCTCGATCGCGAAGCGATCGACCTCGTGGTGCTGGACCTGCGGCTGCCCGGCGAGGACGGCATTGCACTCACCCGCCAGCTGCGCGAGCGCGGCACGCTGCCCGTGGTGCTGCTGACCGGCCGCAATGAAGAAGCAGACCGGGTGATGGGCCTGGAGCTCGGGGCCGACGACTACGTCACCAAGCCGTTCTCCAACCGCGAACTGCTGGCACGGCTGCGCGCGGTGCTGCGCCGCTACCAGGTGCAGGCGCTGCTGCCCGAGCGCGACGGCACCCGGCGCGCCTACCGCTTCAACGGCTGGGAGCTGAACCTGCGCACCCGCCGGCTGCTGTCGCCGCAGGGCGGCGAGCCGATCGAGCTCTCCAACGGTGAATTCAACCTGCTGGCCGCCTTCTGCGGTGCGCCGCGCCGCGTGCTGTCGCGCGACCAGTTGCTGTCGATGTCGCGCCTGCACGAGGCCGAGGTCTACGACCGCACGATCGACGTGCAGATCCTGCGGCTGCGCCGCAAGATCGAAGTCGATGCCTCCCGGCCCCGGCTCATCCTCACCGAGCGCGGCGCGGGCTACCTGTTCGACGCCGAAGTGCAGACGCTGTACTGAACGGCCGGCGGGCCGGCCGACGTGTTGTGTTCTCGGCTGTTGCAGCCGCGATGACATCTGCAATGCGCGCGCCGCGCCGCGTAGTGCCTGCACAGCGGCGGCACAGGAGCATGGCTTCCATGCGGGCAAGACCTCGCCGGGCGGCGCAGGGCTTGTGACCCGCAGCAAAAGGGATGTTCACCATGCAATCCGCCACCTTCATCTCCCGCCTTCCCGCCGCACGCCGGCTGCTGGTCGCCGGCCTCGCGCTGGCGGCGGCCGCAGCGCAAGCGGCCGGCGGCTATTCGGTCGCGCCCGCGCAGGAAAAGCTGGTCACGGCCGGCATGAGCCAGGGCGAGGTCAAACAGGCCCTGGGCCGGCCCGCACAGACCATGCGCTACGTCAACGAGGCGGGGCCGACCTGGACCTGGGACGTCAACACCGTCGGCATCGGCGGCGCCGACCAGACGGTGTTCGACGTGGACTTCGGTGCCGACGGGCGGGTGGCCTCGGCGCAGGAGCGCGTGATACAGCGCGACTGAGGCTGGGGGCTTCAGCCCCTGGACCACACCACCCGGTCGCGCCCTTCGTGCTTGGCCTGGTAGAGCGCAGTGTCGGCCCGCTTGATGGTGGCCTGGATGTCTTCGCCGCGGCCGTATTCGGTGACGCCGATGGACACGGTGACGCGCACGTCGCCGGGCAGGCCCTCGATGGCGGTGCTGCCGATCGCCTGGCGCAGCCGCTGCAGCGGCGCCTGCGCGCGCTCGCGGGTCGTTTCGGGCAGCAGGATGAGGAACTCCTCGCCGCCGTAGCGGCCCACGTATTCGGACTCGCGCAGGGTGCCCTGCAGGCAGCGGCTCAGCATGCGCAGCACCTCGTCGCCGGCGGCATGCCCGTACTGGTCGTTGAAGCGCTTGAAGTGGTCGGCATCGAGCATGGCAACGCACAGGCTCGAGCCATTGCGCTGCGCGCGCTTGGCCTCCTTGGCGGCCATCTGGTGGATGATGCGGCGGTTGTACAGCCCGGTGAGCTCGTCGTAGGTGGCGATGCGCTCGATCTTCTCGAGCGCCTGCTGCAGCTTGCCGTTGGTGGTGCGCAAGCGGACCCTCACGCTGTTGACGTAGCCGCCGATCAGCGACATCAGCACCAGCAGCAAGGCGAGGTGCACGGTGAGCAGCCAGCCGCTGGGCGCCCCCTGGCCCGGCATGCCCCGCATCCCCGTTCCGCTGGCCGCCACCGCGGCGGCGAAACCGGCAACAAAATAGACGCTGATCACCAGCTGCTGGCGTATCGACAGGCGGAAGGCGCCGAACAGCAGCGCCAGCATGTAGAACGGCAGCTGAAGCGGCCGGAACTCGCCGGCGGCGTAGGCGAGGTAGGCCAGCGCGAGACCGGAGGTCATCATCTGTGCGCCGGTGAGGCTCGGGTCGGCGAAGCGGCGGTTGAATCCGGTGGCGATGCAGACGGTGAAGACCAGCACGCCCAGGGCGGCGAGCAGGGCGAAGACATGCGCCACCACGAAGTCGAGCCGGCCCGCAGCCGCATGCAGGTAGACGATGGCCACCACCAGCAGTGACGCGAACGCGCCCAGCAGGTGGCGGAACAGCCGCACGCCCTGGCCGCCGTCGCGGGCGGGCGGCGACGCGCGCCCGGCCGAAGTCGCGTGAGCGGACGTCCATGGGCCCGGATGGCTGTCTTGCGGGGGGGTGCGGGGGCGAGGCGACAACCAGCGGTTCAGGTCCATCGTGAGCTCGGCGCGGTGGCAAGAAGCAGCAAGCCGCGCCGAGGTCAATCGGCACGGCTGACGCCCTCTCCCTGCGACCCAGTATCGCGCCGGGGCATAACCTCGGCACCATCGTGTATTCCCCGAGGCGGCGCAGACTCGCGGCTCTTGCTGAAAGGATGTGCCATGCAAGCCCGACGCCTGACCCTGTTCGCCACCCCGCTGTTGCTGCTCGCCACCGTTGCCGTTCAGGCGGCCCCGGCCGGCGTGGGCATCACCCCCGCGCAGCAGCAGCTCGTGGCCGTGGGCATGAGCCCGGACGAAGTGCGCCAGGCCCTCGGCCGGCCGGCCCGGGTCCTGCAGTTCCGCAACGAGCCGGGGCCGACCTGGACCTACGACGTGCATACCGCCCGAACCGGCGGCCCCGACCTGGTGGTCTTCGACGTCGACTTCAGTGCCGGCGGGCGGGTGGTGTCACTGCGCGAGCGCCCCGTCGAGCACGACTGAACGCGCTGCGGCGCCGACCGGCCGCAGCACCCCGCGCTGCAGGTGCAGCACCCGGTCGTGCAGCGCGGCCAGCTCCTCGCGGTGGCCGATGGACAGCACGGCGGCCGCCGGCAGGCTGTCTCGCAGCTGCCGCAGCAGCGCCTGCTGGGCCTGCGCATCGAGCGCCGAGGTGGCCTCGTCGAGCACGATCCAGTCCGGCTGCTGCAGGTGGATGCGCGCGAACTGCAGGCGCTGCTGCTCGCCGGGTGACAGCCGGCGCGCCCAGGCGCCCCCCTCGTCGTCGAGCGAGCCGGCCAACCCGCCAAGCCCCGCCTGTTCGAGCGCCTGCTGCATGGCCACGCGCCTGAAACGCTCGGGCGGGTGGGGATAGGCCAGCAGCTCGGCCAGGCTCGCCTGTGCGAGGTAGGGCCGCTGCGGCACGAACATCACCGCCGCCTCGGGCACCTGCAGCCGGCCGCCGCCGGCGGGCCACAACCCGGCCAGCGTGCGCAGCAGCGAACTCTTGCCGCTGCCCGAGGCGCCGGTCACCAGCAGCCACTCACCCGGGCGCAACGACAGCTCGGGCACTTCGAGCAGCGTGGCCGTGCCCGGTGGCCGGGCCACCACGAGGCCGCATGCACGCAAGGCCGGCTGCAGGGGTCGTTGTGCCGTGGTGCCGGGCGGCGCGGCACGCTCCACCGCCGCGCGAAAGTCGGCCAGGCGCGACACGGTGGCGCGCCACTCGGCCACACCTGCATAGGCGCCGATGAACCAGCTGAGCGAGCCCTGCACCTGGCCGAAGGCCTGCGCGGTCTGCATCAGCCCGCCCAGTTGCAGCTCGTTGGCAAAGAAGCGCGGCGCCGCAGCCAGCAGCGGGAACACGCTGGCCAGCTGGTCGTAGCCGGCGCTGAACCATGTGAGCCGCTTGGTGTAGCGGATGAGATCGCTCCAGTTGGCGGCGATGGCGGCGAACCGTTGCCGCAGGTGCCGGCCCTCGGCCGCCTCGCCGCGCGCGAGCGCGATGGCCTCGGCATGGTCGCGCACCTGCACGAGCGCGTAGCGGAAGTCGGCCTCGACCTGCTGCTGGCGCACGTTGGTGGGCACGAGCGGCGCGCCCACGCGCCGCACGAGCAGCGTGCCCACGGCCGAATAGGCAACGGCCACCCACACCATGTAGCCGGGCAGCGCCCAGCCCAGCCCCGGCAGCGGCAGGCTGCCCGACAGCCGCCACAGGATGGCCACGAAGGACACGAGCGTCACGCTCGCGTTGAGCAGCCCGATCGCGAGATCGAGCGAGTTGCCCGTGAAGCTGCGCACGTCGTCGGCGATGCGCTGGTCGGGGTTGTCGGGCGAACTGTCGGCGCCGGCCAGCCGATAGGGGGTGCCGGGCGCGAGCCATGCGCCCAGCAGCTGGTCGGTGAGGCGGGTGCGCCAGCGCATCACCAGCCGCTGCTGCATCACCAGGCGCACCACCGCGACCGCGATGTAGGCGGCGGCGAGCAGGCCGAACACGCCCACCTGGCGCCAGAACTCGTCGAGCTTGCGGGCCTGCAGCGCGTCGTAGAAGGCGTTGTTCCATTCGCTCAGGCGCACGTTGATCCACACGGCGCCCAGGCACAGCGCGACGATGGCCGCCAGTTGCACCCAGGCCTGGCGATCGCCGCGCCAGAAGGGCGCGGCGATCTGCCAGGCTTCGCGCAGCGGCCCGGCGGGGCCGCGAGGCTCAGGCGGCGTCATGCGGGAAGTGCACGAAGAGATCCACCGGCTTGCCGTGCGCGAGTTGCACGTGCTGCACGCGCGTCATGTCGCCGAAGCGGGCCTTCACGCGGTAGCGCCCGGGCGGCAGCTGCACGTCGGTCAGCGGGCCGGCGTCCTTGAGGGCGAGCACGCGCCTGCCGTGGGCGTTGGCGATGTCCAGCTTCACGCCGCTCGCATAGGCGTTGTGGCGGCCCTCGGAGAAGGTCATGCGCAGGTCGTAGCGGCCGGCCTGGTGCTGGATCTCGCGCGCCTGCTCGTGGCCGATGCCGCCATTGACGTAGTGCGGCGTCGCCGCGGGCGCGGCCGATGCGGCGGCCGCCAGCAGCAGTGCGGCCGCACCGCCGAGCATCGAACGCGTGAATCGCGAAGCGGTGTTCATGGTGATCACTCCTTTCCTGCGTCATGTCAGAAACCGACCTTCACGCCGAGCGAGAACTCGCCGACGGTGGGTTTGGTGTCGAAGGCATCGCTGAAGCGATAGCGGTCGTACTGCGCGCGCACCGCCACGTTGTGCGCCACGTCGTACTGCAGGCCGGCGCCCAGCTTCACGCCCGGGCTGTCGTCGTCGCCGTTGCTGGTGCTGAACTTGGCCTGGGCAAGGCCGGCGGTGCCCAGCACCGACCATTTCGGCGCGAACTCGTAGCTGCCCACCGCGTCGAGGTAGCCGCCATAGGTCTTGACGTGGCCGGTGGCGCCGTCGAGGTGGCCGAGGTCGAAGGCGCCGGCCTCGACCGCGAAGTTGGGCGTGAACTGGTAGCCGCCGAACAGCTTGCCGCCGACGCCGCTGCCGTCGCCGCTGATGCCGGCGATGCTGCTGTGGTAGTCGGGCGTGCCCAGGGCGCCGCCGGCATAGAAGCCTTCGGCAGCCTGGGCCGCGCCCGCGCTGCCCAGCGCCACGGCGGTGGCGAAGATGACTTGGTTGAGACGGGACTTCATGTGCATCACTCCTTGCTTGGTTGAGGACAACGCACCCGATGCGATGCGTTGGAGTGATGCTCGGCAGGCGGCTTTGTGGGCAGGTTGCATGCCGCGGGGGCCGCATGACAGATGTAATCGTGGCCGTCATCGGCCGGGCGGCGTAGCGGTGGTGGCCGGCGGTTGCATCAGCACCGGCGCCGCCGGTGCGTACGCCGGCCGCACGACATAGCTGCCCGGCAGCCAGCACCAGTGGCCGCCCCATTGCGCCCAGCGCCCGTAGTGGAAGGGCGCGAAGCCCCAGGGCGCATCGTCGATCCAGGTCCAGCCCCAGGGTTCGATGCGGCGCCAGCGGCCGCGCCGGTAGGGCGCCCAGCCATCGTCCACCGACGGCACCCACACGGCGCCGAACTCGGCGGTCTGCCGCCAGCGGCCGTGGCTGTCCAGGTCTTCGATGCCGGTCATCTCGGGCGAGACGTGGCGTGCCGCGATGCGGCCGTCGAAGGCGGCGTCGCGTTGGGCGACGAAACGGCGGAAGTCGTCGTCTGCCGGCGGGCCGATCCGCAAGGCGGTGGTCGCGAGTTCACCGCGCTGGCCGGCGCTCACGCGCGAGGGTTCGCCGGCCCGGCCCGCGGCCTCGAACACCACCGAGCCGCGCCAGGCAGTGGCCGCGGCGGCGCGGCCGCCGCCAGGAGCATCGAGCCGGAACTCGCCCGGCTCGGCCGGCCGCCAGGTGCCGCCTTCGCCGGCCACACGGGTGAGGCGCGCCGCCTCGGGGGTGGCCGAACGCAGCGCGAGGCTGCCGTGCAGCAGCCGCAGGCGCAGCTCGTCGTCGCCGAGCTGCTCGACGCGCACTTCGGTACGGACGTCCAGGCGCAGTGCGCTGGAGCCGATCCATACCTCGGCGCGGCCGGCCCCGCCGGTGGCCAGCACGTTGCCCGTGCCGACCGGCCAGTTGAGCAAGGCGGGGGTTGCGGCAGCCGCGGGGGTTTCGCGCAGCGTCACGTCGCCCCACAACCCTGCGAGCCGGCCCGCGCGCGGCGGCGGGCCGGCCGGCGCGAGGCTGCAGCAGGCGCACAGCGCCAATGCC
>CAMLNA010000126.1 GCA_946481025.1 uncultured Rivibacter sp.
TCGCCTTTCTTGAGGTCGGGCTTCGCGGCGGGCTTGGTCTCGGCGGCGGAAGCCGGGGCCGCCACGGCGGCAGCCAGGAGCACGGAGGCGATGATCTTCATCATGGTGGGCTTGGGCGGTTCTTGTGCAAAACCCGCGGATTTTACAATGCCCCATGACCGCGCCCGCCTCCCCCCAGCTCCCCCGACATCAGACACCCTCGCCCGAGGCCCGCGCAGCGCTGGCCTGGATGCACACGGCGCGCTTCCTGACCACCGGCTCGCAACTGCATCACCTGCCGGTCACCGAGCTGCCCGAGATCGCCTTCGTGGGACGCTCCAACGCCGGCAAGTCCAGCGCGATCAACACGCTCACGCAGCAGCGGCAGCTCGCCTTCGCCTCCAAGACGCCGGGACGCACCCAGCACGTCAACCTGTTCGAGCTGGGCCCGAAGGAGGGCGCGCAGGCGCTGCTGGCCGACCTGCCGGGCTACGGCTATGCCAAGGTCGAGCGCGCCGCCAAGCTGCGCTGGCAGGAGGTGATGGCCGAATACCTGGAAGTGCGCCGCAACCTCGCAGGCGTGGTGCAGATGGTCGATTCACGTCACGGCTTCACCGACCTCGACCGCCAGCTGCTGGGCTTCCTCGCCCCGCGCGTGGGCACCGGCGAGGTGAAGCTGCTGGTGCTGCTCACCAAGGCCGACAAGCTCAACCGCAAGGAGTCGGCCCAGGCGCTGCGCGATGCGCAGGCGGTGCTCGGCGAGGTGGCCACCGACGAGGCCGACGTGGGCGTGACGCTGTTTTCGGCACTCAACAAGACCGGTGTCGAGGACGTGGCCCAGACGCTGCGTGCCTGGGTGCCGGCGCCGCCGGCCGCCGCGGCGTAGCCGCAAGCCACCACGACTTCTGGGTGGTAGGCGCGCAACAGCCGCGCCTGTTCATGCGGCTGCCTAGACTGCGCGCCTTTGCCACTGCCGCGAGCCACCTCATGAACCTGTCCAACTCCCAAGCCTGGCTGCTGCTGGTGATCGCCGGGC
Source organism: uncultured Rivibacter sp. (assembly GCA_946481025.1). Next base: position 1,016 of record CAMLNA010000126.1, read on the forward strand.
TGCTCGAAACGGTGTGGGCCATCGGGCTCAAGTACACCGACGGGTTCTCGCGCTGGCTGCCCAGCAGCATCGTGATCGTCGCGATGGTGGTCAGCGTGGTGCTGCTGGGCCTGGCGATGCGCGACCTGCCGGCCGGCACCGCCTACGCGGTGTGGGTCGGCATCGGCGCCGCCGGGGCGGTGATCGCCGGCATCGTGCTGCTGGGCGAGCCGGCCACCCTGGCGAGGCTGGCCTGCGTGGGCCTGATCGTGGCGGGCGTCATCGGCCTGAAGCTCGTCCACGCCTGAAATCCACCCCCCATCCGAAGGGGCGGTCGCCCGGGGATCCTTCTCGTTCATTCGCGGGGGGATGGGTGCTGTTTGTCGCGGGCTGGCGGTAAGCTCGCGCAACTTGAGTCCGCCTGCGTGCGGGCCCGTCACTCCCTCGGCGTTTCGCATGTACGAAGCTCATTTCGGGCTGAAGGAACCCCCCTTCCAGCTGAACCCTGACCCGGCTTTCTATTTCGACAGCCGCGGGCACAGCAATGCACTCGCCTACCTGAAGTTCGGCGTCTACCAGGGCGAGGGCTTCATCGTCGTGACCGGCGACATCGGCGCCGGCAAGACCACGCTCGTGCGCACCATGCTGGCCGGGCTCGAGAGCGAGGACATCGTCGCGGCGCAGGTGGTCAGCACCCAGCTCGACCCCAGCGAGCTGCTCCAGGCCGTGCTCACCGCGTTCGGCGTGCCGGCCCCGCAGGGTGCTTCGAAGGCGCAGCTGATCGCGTCGCTCGAAGGCTTTCTCACCGCGCTGGCCGCGAGCAACCGCCGCGCGCTGCTGATCGTCGACGAAGCGCAGAACCTGAGCCTGGCCGCGATCGAAGAGCTGCGCATGCTGTCGAACTTCCAGCTCGAGCGGCATGCGCTGCTGCAGAGCTTCCTGATCGGCCAGCCCGAGCTGCGGCGCATGCTCGAGTCGCCGTCGATGGAGCAGTTCCGCCAGCGCGTCATCGCCTCGTGCCACCTGGGGCCGCTCGACGCGGGCGAGACCCGCTCGTACATCGAGCACCGCCTCAGGCGTGCCGGCTGGACCGACACGCCGTCGTTTGCCGACGGCGCTTTCGAAGAGATCCACCGCTGGACCGCCGGCGTTCCGCGCCGCATCAACCTGCTGTGCAACCGGCTGCTGCTCGGGGCGTTCCTGTCCAACGACAACAACGTCGACGAGGCCACGGTGCGCGCCGCGGCCAACGAGATCCGCGGCGAGGTGGGCGAGTCCGTCAACCCGGTGGCCCGCGTGGTGAGCAGCAACGGGGCTGCCGCGCCGGCTGCGCAGCCCCGCAGCGCCGCCACGGCACTGCCGCCGGCCGCTGCGCTGCTGGGCGCCGAAGACATGGTCCGCCGCCGTGTGCGCGGACCGCTGCCGGAACTGGCCAACCCGATCGTGCTGCTCACGCAGACGCCGGCCGACTACCTGAAGGCCGTCGCGCTGTCGCAGGGGCTCGAGGCCAAGCGCCAGTACGCGCTGCCGCCCACGCTGATCGTGCACACCGGCGCAGAAGAAGGCGTGCATTCGGTCGAGGACGTGATGGAGGTGCTGAACTTCCCGATCCTCGACCTGCAGTTCGTCGCCACCGGCCGGCATGGTTTCGCCGACCACGCGGCGAGCACGCTGTGCGCGTTCTCGCACGTGATCGACGAATACGCCCCGCGCGCCGTGCTGGCCATGGGCTCCAGCGACGCGCTGCTGGCCTGCAGCCTGGTGGCGCGCAAGCGCGGCCTGCCGCTGGCGCGCTTCGACGCCGGGTCACGCCAGCAGATCGTCGGCAGCGAAGCCGGCACGGAGCTCAACTCGGTGCTGCTCGACCGCATCGCCGACGTGCTCTACACCGACCGCCTGAGCGTGCACTACGCGCTGTACCGGGAGGGCGTGCCGTCCGACCGCATCCACTTCGTGGGCGACCTGGCCGGCAACGTGCTGCGCCAGCTGGCCGAGCACCTGGTGCCGCCCGAGGTGACCCTGCGCCGTGCCGGCATGAAAGACGTGACCATGCCGTCGGCTGCCGGCTTCCTGCTGCTGGCGCCCGGCGTGCTGGCGCAGCAGGCCGGCGGCGACGACACCACCAGCCTCATGAAGGTGGTGTGCGCGGCGGCGGCCGAGGTGCCGGTGATCTGGCTGGTGAGCGCGGCCGAGCAGGCGCAGATCGATGGCGGCGGCTGGGCCAGGCAGCTCCTCGATGCGCAGGTTGTCGTGCTGCCGGCGCTGGGCTATCTCGAACGCGTGGGGCTGCTGCGCGCCGCCACCTGCGTGATCACCAGCGACGTGGAGCTGAGCGAAGAGGCCAAGGTGCTGAGCGTGCCCAGCATCGACCTGACGCAGCTGCGCAGTGCGGGCCGCCCGGTCGAGCAGTTGCAACGCTGGCTGCGCGAGGCGCTCATGCGCCACGGCGAGCGCGACGACGCGGTGGCCTGGGACGCCGAGGTGGTCAACCGCGTGGCCGACCACCTGCGCCGCTGGCTGCGCCGCTCCGTCGCCGAACGCAACCAGGCCACCGACAAGGTGCGCTGAACAACCTCGCGGTCAGGGCCGGCCGAGGAACAGGTACACGCCGTGGTCGCCCCGCGGCGCATGCACGAAGCCGAGGTACAGCGGCCCGATGCCGGTGTCGGCACCCAGGAAGATGCTGCTGCCGTAGCGCAGGTCGCCGACGTCCATGCTGGAGCGGCTGCTCCAGGCGTTGCCCGCCTCGAACGTGGCGCCGGCAAAGAAGCCGCGCGTCAGCGCGGGCGGCGTGAGCCTCGCGTAGTAGCTCACGCGCCCGAAGGCGAGGTAGTTGCCTTCGACCTGGCCGGGCAGGTAACCCGACAGCTGCTGGAAGCCGCCCAGCGTGTAGCGCCCCCGGCCCACGGCGGTGGGCACGTTGGCCTGCTGCCAGCGCCCCAGCACGTTGAAGGTGTGGCGGCCGAAGGTGCGCGCATAGCTGCCCTCGCCTTCGAAGTTGACGAGCCTTTTCTCCTCGCCGTTCGAGGGCTTCTGCCGGCCCAGCACGGTGGACAGCGTGAAGCGGTAGCCGCTTTGCGTGAAGTAGGCGTAGTCGAGCTGGTCCACCGCCAGCGCGAGCCGCACGCCGGTCTCGCGGCTGGTGACCACCTGGTCGGCCTGGGGGTTCGAGAACGACACGAGTTCGGGTGAATCGCGCAGCGCGGTGAACACCAGCCCGCCGCGCAGTTCGCCCCAGCGGCCCCACGGCTGCCCGAGGTCGATGCCCAGGCGGCCCACCGTGTGGCGGTAGCGCCCGTCCTCTCGGCCGTCGGTGTAGACCGGGTAGCTGCGCCGGCTGGCGTCGCCATAGGTCGAAACGAACCAGTCGTTGGTCTGGCCGATCGGGTGATACCACTCGGTGAACCAGCGCGGCCGCTCGCCGACCTGGACGCGGTTGCGCCACTCGCTGCCATTGGCGTCGATCCAGTGGCGGTTGTGGGCGATCTTGAGATTGAACGCGCTGCGGCCGCGGAAGTCGGTGAACATGTCCAGCCCGATGCGGAAGTAGTTCGGGCCCCAGGACTTGTCCTCCAGGTCGAACACCAGGCCGTCGCCTTCGGCCGTGTTGACGAGGTGGTAGTCGGCGCGCACGTAGTCGCCGGTGGCGGCCAGGCGACGCGCATCGCGCTCGGCGGCAGCGGTGTCGAAGGGCTGGCCGGGTCTGCTTTCGAGCTGCCCGGCAAAGCGTTGCGGGTTGGTGGTCTCGCTGCCCTCGAATTCGACGAAGTTCAGCATCGCCACCGGCTGGCCGGTGGCGGGCCGTGAGGCCGCCCAGGCCAGATACGCCTCCGGCTCGAGAGACAGGCGTGCCAGCTGGGCGCTGCGCGACTCGGTGTGCGACTCGCCGGCGGCGATGAGCTCGCGCGTCCTCGCGAAGTCGCCCGAGGTCAGTTCGCCGAGCTGGGGTGTCAGCAGCACGTCGCGTTCGGTCAGCGTCTTCAGGCTGCGCTGCACGTTCTGCTCGGTGAGGATGTTGATCATCTGCGTGGTCACGCCCAGCAGCGAGCCCAGGGTTTCGCGCGGTGCCAGCGGCGTGCCGATGTTGACGGCGATCACGATGTCGGCACCCATCTCGCGCGCCACGTCGACCGGGAGGTTGTTGACCAGGCCACCGTCGCCCAGGATGTGTTCGTTCACCTCGATGGGCGCGAAGACACCGGGCACCGACATCGACGAGCGCAGCGCGAGCGCCAGGTCGCCGCTCTTGAGCACCCGGGCTTCGCCGGTTTCCATGTCGGTGGACACGGCGCGAAACGGGATCGGCAGCGCATCGAAGTCGCTGGTGTTGCGCACCGGCAGCGTGTAGCGCCGCAGCAGCACCTCCAGCCCCCGGCTCGACAGCGTGCCCAGCGGCACGCGCAGCTCGCCGTCGCGCATGCCGATCTCGAGCACCGGCGAGACCTCGAAGTCCTCTTCCTTGCGGCGCTGCGACAGCTCCTGCCGCTCCACGCGGCTGGCGAACACGCCGTCCCAATGGACCTTGAGCAGTTCATGCTCGATCTGCTCGGCGCTCATGCCGCTGGCATACAGCCCGCCGATGATGGCGCCCATGGACGTGCCGGCGATCACGTCGATCGGCACGCGGTTGCGTTCGAGCACCTTGAGCACGCCCACGTGCGCCAGGCCGCGCGCGCCGCCGCCCGAAAGCACCAGGCCGATGCGAGGGCGGCCGGGCGGCACGACGGGCCGGACGGGCCCGGCAGCCGTCGAGGCCCTTGCGCCGGCGGTCTGGGCAGGTTGGGCATGGGCAGGGGCCGCCCACCAAAGGGTCGCGGCGATGGCGGCGCAAAGCAGAAGGGACGCAGGGTGCATAGGCCCGCATTCTGCGTTGTCATCGAGCGGCCGCGCCCTTCAGCGGAGGGTGTCGAACGGCAGCTCGATGCCGGCCTGCAGCCCGACACTGCGGCGCGGTCCGGCGGCATATCGCTGCACCGAAAAGGCGGCATGCCAGCGCAGCCCCGAGCCAGCGGCTTCGCCCTGTGCTCGCAACAAGGCACCGTCGAGCCGGCCAGTGTGCCCATAGGCGGTGTTGATGGCTTCGAAGCCGCGCTCGCCCAGCCAGGCCCGCCAGCCGCGGGCATGGAAGCGCAGGCCGTGGCCGTGGTCGGGCAGCACCCAGGACAGGCCGGCGCTCAGTGAGCGGCCGCCTCCACCGATGAAGGCGCCGATCGGCAGCCCCTGGTGGTAGTGGCCCTGCGGGTAGGCGCTGTGCCGGTAGGCCGGGGCCGCGTGCCGCCCGTCGGCCATGCCCCACAGGCGGCCGAGTTCCGTGTCGCTGGCTTCGAGCGTGAACTCCAGCCGGTGTCCGGCGACAGGCTGCTTGGCCTGCACGCCGAAGGTGCCGATGAGGTGCGATGGCGATGCATTGGCCTCGTCCTCGCCGACCAGCTGGCCATAGATCGCGAGGCTCGGGCCCATCAGGACCGGCGGCGACCAGCGCATGTCGATGCCGGCGAGTTCGTTGCTGGGGTCGGACTCGGTGGCCGGGTCGTCCACGTTGGAGTCGCCGGTCAAGGCGCGCCACAGCGAGCCGAAGCTGGTGGGCCGCCCGGCACCGCCCCAGTAGACGTAGCGGCTCGCACCCAGCTCGAGCCCGGGCAGCGGGCGGGCGCTCAGGCGCACGGTGAGCGTGTGGGTGCCTGACGGTTGATAGTGCTGCAGCCGGCCGATCGAAAACTCGTAGCTCCACGGCCCGATCCAGTTCAGCCAGGGCGACTCGAATGGCGTTTCCGCCGCACGGCGCAGCAGCAGTGCGGGGACCGCCGGCGCGGCGTTGGAAAGCACGGCGCTCGCATGCTGGCCGGGACCCCACCAGCGGTCCACCGCCGCCACGGCCGCCACGAAACCCGGGCCGTTGAAGGCGGCATAGCTGCCGTCGAGGGTGGCGCTGCCGTCCGGCGTGGCCAGCGGCTGCGCCACGCCGTTCACCTGCAGGCGCGCGGCCCACTCATCGCTCCCCTGTTGCCCGGCCACCGACACCTGCCCGCGGCCGCGCGCCGGCACCAGCGGGTCGGCCGCAGGATGGCGCGCACTGTTGAGCCGAAGCCCGAGCGTGACGGAGCGCGCACGCGCGCGTTGCAGCGCCCGTTTCACATGGGCGAGCGCTTCCTGGTCCTCGGGGTACAGGCCGGTGCAATCGCACCGGGCGATCGCGTCCTCCACCAGCGACACGGTCATCGGCCACGTGCCGAGTGACAGCTGCAGCACGCCGCGGTCGGCCAGCCAGGCCAGGTCGTCGCGCAGGCCCGGATCCCCGGCATCCAGCAGCGCGGGGCTGCCGGACCACGCGGGCAGCACGGCCAGGGCGCAAGGCAGGGCAATGCAGGTCGGAGCCGCGAAGCGGCGCAGTCGCTCGGAGAAGGCAGGCATGGATCCGCGCCAAAGCGGCCGACCTTGCCACAGCACGCGTGCCCCGAAGCGCGCGCGTTACCCCCTGCTACGTCTGAGGCGGCGTCGATACACGGCCGTCGGCTGCCAGCACCGCGTCGACCGCGCGCTCGAGCAGGTTGCGGGTTTCAAGCGGCACCGCGAGCCGTTCGCTGGCCAGCCTCTCCAGTGCACGGCGGGTGTACGAATGCATGGCGCCCGGGGCGCTGCTGAACAGCCAGTGGTTGCGCGCCTCGCTCACCCACAACAGCCGCAGCGGCGTCCAGCCGCCTTGGAGTGCGAGGTGGCACCAGGTGCCGGTGCTGACACGGTCGAGCCAGGCGCCTGGCCTGGCCGCCGCCGGCGTGGGGTCGGACATCAGCTCGGCGGGCACGGTCTCGAGCGCGCTCACGTCGAGCAGGGAGTCGCCGCCCACGCTGCTGCCGCTCGGCACGTCGTCGAGCATTTCGTCGCGCATGCGCTGCACGATCTCCTCGGGGGTCAGGTCCCGCGTCCTGGCGGGCGCGTCGCCCTTCAAAAGCTCGGCATGACGCGCCATCAGGGCCTGCAGCACGGCCTCGCGCTCGGCATCGGGCAGGCGGATCAGGGCCATGCCGTCCTTGAGCCGCTGCACCAGCGGCGCCACCGCAGCGGCGAGGCGGCTGCGATCCTCGGCCGTGCGTGGCGGCTGCAGGCTGCGCAGCAGATGGTCCACCGTCTGCGCGTGCTGGGCGGTGGAGGGCGCGGCCGCACCGTCGCGCAGGCTGCTTTCTGCCAGCACGAGGCTCCATGTCTCGACGAGAAAGCGCCGCAGCGATGCATCGAGCGGCGCAGGGCCGCCCGCCATCTGCGCGGCGAGCTGCTCCCGGTAGGTCGCCTGCAGCTCTTCGCGGCGTTCGGCGGCGCGCAGCTTCTCGATCGAAGAACCTGCGGCGCGCTGTTCCAGGCGCAGGTGCTTGAGCGCAATGGCTTCGAGCTGCGCCAGCGCCTCGGCATGCTGCGCGGCCTCCGGCGTGCGTGCCGCCGCCAGCGGGTCGAGCAACTGGTCGAGGTCGGCGAGGAAGGGCGCCAGCCGCGGGTCGGCCGGGTCGGCATAGCCCATCACATGGCTGGCGATGCGGTTCATCAGCCGCCAGCTGGGCTGGCTGTGGTCGTCCAGCAGCCGGGCGTCGCGCAGCGCGATGGTCAGCACCGGCTTCTGCAGGCGCGCCAGCCGCTGGTGCACCGCCGGGAGCAGCGTGGCGTCGTGCAGGATGCTTTCGAACAGCTGCGCGAGCAGCGAGACGACATGCCGATCGCCGTCGTTGCGCGCGGCCGCATCGAGCGCCTGCTGGTGGGCGCGGATGACGTTGGCTTCGCCGGCGCCGCCTGCCGGCAGTTGCGCGAGCACGCGGTCGAGCGCTGCATTCAGGCGCGCCGCGGCTTCGGGCGACAGGGGCAGCCCCGCGGCGCCTTCGCCGCGGGTGCGGCCACCGGCCAGCTCGTCGAGGGCGCCGGGGCGTGTCACGTCGAAGCCCGAGTTCGGCGGTGCCGCGCTGGGCGGCATGCCGCGGCCGGGCAGCTGCACGGCGCGGTAGGCGGCCGGTTGCACGCCCCAGCTCTCGAGACGCTTCAAGCCCTGTGCATAGGCCTCGCGAAGGCCGCGGGCCATGGGTTCGCCGGCCGCGCGCACGAGCAGCATGCGCGCCTCGGGCGCCAGCGCGAGCTCGGCGGTCGCCTCCCAGAAGGCGCGGGCCACCACCTCGGGCCGCAGCGGGTTGGCTTCGGCGCGGATGTCGCGTTCACCGCGCAGCGTGGCGGTGCGCGCCTGCAGCTCGCGCAGCTCCCACTCGGCCGAGAGTTCGGCCAGCTGCACCATGCGCATGACCTCGATGTCCTGCTCGGCCTGGTGCTCGTCCACCAGCTGCAGCGCGTCCAGCGAAAACGCGCCGGACGCCTTGGGCGCCATCGCCGAGCCGCCCGCCTCCGCCGCTCGGGCGCGCAATCCGTCGACCGTGCGGCGCACCAGCTGCGGCTGCAGCTTCTGCAGCGCGCCCACCACTTCGGCCAGCTGCCCCTTGCCGGCATTGCGCAGGGCCGGCGCGTTGCCGGCGACCAGCGCCTGCTGGGTGTCCTGCAGCACCAGCGGCAGCCACTGCAGGGCGTGCGCGAGGCTGTCGTCGAGATGGCGTTGCAGCAGGGGCAGGGGGTGGTTCATGTCGCGGTGCGAGAGGATCCCGCGGATTATGGGCGGCCAAGAAAAAGGGCCGCATCGCTGCGGCCCTTTGTGGCTTGCCTGCGTGCCGGATTTCACATCCGGTCGCGAGCGGGCGGGACTTACATGTCCATGCCCATGCCGCCCATGCCGCCGGGCATGCCGCCGGCTGCGGGAGCGTCTTCCTTCGGCGCTTCGGCAACCATCGCTTCGGTGGTCAGCATCAGCGAGGCCACGGACGCGGCGTTCTGCAGCGCGGTGCGGGTCACCTTGGTCGGGTCCAGGATGCCCATCTCGATCATGTCGCCGTAGGTGTCGTTGGCGGCATTGAAGCCGTAGTTGCCCTTGCCGGCCAGCACGGCGTTCACCACGACGGAGGCTTCGCCGCCGGCGTTGTAGACGATCTCGCGCAGGGGCGACTCGATGGCCTTGAGCACCAGCTTGATGCCGGCGTCTTGATCAGCGTTGTCACCCTTGATGGTGCCGGCGGCCTGCTTGGCGCGCAGCAGCGCGACGCCGCCACCAGCCACGATGCCTTCTTCCACGGCAGCGCGGGTGGCGTGCAGCGCGTCTTCCACGCGGGCCTTCTTTTCCTTCATCTCGACTTCGGTGGCGGCACCGACCTTGATGACGGCCACGCCGCCGGCCAGCTTGGCCACGCGCTCTTGCAGCTTCTCGCGGTCGTAGTCGCTGGTGGCTTCTTCGATCTGCACGCGGATCTGCTTGACGCGCGCTTCGATGTCGGCAGCAGCACCGGCGCCGTCGATGATGGTGGTGTTTTCCTTGCCCACTTCGACGCGCTTGGCCTGGCCCAGGTCGGCCAGCGTCACCTTCTCGAGCGTCAGGCCCACTTCTTCGGCGATGACCTTGCCGCCGGTCAGGATGGCGATGTCTTCCAGCATGGCCTTGCGACGGTCGCCGAAGCCCGGCGCCTTGACGGCCACGACCTTCAGGATGCCGCGGATGGTGTTGACCACCAGGGTCGCCAGCGCTTCGCCTTCGACTTCCTCGGCAACGATCAGCAGCGGACGGCCGGCCTTGGCCACTTGCTCCAGCGTGGGCAGCAGGTCGCGGATGTTGCTGATCTTCTTGTCGAACAGCAGCACGAACGGGTTGTCGAGGATGGCCGACTGCTTGTCCGGGTTGTTGATGAAGTAGGGCGACAGGTAGCCGCGGTCGAACTGCATGCCCTCGACGACGTCGAGTTCGTTGTCGAGCGACTTGCCGTCTTCGACGGTGATCACGCCTTCCTTGCCGACCTTGTCCATCGCGTCGGCAATGATCTTGCCGATCGATTCGTCGGAGTTGGCCGAGATCGAGCCGACCTGGGCGATTTCCTTCGAGGTGGTGGTGGGCTTGGAAGCCTTCTTCAGCTGCTCGACCAGGGCGGCGACCGCCTTGTCGATGCCGCGCTTCAGGTCCATCGGGTTCATGCCGGCGGCCACGTACTTCATGCCTTCGCGCACGATGGCCTGGGCCAGCACGGTGGCGGTGGTGGTGCCGTCACCGGCGTTGTCGCTGGTCTTGGAAGCGACTTCCTTGACCATCTGGGCGCCCATGTTCTGGAGCTTGTCCTTCAGCTCGATTTCCTTGGCCACGGACACGCCGTCCTTGGTCACGGTGGGGGCGCCGAAGGAGCGCTCGAGCACCACGTTGCGGCCCTTGGGGCCCAGGGTCACCTTGACCGCGTTGGCCAGGATGTTCACGCCTTCGACCATGCGGGCGCGGGCTTCGCCGCCGAAGACAACGTCTTTTGCTGCCATGTTCAGTTCTCCGAATTCTTTGGGGGGAGGTGATTACTTCTCGACGACTGCGAAGAGGTCTTCTTCGCGCATCACCAGCAGTTCGTCGCCGTCGACCTTGACGGTCTGGCCGCTGTACTTGCCGAACAGCACGCGGTCGCCCACCTTGACGTTCAGGGCCACGAAATCGCCCTTGTCATTGCGCTTGCCGGGGCCGACTGCGAGCACTTCGCCCTGGTCGGGCTTCTCGGCGGCGTTGTCCGGGATCACGATGCCCGAAGCGGTCTTGGTTTCGTTTTCCAGGCGCTTGACGATCACGCGATCGTGCAAAGGACGAAGTTTCATTGCATCTCCTTGAGTAGAGGATCCTTGGGAACGTGTAGTTGGAGCGATTGTTTGCGCTCACTGACTCGGGCTCTGGCCGGCAGGTCCGGGTCACTAGCACTCAACCTGGTCGAGTGCTAACACCGCGGAATTATAGGGATGGAGGAAGGCGTTTCAAGAGTGGGGCGCCGCCGCGACCGTGGTGTTGCATCGGTTCGGCTCGCGCCATGGCGCTCATGCATGCGGCCGTGGAAGGCGAGTGGGCCAACCCGGCATCGCTGCAGCCGTATTCGCTGCGTTCTTACGAACGCGTGTCGGCCCAGGGCTTCAAGGGCCTGAACCTGGTGGCGCAGTTCGGCTCGACCCATGCGGCCGATGCGAACCACATCGACAACCGGCTGGACGCTGCGTGATGGTGTTCGTACCCCGACCAGGCGGCGCCGATCTCGTACCCGGGGAGCAACCCGCCATCAGCGAGAACGCGTCGGATCTGATGCGCATGAAGGCGGTCATCCTGGACGAGCCGGGCTGCCTGCCGTTCAGGAGATTCGGGATTGCCGCGCCGGCATCCTTGAGCTTGATCTGCCCGAGGCTGCCGCTCGTGACTCGGCCGGAGTCCAGCTCGGTGCCGTTCTCGAAGTGCACGTAGATGCGGCTTGTGATGCACGAGGTTCGAGTGATGCGTCGCGACATCGGCAGCTGCCGAAAGTCACGCGGGTGCGGCAGTGGCCCC
>CAMLNA010000127.1 GCA_946481025.1 uncultured Rivibacter sp.
GCGGGTTGCCGCCGAAGTCGGAGCTGATGATCGCGTCGTCGCCCAGCATCTCGGTCACCAGCGAATTGGCGCCGCCACCGAAGGTGGGGGCCAGCACCGTGCCGCGTTCGTTGATCACGTACACGTCGCTCTGGCCCTGGTGGGTGCGCAGCTGGTTGATCTCCTGCTCGAAGTCCGAATAGTCGGCCGCGAACAGGTGGGGCGGCAGGTCGAGCCGGTGCCAGCGCGGGTCGTCGCGGTCGAAGCCGCACTTGAAGTCGCAAGCCACCGGCGTGAGGCGGCCCTTCGCGTCTTCACGCAGGCGAATCGGGTTGAGTTCCAGCGTCGTCATGCCGAAGTTGTGGAACAGCTCCCACAGCTTGGGCAGCTGCTGCACCAGCGGCGAGATGATTTCCTTGGGAGCGCCGATCTCGCTCAGCGCATTGGCCACCACGAAGGCCTTGAGCCCGGTGAGGGGGTCGAACGGCACCTGCGCGACGTGGCGCTTGTCGACTTCCTCGATGTCCATGCCGCCCATGTGCGTGAGCGTCATGGTGGGCGCGCGGAAGTGGGTGGAGTCGCTGATGGAGAAGTACACCTCGTGCTTCGCCGGCACGCCGGCCTCGAAGGTCACGCCGTTGGCCTTGGCGCGCGTGTGGCCCACCACGTGCTCCACGAAGTAGAGCCGCTCCTTCTCGGCCAGCGCCGCCTTCAGGTCCTTCGCACGGCCGAGCAGCCCTGCCTTGCCCTTCTTGCCGATGCCGCCCTTGAACACCGGCTTGATGAAGACCTGCCCGTGGCGGTCGATCAGGGACTTGATCTCCTCTTCGCTGGCCGCGGGGCCGAGCACTTCTGGAACAGGAAAGCCCGCGAACTGCAGCAAGCGGGCGCCGTGCAACATGCCGGTGATCTGCATGCGTTGTCTCCTGGCGTTGGGGTCTGGCTGGCGAACCCGTGCAAGGCTAGGAATGCAAGCTGTCGATTGGCCGTCAGACCCTGATGGCGAGTCGGCAAAGCAAAGAGGGCCACTCGCACGAGTGGCCCTCTTTCTCGCTGGGGCAACCGAGCTGGGCGGCTGGCCTACTTCATCGTTGGGCCGCCGCGGCGCGGCGCCGCGCCAGCCAGCCGACGATGCCCAGGCCGGCTGCCAGCAGTGCATACGTCTGCGGCTCGGGCACCGGCGTGATGAGGGCGGCATGCGACAGATCCTGCGTCATGCCGTTGCCGTTGACCGAAACGCCGAGCATCGAATAGTCGATGCTGCTGATGCCGGTCGTGCCGCCGTTGAAGAGGTACATGCTGAACGAGTTCGCGCCCATCAGCGAGATGGCGAAGAAGCCGGTGATCGCGGTGTCGAAGGTCAGCGTGCCGGACGTTCCGTTCGAGCTGGCGGTGAACGGGCCGCTGCCGACGTCGTCGCTCGTGCCGACGAGCACCCAGGGCACGTTGCCGACGAAGGACTGGAAGTCCATCTGCGCCTGCATCAGGAAGTCATCGCGCTGCTGGACGTCGTTGCCCGCCCAGGCGCCCGAGCATGCGAGTGCGTCCGGCTCGAACCCGGTGGTCATCACCCCCCCGTTGTTGCAGCTGAGGCCCGTGGCGGTGAGGGCCGCGTGGGCAGGCACGGCAAGCGCCGACAACGCAGCCGCAGACAGGAGAGAGCGTGTGAGCCAATGCATGGCAGACCTCCGTGGGTAGTGGCCGATGTCAAGCGCGCCGTCGCCCTTGAGCTGCTCGGACAATAGGCCTTCCTCTCGCACAACGGCGGGTCTTTTCACCCTCTCGTCTCAGCTTTCACCTTTCGATACGCCGCTGCGGAATGCGTCGTCCGGCACGCGCACGAACCCTTCCATCAGCACCCGCGCACTCCGGCTCATGATGGCCTTCGTGACCACCCATTCGCCGTCGACCCGTCGTGCCTCGGCACCGACCCGCAAGGTGCCCGACGGGTGGCCGAACCGCACCGCCTGGCGCTCGCCGCCGCCGGCCGCGAGGTTGACCAGCGTGCCCGGGATGGCGGCTGCGGTGCCGATGGCCACCGCGGCGGTGCCCATCATCGCGTGGTGCAGCTTGCCCATCGACAGGGCCCGCACCAGCAGATCCACGTCACCGGCCGCCACCGGCTTGCCGCTGGAGGCGGTGTAGTCGCGGGGCGGGGCGACGAAGGCGATCTTCGGCGTGTGCTGGCGGGTGGCCGCTTCATCGACATGCCGGATGAGGCCCATGCGCACCGCGCCGTGCGCCCGAATGGTTTCGAACATCGCGAGCGCCCGGGCGTCGCCGTTGATCGCGTCCTGCAGTTCGCACCCCGTGTAACCGATCGCTTCGGCATTCACGAAGATGGTCGGGATGCCGGCGTTGATCATCGTCGCCTGGAGCGTGCCGACGCCCGGCACCTCGAGGTCGTCGACGAGCCGGCCGGTGGGGAACATGGAGCCGCCCGCGCCCTCTTCTTCGGCGGCCGGGTCCATGAACTCCAGCTGCACTTCGGCGGCGGGGAAGGTGACGCCGTCGAGTTCGAAGTCGCCGGTCTCCTGCACCGCCCCCCCGGTGACGGGCACGTGCGCGACGATGGTCTTGCCGATGTTGGCCTGCCAGATGCGCACGACGGCCACACCGTCGTGCGGCACGCGGCTGGCATCGACGAGTCCGTTTTCGATGGCGAACGGACCGACCGCCGACGACAGGTTGCCGCAGTTGCCGCTCCAGTCCACGAAGGGCTTGTCGATGGACACCTGGCCGAAGAGGTAGTCCACGTCGTGACCAGGCCGCGTGCTCTTCGAGACGATGACCGCCTTGCTGGTGCTCGACGTGGCGCCGCCCATGCCGTCGATCTGCTTGCCGTAGGGGTCGGGACTGCCGATCACCCGCAACAACAGCGCATCACGAGCCTTGCCCGGCTGCCGTGCGGCTTCGGGGAGGTCTTGCAGGCGGAAGAACACGCCCTTGCTGGTGCCGCCACGCATGTAGGTGGCGGGAATGCCGATCTGCGGGGTGCGGGCCATGCTCAAGCTGCCTTCCGGTTGGATTCGAGGAAGTCCTGCGCGAAGCGCTGCAGCACGCCGCCGGCCTCGTAGATGGACACTTCCTCGGCGGTGTCGAGGCGGCAGGTCACCGGCACCTCCACGCGCGCCCCGCCCCTGCGGTGGATCACCAGCGTGAGCGTGGCGCGCGGCGTGCGTTCACCCGTCACGTCGAAGGTCTCGGTGCCGTCGATCGCCAGGGTCTTGCGGTTGACGCCAGGCTTGAATTCGAGCGGCAGCACGCCCATGCCGATGAGGTTGGTGCGGTGGATGCGCTCGAAGCCTTCGGCGACGATGGCTTCCACGCCGGCGAGCCGCACGCCCTTGGCGGCCCAGTCGCGCGACGAACCCTGGCCGTAGTCGGCGCCGGCCACCACGATGAGCGGCTGCCTGCGCTGCATGTAGGTCTCGATCGCCTCCCACATGCGCGTGATGGCGCCTTCAGGCTCGATGCGTGCCAGCGAGCCGGACTTCACCTGGCCGTCCACGACGACCATCTCGTTCTTCAGCGTCGGGTTCGCGAACGTCGCGCGCTGCGCGGTGAGGTGGTCACCGCGGTGGGTGGCATAGGAGTTGAAGTCCTCTTCCGGCAAGCCCATCCTCGCGAGGTATTCCCCTGCGGCGCTGTCGGGCAGGATCGCGTTGGACGGCGACAGGTGGTCGGTCGTGATGTTGTCGCCCAGCACCGCGAGCGGCCGCATGCCGCGAAGCGTGCGAACGCCCGCCAGCGCGCCTTCCCAGTAAGGCGGGCGCCGGATGTAGGTGCTGTGCGGGCGCCAGTCGTACAGCGGCTTCACCTGCTCGTTCGATGCGACACGCTGCTCGAACATCGGGATGTAGACGTCGCGGAACTGCTGCGGCTTCACGGCCCGCGAAACGATCGCATCGATCTCCTCGTCGGTCGGCCAGAGGTCTTTCAGCGTGACGGGCTTGCCGGTCTTGTCGACGCCGAAGCTGTCCTTCTCGATGTCGAAGCGCACCGTGCCGGCGATCGCATAGGCCACCACGAGCGGCGGCGAGGCCAGGAAGGCCTGCTTCGCATACGGGTGGATGCGGCCGTCGAAGTTGCGGTTGCCCGAGAGCACCGCCGTGGCGTACAGGTCGCGGTCGATGATCTCCTGCTGGATCTTCGGGTCGAGCGCGCCCGACATGCCGTTGCAGGTGGTGCAGGCGAAGGCGACGATGCCGAAGCCGAGTTGCTCGAGTTCGTGCTTGAGGCCCGCTTCCTCGAGGTACAGCGCCACGGCCTTGGAGCCGGGGGCCAGCGAGCTTTTCACCCAGGGCTTGCGTTGCAGGCCCAGCCGATTGGCGTTGCGCGCCAAGAGGCCCGCCGCGATCACGTTGCGCGGGTTGCTGGTGTTGGTGCAGCTCGTGATGGCCGCGATGATCACCGCGCCGTCGGGCATCTTGCCGGTCTCCAGCGCCCACGGTCCCGCGATGCCCTTGGCGGCGAGGTCGGTGGTGGCCACGCGCGCATGCGGGTTCGAAGGACCCGCCATGTTGCGCACCACGCTCGACAGGTCGAACTGCAGCGTGCGCTCGTACTTCGCGGTCTTGAGCGCTTCGGCCCACAGGCCGGTGTGCCTGGCATACGTCTCGACCAGCTGCACCTGTTCGTCGCTGCGGCCGGTGAGCCTGAGGTAGTCGAGGGTCTGCCGGTCGATGAAGAACATCGCCGCGGTGGCCCCGTACTCGGGCGCCATGTTGGAGATGGTGGCGCGGTCGCCCAGCGTGAGCGCCGCGGCGCCCTCGCCCCGGAACTCGAGGTACGCGCCCACCACCTTCTGCCTGCGCAGGAACTCGGTGAGCGCCAGCACGACGTCGGTGGCGGTGATGCCGGGCTGCGGCTTGCCTGAAAGCTCCACGCCCACGATCTCGGGCAGGCGCATCCATGAGGCACGGCCCAGCATCACGTTCTCGGCCTCCAGCCCGCCCACGCCCACCGCAATGACGCCCAGCGCATCGACGTGAGGCGTGTGGCTGTCGGTGCCGACCAGCGTGTCGGGGAAGGCCACGCCGTCCTGCGCATGGATCACCGGCGACATCCGCTCCAGGTTGATCTGGTGCATGATCCCGTTCCCCGCCGGGATCACGTCGACGTTCCTGAACGCGAGCTTGGTCCACTCGATGAAGTGGAAGCGGTCCTCGTTGCGGCGGTCCTCGATCGCACGGTTCTTCTCGAACGCCTTCGGGTCGAACCCGCCGCACTCCACCGCGAGCGAATGGTCGACGATCAGCTGCACCGGCACCACCGGGTTCACCTGGGCCGGGTCACCGCCCTGCTGCGCGATGGCATCGCGCAGGCCCGCCAGGTCCACCAGCGCCGTCTGCCCCAGGATGTCGTGGCAGACCACCCGCGCCGGGAACCACGGGAAGTCGCGTTCGCGCCGGCCTTCGACGATCTGCACGAGGCATTCGCGCAGGATGGCCGGCTCACAGCGGCGCACCAGGTTCTCGGCATGCACGCGCGAGGTGTAGGGCAGCGTGTCCCAGGCGCCGGGGCGGATCTCCTCGACCGCGGCGCGCGCATCGAAGTAGTCCAGCGCGGTGCCCGGCAGTGGCTTGCGGTAGGCGGTGTTCATCGTGGGTCTTTGGATGATGGGAGTGTTGGGCCGGCTGTCGAAATGCTTCACCACGGAGGCGCGGAAACGCGGAGACCACGGAGTGAACATCGCGCCTTCTCCGCGAATCTCCGCGTTCTCCGTGCCTCCGCGGTGAATGTATTCAGGCCCGGTCTTTCAGCGGCACGAACTTCAGGTCTTCCGGGCCGGTGTAGTTGGCGCTCGGGCGGATGATCTTGCCGTCGATGCGCTGCTCGATCACGTGGGCGCTCCAGCCGCTGGTGCGCGAGATCACGAACAGCGGCGTGAACATGGCCGTGGGCACGCCCATCATGTGATAGCTCACCGCCGAGAACCAATCAAGGTTGGGAAACATCTTCTTGATCTCCCACATCACCGACTCCAGGCGCTCGGCGATGTCGAACATCTTCGTGTTCCTCGCGTCGGCGCTGAGTTCGCGCGCCACTTCCTTGATGACCTTGTTGCGCGGGTCGCTCACCGTGTAGACCGGGTGGCCGAAGCCGATGACCACTTCCTTGCGCTCGACGCGCGCGCGGATGTCGGCCTCGGCCTCGTCGGGGTTGTCGTAGCGCTTCTGGATCTCGAAGGCCACCTCGTTGGCGCCACCGTGCTTGGGGCCGCGCAGCGCACCGATGGCACCGGCGATGGCCGAATGCATGTCGGAGCCGGTGCCCGCGATCACGCGGCCGGTGAAGGTGGAGGCGTTGAACTCGTGCTCCGCATAGAGGATGAGCGAGGTGTGCATCGCGCGCACCCACAGGTCACTCGGCTTGCGGCCGTGCAGCAGGTGCAGGAAGTGGCCGCCGATGGAGTCGTCGTCGGTCTCGACGTCGATGCGCTTGCCGTTGTGGCTGAAGTGGTACCAGTACAGCAGCATCGAGCCCAGCGAAGCCATCAGCTTGTCGGCGATGTCGCGCGCGCCGGGGTGGTTGTGGTCGTCCTTCTCGGGGCTCAGGCAGCCGAGCGTGGAGACGGCCGTGCGCATCACGTCCATCGGGTGTGCCGAGGGCGGCAGCTGCTCGAGCACCGCCTTCACTGACGCGGGCACGCCGCGCAGGGCCCTGAGCTTGCGCTTGTAGGCGGCGAGCTCGGCCCCGTTGGGAAGCTTGCCGTGCACCAGCAGGTGCGCGATCTCTTCGAACTCGCAGGCGGTGGCCACGTCGAGGATGTCGTAGCCGCGGTAGTGCAGGTCGTTGCCGGTGCGGCCCACGGTGCACAGCGCGGTGTTGCCTGCGGCGGTGCCCGAGAGGGCGACGGACTTCTTTGGCTTGAAGCCGGTGGCGGGGGCGGTGGCGTTGTCGCTCATGTCGTGTTCTCCTCGGTTACTTCCTGGCCGCGAACAGCGCGTCCAGTTTCTGCTCATAGGCGTGATACCCGATGCGCTCGTACAGCTCGTCACGCGTCTGCATCATGTCGATCACGTTCTTCTGGTGCCCGTCTCGGCGGATCGCCTGGTACACGGCCTCAGCGGCCTTGTTCATCGCGCGGAAGGCCGACAGAGGGTAAAGCACCATCGCCACACCGGCGCCTTTCAGCTCCTCCACCGTGAACAGCGGCGTCTTGCCGAACTCGGTGATGTTGGCGAGCACCGGCACCTTCACCGCGTCGACGAACTTGCGATAGGTGGGCAGGTCATAGGCCGCCTCGGCAAAGATGCCGTCGGCCCCGGCTTCCACGCAGGCGATGGCGCGTTCGATGGCCGCATCCACGCCTTCCATCTGGATCGCGTCGGTGCGGGCGATGAGGAAGAACTCCGCATCGGTCTTCGCATCGGCCGCCGCCTTCACCCGGTCGGCCATTTCCTGCTGCGACACGATCTCCTTGCCGGGGCGGTGGCCGCAGCGCTTGGCCCCCACCTGGTCTTCGATGTGGCAGGCCGCCGCGCCGAACTTGATGAGGCTCTTGACCGTGCGCTCGATGTTGAACGCGCTCGGCCCGAAGCCGGTGTCGATGTCCACCATCAGCGGCAGCTCGCACACGTCGGTGATGCGGCGGATGTCGGTGAGCACGTCGTCGAGGTTGTTGATGCCGAGGTCGGGCATGCCCAGCGAGCCGGCCGCCACGCCGCCGCCCGACAGGTAGATCGAGCGGTAGCCGGCGCGCTGTGCCAGCAGCGCATGGTTGGCGTTGATGGCGCCGATGACTTGCAGCGGCTGCTCTTCACGCAGCGCGGCGCGGAAGCGCGCGCCAGGGGAGGAGGAACGGGTGGTCATGCTCGTGTCCTTCAGTTCATGAAACAGATGGCGCTGGGGGCGCAATGCGCGTGCCACCTTGCGCCGCACCGGCGCCAGCGACCGCAAGTGCTTGATTTGAAAGCGGAAAGCTCCTTTTCACCACGAGATCTTTCCCGCCACCGGTTCCAGTATTGAAACAATGATGATTCAATATCGCTTCAACCGCGAAACGCCATGTGCGCCATGAAACCCTCCCCCCTTCCTCAGCGCCAGCCCCGCATCGTGGCCGTCGGGTTCCACCGGCTGCGCAGCCTGCTGCTGGAGCTGGCGCCGGCGTTTCGCGACCAGGCGCAGGTCGAGGTGCTCGACAAGGGCTTCGAAGAGGCGGTGGCGCAGGTGCGCGCCAGCCAGGCGGTCGAGCCGATCGACGTGCTGGTGTCCGCCGGGTCCAACGGCGCGTTCCTGCGCCAGCACCTCGAACTGCCGGTGGTGCTGGTGAAGGTGGGCGGCTACGACGTCATGCGCGCGCTGGGCCGCGCCCGCGCCATCTCGCCACGCATCGCGATGGTGGCCTACGGCGAGCCCTCGCCGGAGGTGCAGCAGTTCAACGAACGTTTCGGCCTCGGTGTCGTGCAGCGCTCCTACCGCACCGAGGAAGAGGCGCGCGATTGCGTGCGCGAGCTGCGCGCACTCGGCATCGAGGTGGTGGTGGCGCCCGGCCTGGTGGCCGACCTGGCCGAGGAAGCCGGCATGACCGGCGTGTTCCTCTACTCGCAGGACGCGGTACGCGAGGCGCTGGACGACGCGGTGGAGATCGCCCGAGTGGGTCGCATCGAGCAGGCCAAGCGCGAGCGCCTCAACACGATCCTGGCGCAGCTGAAGGACGGCGTGGTGGCGGTGGACCTGCAGGAGCGCATCGAGACGCTCAACCCCGCGATGGAGCAGCTGCTCGGCGCCGCGCCCGGCTCGCTGCTCGGGCGGCGCCTCTCCGAGGTGGCGCCCGAGCTGAGCCTGGCGGGCACGCTGGCCGAGGCACGCGCCGAGCTCGAGCGGGTGCAGCAGCTGGGCCTGCGCACACTGGTGGCCAGCCGCATGCCGATCGTCGAGCAGGGCCGCCAGACCGGCGCGGTGCTCACCTGCCAGGACCCGGCCGCCATCCACCGCGTCGACCGCAACCTGCGCGCCAACCGCGCCCCGCGCGGCAGCGCCAGCGGCACCACGCGCTACACGCTGGAGCAGATCGTGGGCGCCTCGGCGGCCATCCGGCGCACCAAGGCGCTGGCAGCGGCCAGCGCGGCCAGCGACGCCACGGTGCTCATCAGCGGCGAAAGCGGCACCGGCAAGGAGTTGCTGGCGCAAGGCATCCACAGCGCGAGCCGGCGGCGCCGCCAGCCCTTCGTGGCGGTGAACTGCGCGGCGTTTCCCGAGGCGCTGCTCGAAAGCGAGCTGTTCGGCCACGAGGAAGGCGCCTTCACCGGCTCGCGCCGCGGGGGCAAGGCCGGCCTCTTCGAAGCCGCGCACACCGGCACCCTCTTTCTCGATGAGGTGGGCGAGATGCCGGTGCCCTTGCAGACACGGCTGCTGCGGGTGCTGCAGGAGCGGGAGATCCTGCGCATCGGCTCCACCGAACCGATGCCCGTGGACGTGCGCGTGATCGCCGCCACGCACCGCGACCTGCAGGCGCAGGTGGAGTGCGGCGCGTTCCGGCGCGACCTCTACTACCGCCTCAACATCCTGCGCCTGGCGCTGCCGCCGCTGCGCGAGCGCCGCGACGACGTGCCGCTGCTGGCCGCGCAGCTGCTCGACAAGATCGCACGCCGCCTGCAGGCCGAGACCCGGCAGGCGGCCCCCATGGTGCAGGCGCTGCTCGAGCACACCGGCCACTACGCCTGGCCGGGCAACGTGCGCGAGCTCGAGAACCTCATCGAACGCGTGGTGGTGTATAGCGGCAGCCACGCGGCGCCCCACGCGACCCACACGCCGCAGGTGCTGCTGCAGATGCTGGGCGACATCGCGCCCGAAGTGTTCGAACGAGCAACGCCGGCGAAGGCCGCCTCGCCGGCGCCCGCGGTTGCGCCGGCCTCGCTGCAGGCCACGCGCAAGGCGGCCGAACGGCAGCGCGTGCTCGACGTGCTGGAAGCCTGCAACGGCAGCCGGGCGCTCGCCTGCCGGCAGCTCGGCATCAGCCGGGCGACCTTGTGGCGCAAGCTGAACGCCGGCTGAGCGGTCGCCGGCGCGCGCGTCTTGCATTCCGGACGCGGCCTCCCCAACTGGGCAGGATCCCACCCTGGCCACCTGGCTGATTCGCCGGGGCCGGTGGACGCGTACCGTGCCGGCATCGCGTCCTGAACAGCAAGGAGTCCGACCATGACGAACGCTGCCGCAGCCAGCCATCCGCTGGCGGTCTTTTCCGAAGCGCTGTCGTCTCTGGCCGCCGCGGTGGGCGCCAGCACCTTCTGCATTCCAGGCCGCCATGGCCGCGCGCTGGCCACCGCGGTGGCATGGCGGCCCGGCATCGCCGTCACCGTGGCCCACGTGTTCCGGCGCACGCCGGCGGCGCTGTCCTTCGTCGGCCCCGAGGGCACGGTGGTGGAAGCCACGCTCGCCGGCATCGACTCGTCGACCGACCTGGCGGTGTTTCGCATGGCCGAAGCGGCCGCGCCGGCCATCACGCCCGGCAACGCCGCCACCTTGAAGGCCGGCAGCCTGGTCATGGCGGTGGGCCGCTCGTCGGGCGGTGACGTGACGGCCAGCCACGGCATCGTGAACCGCAGCGCCGGCCCCTGGGAAACCTGGCTCGGCGGGCAGCTCGACCGCCTGATCCGGCTCGACGGCGGCCTGCACGAAGGCCTGTCGGGCGCACCGGTGACCGATGCGCTCGGCACGGTGGTGGGCATCGCGACCTCGGCGCTGTCGCGCAGCTACGGCATGGTGGTGCCGGCCTCCACGGTGAACCGCGTGGTGGATGCGCTGCTCACGAAGGGCCATGTCTCGCGCGCCTTCCTCGGCATCGGCGCCCAGCCGGTCGCCGTGGCCGGTGAAGAAGAAGGCGGCCTGCTCATCACCGGCCTGGTGCCCGGCGGGCCCGCGCAGGCGGCGGGCATGCTGGTGGGCGACATCCTCGTGCGAGTGGACGGCCAGCCGGCGAGCAGCCTGCAGGCCCTGCGGCAAGCGCTGTCCGACAAGGTGGGCCAGGCCGTCCAGGCCACCGTGCACCGCGGCGGCGTGCCCACCGAGCTGACCCTCACGGTGGCCCAATGGCCGACCGAGAAGCGCCACCGCTGCTAGCCACGGAACCCGCCGCGCCGGTGGCGCTGCGCGTGGCGGTGGTCGCGGCATCACCGCTGGTGCGCGCCGGGGTGCGTGCGGCCCTGCAGCGCGCGGGCTGCGAGGTTGCTGCAACGGCAGGCTCGCCGGCCGAACTGGCCCTGGCCGCCTCCTCGCAGGAAGCCGCCATCGACGTGGTGGTGCTCGACGCGAGCGCCCTCGACGCGCACGGGCATGAGGGCCACGAAGGCTGGCCGCCGACCGTGCTGCTGGTGGGCGACAACGACGAATCGCTCGTGTCGCAATGGCTGGCCGAGGGTGCGACGCTGCTGCCGCGCCACGCACCCGCCGCGCAGATCGCCGCGGCTGCACACGCCGCCGCGGCCGGCCTCGTGGCCACCTCGCGAGAGCTGATGGCGCAGTCACTGCGCGTTTCGCAGCTTTCAGCGCCTGGCCGAGCCAGCGAGCCTCACGAGCCGCTCACCGCCCGCGAAACCGAGGTGCTCGCGCAGATGGCGCAAGGCCTGGGCAACAAGGCGATCGCCGAGACCCTGCACATCTCGACCCACACGGCGAAGTTCCACGTGGCGCAGATCATCGCGAAGCTCGATGCGAGCTCGCGCGCCCACGCGGTGGCAAAGGCGTTGAGGGCCGGGCTGCTGGAGGGATCCAATACCTGAGGTCGCAGGCATTCTTTCGTAGCGGCCCGCGTTGGTCCGCCAACTCGCAGACGAGGCGCCTACCTACGCGCCGTAGGCCGCCATGAAGACCCGTACGGCCTCGCGCAGAAGAGCCTTGTCTTCCCGGGAATCCGGCATCTCGAGCTTCAGCATTCCCCGGATGTGCCCGGAGCCCAGGAACATCGACAGGAACAGGTCCGCTGCCTGAAGCGGGTTGCGCACCTTCAGCGCGCCCGCCGAGTGGGCACGGCGCAGGTATGCAGCCAGCTCGCCGTTCAGGCGCTCGGGGCCGTCCTGGTAGAGCGCACGGCAGACTTCCGGCTGCGCCCCCGCGACGCCGTAGACGGCGCGCAACGCACCCAGGGCGTCGCCGCGCGCCAGCGAGAGAAACCGGGCGCCGATCGCCAGCAGCGCCTTCTCCGGCTGGTCCGGGTCCAGCACCCCGGCGCCCGGGAAGCCAGCCACCACCGTCGCCGTCCTGTCGCGAACGACCGCCTGGAACAGCCCTTCCTTGGAGCCGAAGTTGTTGTACACGGTCATCTTGGCAACGCCGGCGTCCGCGGCGATGGCATCCACGCTGGCACGCTCCAGGCCATGCTCGTTGAAGTG
>CAMLNA010000128.1 GCA_946481025.1 uncultured Rivibacter sp.
CAGCCCGCCCGAGCGGGTGGCCCGCAGCCATGGCAGCGCGCACGAGCGGCACCTGCGCAGGCTCGACCTCGACGAGTTCTCGGTGGACTCGTCGGAACGCGATGCGGTGATGGCCGCGGTGCGCGGCCGTGCCGACACCGAGTTCGCTTCGCACGTGTACGCGCCGGCCGACGAGCCGGGGAGCAAGCTCTACCTGACCGACCAGATCACGGTGCAGTTCAGGCCCGAGGTGAGCGATGCGCGCATCGAGCAGCTGATGGCCGACCACGGCCTGCTGCTCGAGAAGGAGGTGCGCGGCGTACCGCGTGCCTTCGTGTTCCGCGTCGGCCCGCAGGCGCGCGAGAACCCGATCAAGATCGCCAACCGCCTGGCGCTGGAATCGGCGGACGTGCTCAGCAGCGAGCCCAACATGGCGGTGGCCTCCCAAAGCCTGTACACGCCGGCCGACACGCTCTACCCAGAGCAGTGGCACCTGTTCAACAACGGCGGGCCGCAGCTGTCGGCCGCTGCGCACATCCGGGCCGCGCAGGCCTGGGACGTGACCCGCGGCGACCGTTCGGTGATCGTGGCGGTGGCCGACGACTCCTGCGACACCGGGCACGTCGACTTCCAGGGCGCCGGCAAGATCGTCTTCCCGCGCGATTTCGCCGGGCAGGACTTCGACCCGCTGCCCGAACTGGCGGATGACAACCACGGCACCGCCTGCTGCGGCGTGGCGGTGGCCGAGGAAACCGGCACGGGCACCGTCGGCGTGGCGCCTGGCTGCGCGCTGATGCCCATACGCACCAGCGGCTTCATCGACGACGGCTCCATCGAGGACCTGTGCGACTGGGTGATCGAGCGTGGCGCCGCGGTGCTGTCGTGCAGCTGGTCGGCCGCGGCGCGGCGCTTCCCGCTCACCCTGCGCATGCGGGAGGCCTTGCACCGCGCGGCCACCTTGGGCCGCGGCGGCAAGGGGTGCGTGCTCGTGTTTGCCGCGGGCAACGAGAACCGGCCGGTCAACGGCACGGTCGAAGAAACCGGCTGGCCCAGCAACCAGCCCAGCGGACCGACCGTGTGGCTCAATGGCTTTGCCGCCCACCCGGACGTGATGGCGGTGGCCGCCTGCAGCAGCCTCGCCACCAAGTCGGCCTACAGCAACTGGGGCGCCGAGATTTCCGTCTGCGCGCCCAGCAACAACGTGCGGCCGCACACCTACCCGCGCATCACCTCGCCGGTACCCGGCCGCGGCATCGTGACCACCGACCGGGTGGGCCCGAGCGGCTACCACGCCAGCGACTACACCCGCGACTTCGGCGGCACGTCCAGCGCCTGTCCCACGGTGGCGGGCGCCGCGGGCCTGGTCATCAGCGCCAACCCGGCGCTCACCGCGCGCGAGGTGCGCGAGGTGCTGCAGTCCACCGCCGACCGGATCGAGGATGGCAGCACCGATGCGCAGCTGGGCACGCGCCTGGGCGCCTACGACGGTCGCGGTCATTCGCAATGGTTCGGGTTCGGCCGCATCAACGCCGCGGCCGCGGTGGCCGAGGCGGTGCGCCGCAAGGGCGGCAGCACCGGCGAGGTGGTGCGGCGCAGCGCGGAGCCCCAGGTGGCCATTCCCGACAACGCGATTGCCGGCGTGCGGCACGAGATCGACGTGCCCGACGACGCGACCATCGTGTCGGTGGCCGTGGCGGTCGACATCGTGCACAGCTTCATCGGCGACCTGGTGCTCTCCCTCACCGCGCCGTCGGGCCGCACGGTGCTGCTGCACCAGCGGCAGGGCGGCGATGCCGACAACCTGCAGCGCCGCTACGACGCCAGCAGCACGCCGGGCCTGTCGGCGCTGGCCGGCCAGAACATGCGCGGACGCTGGGTGCTTGCGGTGCAGGATCTCGCGCCGGTCGATGAAGGCGTGCTCAGGCGCTGGAGCCTGGAGATCGTGCCGCGTTCGGGCGGTGTGGCCGAAGTCGAGGAGTCGCCGGGCACGCGAATCCCCGACGACCAGCCGGCCGGCATCGAGCGCACGCTGGCCGTGGATGCGGCGGGGCGCATCACCGACATCGAAGTGGCGCTCGACATCACGCACACCTGGGTCGGCGACCTGCGCATCGCGCTGGTGTCGCCGGGCGGTGCCGAAGTGCTGCTGCACGACCGTGCGGGCGGCGGCAGCGACAACCTCGTGGCGCGCTACGGCTCGACCACGCACCCGGCGCTCCAGGCCCTGCGGGGTACTGCGGCGCAGGGCGAGTGGACGCTGCGGGTGGTGGACGTCGAGGCGGCCGACGAGGGCAAGCTCAACCGCTGGTCGCTGCGGCTCGCGGTGGGCTGAAGCTCACCGCTCCTCGAAGCCGCCCCATTGCCCGTTCACGTTGACCGGGCGGCATTCCGGCGTGTAGGGCGGGCGGCGGGCCTCGCAGTCGGAGAGCGCCGCCTCCACGGCGTCCTCGAGCGAGGACCTGGCCGCTGCGAAACCCCAGCCGCCATGCGACGAGACGGCGAACACCTTGATGCCCGCCGCCGCACGGTACGGGCCCTCGAAGGCGGCCCGGGCATCGCCCGAAGGCAGCATGGCGGTGGCCATGGCCGCCGCCGCGGCCTGTTCGTCCGGCAGCGCCGCGCTGCCGGCGAGGCCCTCGGGGTCGTTGTAGAAGGCCAGGAAGGATTGCAGCGTGTAGCCCAGCGCCAGGCAGAACGCCACGACCGATGCCCCCAGCAGCCCCCAGCTGCCCTTGCGCGGCCGATCGCCATGCTCGTTCGACCCTTCGGTGCCGGGCAGCAGGGCGACGACCAGGCTCGCCACACCGCCCACGTAGGGCACCAGCATCCCCAGGCTCCACCAGCCGCTGCGGTTGAAGTCGTGCAGGCGCAGCACGGCCAGGCGGATCGACACGAACAGCGCCGCCAGCATGCCGGCGCCGAAGAACACGAACCCGCTGATGCTCATGCGCTTCATCAGCAGATGCGTGAGCAGCACCATGACCGAGAACAGCACGAAGCCGGCCGTCATGTAGCGCAGCCGCCCGATCCGGCCCGAAAACCCGAAACCCCAGGTGGGGGCCGATGCCTCGTCCGGCCCGGTGTCGGCCGGCGCGAGCCCGCTCCGGTTCCGCCACTCCGCACGCCGGGCCTCCCGAGCCTCGCGCTCGGCCTCTTCCTTGGCTGCGATGCCCA
This sequence comes from uncultured Rivibacter sp., assembly GCA_946481025.1. The sequence goes on from CAMLNA010000128.1 coordinate 3,154, forward strand.
TCGGCATGTTGGTGGCGCAGGCGCGGCACATGATGCGCCTGGACTGCCGCTCGCCGCAGGTGGGGCAGACGATCTCTTCTTCGGCCGGTGCAACTTGCGGGGCGGCCGGCGGCGCGGTGGCGGGCTGGGGCGCCTCGGGCTCCACGTGCAGCTTCGCGCCCAGGCTGGCCAGGTGCTGCACATAGCGTTCGGCCTCGGCGCGCGGCACCGAGCGCTTGAGCACCCGGCGTTCGCCCGAGAACAGGTGGGCGTGTTTCGTCTCGTCGAGCTTCAGCAGTTCGCCCAGGCGGCGCTGCACGTCGTCACGCTGGAAGCCTTGGAGGATCTCGCCGAAGAAGACGAGCTGCACGGAGTCGTTCATGGAGGAGCGGCCGGTCGCAATGGCGGCGGATTATCCCGGCCGCCCTGGCGGCGAACCCCCCCTGGAAGTGGGGTGCCGCCTCGCCCGAACGAGAAATATCACCGCGGAAGGTGGCGCGGCTCACTGCAGCGTGGCGCGGTGCTCCTGCAGTGCCTTGAGCACCAGCTCGGACAGTCCCTCGCCGTGCTGCTGCTCCACGTGGGCCAGCAACTGCCGGCGCATGCGCGGGTCCCAGAACTTGCGGATGTGGCTGGCCACGCCTTCGGTGGCTTCCTGCCGGTCGGGCATGGCCTGGAAGAACTCGCCGATGCGGTTGGCCATGTGCACGAGGTTGTTCACGTCCATGAGGTCAGGCGGGGTTCAGGCCGATGGGAGTCCGAAACGTTCGGGGAAGGTGTAGGCCACGAAGTCGTGGCCGCGGGCGAAGCCGGCGAGCGCCAGGCCGGCGGTCCGTGCGGTGCGCACGGCCAGCGCGGTGGGAGCCGACACGGCCACCAGCATGGAGGCGCCGGCCATGGTGGCCTTCTGCACCATCTCGAAACTGGCGCGGCTGGTGATGCAGAAGAAGCCCTGCGTCATGTCGGCCTTGGCCCGCACCAGCGCGCCGACCAGCTTGTCGAGCGCGTTGTGGCGGCCGATGTCCTCGCGCACCAGCTGCACGTCGCCGGCGGCGCTGCACCAGGCGGCGGCATGCACGGCGCCGGTGGCCTGCTGCAGCTGCTGGAATTCACCGATCGCGGCGAGCGCCTGCCGCACGGCATCGGGCTGCAGGTGGAGCGCGCTGCACACCGGCGCCGGCAGTGTGCGCTGCACCTGCTCCAGGCTTTCGGCTCCGCACAACCCGCAGCCGGTGCGGCCCGCCAGGTTGCGCCGCCGCTCCTTGAGGCGGAACTCGCAGGCGCTGGCCACCTGCAGCTGCACGGCAATGCCTTCCGGCGTGGTTTCGACTTCCACGCCGTACAGCTCGCCGGGCCGCTCCAGCAGGCCTTCGGTGAGCGCGAAGCCGAGCGCAAAGTCGTCGAGGTCGGCCGGCGTGGCCAGCATCACGGCGAACGAGATGCCGTTGAAGACGAGGGCGACCGGGGTTTCCTCGGCCAGCCGGTCGCGTACGCGGCGGGGCTTGCCGTCGCGGTAGGCGGTCACGTCGGCCGACGTCGCGGCCGGCTGGTTTTCGATGGGTGTCACTTGTTGGCCACGGCCTCGTGGGTCTGGGAGGCCTTCGCCAGCAGGTCGAGCTGCTGGTGGTTGAAGGCTTCGTACTGGCGTTGCCATTCTGAAGGCTGCGCCACCGGCATCACCTGCACCGCGGTCACCTTGTATTCAGGGCAGTTGGTGGCCCAGTCGGAGCTGTCGGTGGTGATGACGTTGGCGCCCGACTCGGGGAAGTGGAAGGTGGTGTACACCACACCGGGCTGCATGCGCTCGCTCACCACCGCGCGCAGCACCGTCTGCCCGGCGCGGCTTTCGATGCCGACCCAGTCGCCCGTCCTGATGCCGCGGTCCTCGGCGTCCTGCGGGTGGATCTCCAGCCGGTCCTCGTCATGCCAGCGGTTGTTGGCGGTGCGCCGCGTCTGGGCACCCACGTTGTACTGGCTCAGGATGCGGCCGGTGGTCAGCAGCAGCGGGTACTTGCGGGTCACCTTCTCTTCGCTGGGCACGTACTGCGTGATGAAGAAGCGCCCCTTGCCGCGCACGAAGCGGCCCACGTGCATGACCGCCGTGCCCGCCTCGTCGGTGTTGTCGTTGCAGGGCCACTGCACGCTGCCCAGGCGGTCGATCTTCTCGAAGCTCACGCCGGCGAAGCTGGGCGTGAGCGCGGCGATCTCGTCCATGATCTGCGACGGGTGCTCATAGGCCATCGGGTAGCCCAGCGCGTTGGAGAGCCTGACCGTCGCTTCCCAGTCGCCCACGCCCGAAAGCGGCTCCATCACCTTGCGCACCCGCGAGATGCGGCGCTCTGCATTGGTGAAGGTGCCGTCCTTCTCGAGGAACGACGAGCCGGGCAGGAACACATGCGCGTACTTGGCCGTCTCGTTCAGGAAGATGTCCTGCACCACCAGGCATTCCAGGTTCGACAGCGCCTCGGTCACATGCTGCGTGTTGGGGTCCGACTGCACGATGTCCTCGCCCTGCACGTACAGGCCCTTGAAGCTGCCTTCCATCGCGGCGTCGAACATGTTGGGGATGCGCAGGCCCGGCTCGGAGGCGAGCGTGGCGCCCCACGCGGCGCCGAACTCGGCACGCACCTCGTCGTCGGACACGTGCCGGTAGCCCGGCAGCTCGTGCGGGAAGGAGCCCATGTCGCAGGAGCCCTGCACGTTGTTCTGGCCGCGCAGCGGGTTCACACCCACGCCTTCGCGGCCCACGTTGCCGGTGGCCATGGCCAGGTTGGCGATGCCCATCACCATGGTGGAGCCCTGGGCGTGCTCGGTCACGCCCAGGCCGTAGTAGATGGCGCTGTTGGGCCGGCGCTCGCCGAGCCGGCCTTCGGTGTTGCCGCTGGCGTACAGCCGCGCGGCGCCGCGCACCAGGTCGGCCGGCACGCCGGTGGCCGCTTCCAGCGCCTCGGGCGAGTTCTCTGCCCGTGCCACGAATTCGCGCCATTCGCCGAAGCTCCTGGCATCGCAGCGTTCGGCGACATAGGCCTCGTCGACCAGGCCCTCGGTCACGATCACGTGGGCCAACGCGGTGATGACCGCCACGTTGGTGCCGGGTCGCAGCGCGAGGTGGAAGTCGGCTTTCACGTGCGTGCCGTTCACGAGGTCGATCCGGCGCGGGTCCACCACGATGAGCCGGGCACCTTCGCGCAGGCGCCGCTTCATCCGCGACGAGAACACCGGGTGGGCGTCGCTCGGGTTGGCGCCGATCACCATGATCACGTCGGAGTGCTCCACCGACTTGAAGGTCTGCGTGCCGGCCGAGGTGCCGAAGGTCTGGTTGAGGCCGTAGCCGGTGGGCGAATGGCACACGCGGGCGCAGGTGTCCACGTTGTTGTTGCCGAAGGCCGCGCGCACCAGCTTCTGCACGAGGTAGGTCTCCTCGTTGGTGCAGCGCGAAGAGGTGATGCCGCCGATGGAGTCGCGGCCGTACTTCGCCTGCAGCCGCTTGAACTCGCCGGCGGCGTAGCTGATGGCTTCGTCCCAGCTCACCTCCTGCCACGGGTCGGTGATCTTCCTGCGGATCATCGGCCGGGTGATGCGGTCCTGGTGGGTGGCATAGCCCCAGGCGAAGCGCCCCTTCACGCAGGCGTGGCCTTCGTTGGCCTTGCCGTTCTTCCAGGGTGTCATGCGCACCACCTGGCCGGCCTTGAGTTCCGCCTTGAAGCCGCAGCCCACGCCGCAATAGGCGCAGGTGGTGACCACGCTGCGCTCGGGCATGCCGAGCGAGACCACGTTCTTCTCGATCAGCGAGCCGGTGGGGCAGGCCTGCACGCAGGCACCGCAGCTCACGCACTCGCTGTCGATGAAGGGCTCGTGCTGGCTGGCCGACACGCGCGACTCGAAGCCGCGGCCTTCGATGGTGAGGGCGAAGGTGCCCTGCGTTTCCTCGCAGGCGCGCACGCAGCGGTTGCACACGATGCACTTGGCCGGGTCGTGCACGAAGTACGGGTTCGATTCGTCTTTCTTGTCGTGCAGGTGGTTGTGCCCGGCGAGCCCGTAGCGCACGGTGTCCACGCCCGTGGCCTTCACCATGTCGAGCATCTCCGTCTCGGGGCCGTGCAAGGCCTCGGGCGGGAAGTCCGACAGGTACAGCTCCATCACGTTGTGGCGCAGCTTGTCGAGCTTTTCGCTGTGCGTGTGCACCACCATGCCGGCCTCGGCCGGCGTGGTGCACGAGGCGGGGAAGCCGCGGCGGCCGTCGATTTCCACCAGGCACAGGCGGCAGGAGCCCCAGGCCTTGAGGCTGTCGGTGGCGCACAGCTTGGGCACGCCGATGCCGGCCTCGGCGGCCGCGCGCATCAGCGAGGTGCCCGCCGGCACGGTGATCTCGCGGCCGTCGATCTGCAGCGTGACCTGCTGCTCGGAGCTGCTCCTGGGCGTGCCGTAGTCGATCTCGATCTCGTTCATAGCCCGAAGTCCTCTGGGTAGTGGTCGAGCGCCGAGCGCACCGGGTAGGGCGTCATGCCGCCCATGGCGCACAGGCTGCCTTGTTCCATGGTGTCGCACAGCTCGCGCAGCAGCGCCACCTGCTGGATGCGCTGGCTGCCGGTGGTGATGCGGTCGATGACCTCCACGCCGCGCGTGGAGCCGATGCGGCAGGGCGTGCACTTGCCGCACGATTCGACGGCGCAGAACTCCATGGCATAACGCGCGAGCCGGGCCATGTCGGCCGTGTCGTCGTGCACGACGATGCCGCCGTGCCCGAGCACCGCGCCCATCGCGGCATAGGCCTCGTAGTCGAGCGGCACGTCCCATTTGTCGGGCGGCACGTAGGCGCCCAGGGGGCCGCCCACCTGCACCGCCTTGATGGGCCGGCCCGAGCGGCTGCCGCCGCCGAAGTCGTGCAGCAGCTCGCGCAGTGTCACGCCGAAGGGCACCTCGACCAGCCCGCCGCGGAGGATGTTGCCCGCCAGCTGGAAGGGCAGTGTGCCGGTGGAGCGGCCCATGCCCAGCGCCTTGTAGGCGGCGGCGCCGTGCTCCATGACCATGGGCACGCTGGAGAAGGTGATCACGTTGTTGACGACCGTGGGCTGCCCGAAGAGCCCGGCCATCGCCGGCACCGGCGGCTTGGCGCGCACCATGCCGCGCTTGCCTTCCAGGCTTTCGAGCATGGCCGTCTCTTCGCCGCACACGTAGGAGCCGGCCCCCATGCGCACTTCGAGATGGAAGGCGCGGCCCGAGCCTGCCACGTCGTCGCCCAGCCAGCCGGCCGCGGCGGCACGCCGGACGGCCTCGGTCAGGGTCGCCACCGCATGCGGGTATTCGGAGCGCACGTACACGTAGCCTTGCGTGGCACCCACCGCCAGCGCGGCGATCGTCATGCCCTCGATGAGCATGTACGGGTCGCCTTCCATCGTCATGCGGTCGGAGAAGGTGCCGGAGTCGCCTTCGTCGGCGTTGCACACCACATATTTTTGTGGGGCCGGAGTGTTGAGCACCGTCTTCCACTTGATGCCGGCCGGGAAGGCCGCACCGCCCCGGCCGCGCAGGCCCGAGTCGAACACCTCCTGCACGATGGCGGCCGGTTCCATGCTGAGGGCGCGCCGCAGGCCGGCCCAGCCCCCGTGGGCTTCGAAGTCGGCCAGCGACAGCGGGTCGGTCACGCCCATGCGCCTGAACACGTGGCGCTGCTGCCCGGCGAGGTACGGGATGGCCTCGGTGGGGCCGTGGCACAGGGCATGTGCGCCGCCCTGCAGCAGCCCGGCATCGAGCAGCGCCGGCACGTCCTCGGGCGCGACCGGCCCGTAGGCGATGCGGCCGGCGGGTGTTTCCACCTCCAGCAGCGGCTCCAGCCAGAAGAGGCCGCGCGAGCCGTTGCGCACCAGCTCGACCGCCGCGCCGCGCCGTGCGCATTCGGCCTGCAGCGTGTCGGCCACCGCGTCGGCGCCCAGCGCCAGGGCGCAGGCATCGCGCGGCACGAACAGGCGGGTGGCGGTCATTGGGGCTGCTCCAGCGCTGCGATCACGCGGTCGAACCGGGCAGGCGTCATGCGGGCATGCAACTGCTCGCCCACCATCACCGCCGGCGATGCGGCGCACAACCCCAGGCAGTACACCGGCTCCAGCGTGTAGGTGCCGTCTCCGCGGGTGTGGTGCTCCTGGCAGTGCAAGGTGCGCTCGGCATGCGCCAGCAGCGCATCGGCGCCGCAGGCCTTGCACGATTCCGCCTTGCACACCTGCACCACGGTGCGCCCCGGCGGCTCGCTGCGGAAGTGGTGGTAGTAGCTGATGACCCCATGCACCTCGGCACGCGAAAGGTTCATGCCGGCCGCGATGGCGGGCACCGCGCCAGGCGGTATGTGGCCGAGCGCGTCCTGCACCGCATGGAGCAGTGGCAGCAGGCCGCCCGGCACTTGCCGGAAGCGGCCGATCAGTTGCTCGACCAGCTCGGCGGTCGGCACGGCATGTGGGGTGTTCATCTGTGGGGCTTGATTTATGCGGGGCGGGCATAAGAAAGGCCCGAGCCCCTGGACGCCAATCTACGTGTGCTCGGTGGCAACCGCAATATGACGGAGCGCTCAGGAGGCTTATGCTGCTCGCCTCTTAAGGGCTAACCCTCAGATGCACAAGGTATCGATCCACCCCCAGTGGACCATCCGCCAGCCGAGCGGCAACCAGCTGTCGCCGCGCCTGCTCGAGCTGCTGGCGCAGGTGCAGGAGTTCGGCAGCCTGTCGGCCGCCTGCCAGCACACCGGCGCTTCCTATCGCCACGCCTGGGACCTGGTGCGCCAGGGCGAGCAGCAGCTGGGCGTGCCGCTGCTGCACATGGAGCGCGGCAAGGGGTCCAAGCTCACGCCACTGGGCGAGAAGCTGGTGTGGGCCGGCCACCGCATCGTGGCGAGGCTGTCGCCCGTGCTCGACACGTTGGCCTCGGAGCTCGAGGTGGAGATCGAGCGGGTGATCGGCGCCGGCCAGCCGGCGCTGGTGCGCGTGCATGCCAGCCACGGTTTCTCGATCGAGAAACTGCTCGATGCGCTGGCGCGGGAGCAGGTGGCGGTGGAGCGCAAGTACGTGGGCAGCCAGGAGGCCGCGGCCTCGCTGCACGACGGCGCCTGCGACCTGGCCGGCCTGCCCATCCCGCTGGGCGAGTTCGAGGAAAGGGCGGTGGCCCACTACGCGCGCTGGTTCGACTTCCGCGCAAGCCGGGTCATCCACGTCGCCACCCGCCGCCAGGGCCTGATGGTGGCGCCCGGCAACCCGAAGAAGATCTACGACGTGCACGACCTCGCACGCCCTGGCGTGCGCTTCATCAACCGGCAGCGGGGCTCGGGCACGCGCTTCCTGCTCGACTGCCTGCTGGAGCGCGACGGCGTCGATGCCGCCCGCATCGCCGGCTTCGAGCAGGGCGAACTCACTCACGCCGCGGTGGCCGCCTACGTGGCCAGCGGCATGGCCGACGTGGGGCTGGGCGTCGAAACGCCGGCGCGGCACTTCAAGCTCGACTTCCTGCCGATCGCCACCGAGTGCTACTTCCTGCTGTGCCACGAGCTGTCGCTCGCCAAGCCGGGCATCCAGGCCACGCTGGACATCCTGCGCAGCGAGTCCTTCCAGCACGCGGTGGACAGCCTGCCGGGTTACCAGGCCCACAAGTGCGGGCAGATCGAGACGCTGCGGCAGGCGTTCCCGGCGTACAAGCCGAGGCGGGCGGCGGCGCGCTGAGCGGGGCGGGCGGGCCCGCCTACCTCAGCGCCCGTTGCGCCTGGTTCTCCAGCTCGATCGCCTGCTCGAAGCGGCTCAGGCCGACTTCGTTGAGCACTCGCTTGAAGTGGCGCACCACCTCGGGTCGAAGGCTGGCCAGGCGCGAAGCAACGTCGTCCGCCGATGCGTCCAACTGGGTGTCGGCAACGACCTGCCAGACCAGGCCCCACGACTTCGCCATGTCCGCGGTGAACTCCTCGCCGAGAAGGGTCAGCGCCTTCGCTCGGGACAGCCCTGCGCAGGCGGGCAACGTGGCGCTCAAGCCGCCGGTGACGAACACCCCGATCGAGGCTTCCGGCAGCTTGAAGCGGCTGCTGGCGGCCGCGATGGCGACGTCGGCGTTGAGCATCCACTCCAAGCCTGCGCCGACCGTCCATCCGTGCACCGCGAAGAGGACGGGCTTGTCGAGACGGACCAGCGCTCGCGACACGTCTTGCACCAGCACCAGGTCGAGCTCCGTCGGCGGAGCGGATACGTCGCGCCCGGCGCAGAACGCGCGGCCGTTTCCTGCCACGCGCACGACGCGCACGGCGTCGTCGGATGCGGCGGCTTCCAGTGCCGTCAGGAGCGCCTGAGCCAGTTCGTTGTCGATGGCATTGAGTTTTTCGGGGCGGTTCAGCGTCAGCGTCATCACGCCGTCCCTGACGCCCCTCAGCAATCCGGGTGTCTTCATGGCCGGCCATTGTGCGCGCAGCGGCCTGCCGGCAGGCCTGGCCGCCCGGTCCGTCCGCCTCGCCTGCAGTTCATGCCGGCTTCGCTGCAACTCGTCGCAAGCCGGTTGGAGGCGATGGTGCCGCTGCCTAGAGTTCGCTCCATCGCAAGCAATCAACCACCTCACGGAGCCCGACATGATCAGCCGCCTCACCGCCATCGCCGCCACCTTCGCCGTGTTCGCCACCGCATCGCTGGCCTTCGCCTTCGAAGTGCGACAAGATCAGGCCGCCGCGGTCCAGGCGCCGGTGAAGGTCGTGCGCACCGTCGAGCTGCCGCGGGTCGAGATCTCTGCCAAGCGCCTGCCGCAAGCTCAGGGTTGAGCGGCAGCAGCCGCACGACACGACGACATTGCGGAGTCCAAGCACCATGTCATTGCCCGACGAACTGGCCAAGCTCGAAGAACTGCATCGGCGCGGCGCGCTGTCCGACGACGAATACGCGCGGGCCAAGGCCCGGGTGCTGGCCGGCGAGCCGGCACCGCGCAGCACGCCGGCGGCGGTGTCGGCGGTCAACGGCCTGGTCCGCAGCCGCGACGACCGCTGGCTGGGCGGCGTGTGCGGCGGCCTGGCCGCCACCACCGGCGTGGCCAACTGGATCTGGCGGCTGCTGTTCGTGCTGGCGGTGTTCTGTGCCGGCGCGAGCGTCGTGGCCTACCTGCTGCTGTGGATCTTCGTGCCGGAGGCGCCGGCGGCGCACGCCGAGGGCGTCCGCCAGGATGCCTGA
>CAMLNA010000129.1 GCA_946481025.1 uncultured Rivibacter sp.
GCCGCCACCAACCGTCGCAGGGCTTCGATACCTCAGCCCGAACGGAGGGTGGCTGTGCGCCATGGCGGGAACCCCAATTCATTCACCACGGAGGCGCGGAGGACGCGGAGGACCGCGGAGAAGGCCTTGTATTCCTCCGCGGTTCTCCGCGCCTCCACGGTGAAGGTATTCGGCGACCCGGCGCTACGCCGCAACGCTGCGAGGAGTCTCCTGCGTGCCGCGGCCCGACAGGGTGTAGATCGTCCCGATCAGGGCCTGCGGGTCCACCGGCTTGGCCAGGTGCACCTGGAACCCGGCCATCAGCGCGCGGATGCGGTCTCCGGGCTGCGCCAGCCCGGTCAGCGCGATGGCCGGCACCCGGGCGTGCAGCGCGACGCCGCGCCGGGCCTCCACCTGCCGGATGCGGCGCACGACGGCGTGGCCGTCTTCCTCGCCCAGCGCGATGTCGCAGACGATCACCTGCGGCCAGCGCTCGCCGGGCGACTGCTCCAGCCAGTCCAGGGCCAGGCGGCCGCCGGCGAAGGTGGTCACCTGGGCGCCGGCCTGCTCGAGCACCGCCTGCAGCACCTCGCGCGCCTCCGACTGGTCGTCGATGCAGACGACGTGCAGACCCTTCAGCGGCTGCTGCAGGCTCGCGACGGCGCTTTCGATCGGGCGTTGCGCATGCACCGGCTCGACGTTCATGTGCCGCAGCGGCAGCTCGATCACATAGCGCATGCCCCGCATCGAGGTGGGCGTCTCGACGAGGAACCGGCCGCCCTGGCGCTCGACCAGCGAGCGCAGGGCCAGCGGGTCGGGCGGCGTGTCGGTGTCCAGGCGGGTGGTGGGGTCCACCAGCGTGAGCGGCCGGTCGGTGACGTGGCGCCCGTCGGTGACCGAAAGCCGTGCGCTTCCGTCGCTGCTTTCGAGCCGCAGCTCGATGCGCCCGTCCACCGGCGTGGCGGCCAGCGACTGCAGGCACAGCTCGCGCAGCGCCTGCGACAGGCTGCCTGGATCTCCCGTCACCAGCGCGCGATCGGTCTCGATGTCGGTGTAGAGCCGCACCTGCCGTGCATCGAAGGCCTCGCGCAGCCCGTCGATCACGCTGGCGGCCAGCACCGCGAGGTTGAGCGGCTGCAGGGCCAGCTCGCGCTCGAGCCGCTCGAACTGCTGCTGCTCGCGCTGCAGCTTCCACAGCTGGGCGTACAGGCCTTCGCGCTGCATCAGGTCCTGGTGCCTGCCGCGCTCGACGATGCGGCCCTTGTCGAGCACGATGATCTCGTCGGCATTGACGATGGTCGACAGGCGGTGGGCAATGATGAGCGTGGTGCGGCCCTGGGCGATGCGGTCGAGCTCGTTCTGGATGGCCCGCTCGGCCCGGGTGTCGAGCGCCGAGGTGGCTTCGTCGAGCACCATGATCGGCGGGTTCTTCAGGAAGGCGCGCGCGATCGCGATGCGCTGCTTCTCGCCGCCGGAAAGCTTCATGCCGCGCTCGCCGACCACGGTGTCGTACTGCTGCGGCAGCGACAGGATGAACTCGTGCACCTGCGCGGCCTGTGCAGCCTCCACCACCTCGTGCATGCCGGCGCCGGTGCGGCCGTAGCCGATGTTGTAGGCGATGGTGTCGTTGAACAGCACCGTGTCCTGCGGCACCACCCCGATGGCCTGGCGCAGCGAGGCGAGCTGCACCTCGCGCACGTCCTGCCCGTCGATCGTGATGCGACCGGCGTTGGTGTCATACAGCCGCAGCAGCAGGCGCGCGAGGGTGGACTTGCCCGAGCCGCTGCCGCCCACCACCGCCACCGTCTGCCCTGCGCCGATGGAAAAGCTCACGTCGTGCAGGATGGGCCGGCCCGCCTCGTAGGCGAAGTCGACGTGCTCGAAGGTCACCTGCCCGGCCGGCACGCCCAGCTGCCGGCTGGCGGGCGCGTCGACGATCTCGGGCTGCTGCTCGAGCAGGCCGAACAGCTTCTCGGTGTTGACCAGCGCGTCCTTCGCTTCGCGGAACACGAAGCCCAGCGCGTTGAGCGGCAGGCAGATCTGGATGACGTAGCTGTTCACCAGCACCAGGTCGCCCACCGTCATGGCGCCGCGCACCGTCTGCTCTCCCGCCAGCAGCATCACCGAGGCCACGCCCGCGGCGATGATCGCGCCCTGGCCCAGGTGCAGGGCCGACAGCGCCTTCTGGTTGCGCACGCTGCCTTCGATCCACTGGGTGCAGATCTCGGCATAGCGGGTTCGCTCGAACTGCTCGCGCGCATAGGCCTTCACCGTCTCGTAGTTGAGCAGCGTGTCCACCAGGCGGCCGTTGGCGCGCGAATCCATCTCGTTGACGGCGCGCTGGCGCAGCTCGCGCTTTTGCGTCATGAGCATCGTGTAGGTGGCATATACCGCGAAGGTCAGCACGATGGCCACGGTGAACCACGGGCTGTAGCCCACGGCCATGACGAGCAGCACGCCCACGAACTCGACCAGCGTGGGCACCACGGTGAACAGGCCCGCGCCCAGCAGGAAGCCGATGCCGGCGGTGCCGCGCTCCACGTCGCGGATCAGCGAGCCGGTGTTGCGCTGCACGTGGAAGCGCGGGCTGAGCGACAGCAGGTGGCCGAAGGTGCGCTCGGCGAAGGCCTTGACGGTGCGCTGCGTGACGCGGGCGAACACGAGGTCGCGCAGCTCGGTGAACAGCGTGCCGGCAAACCGCAGCAGCGCGTAGCCCAGCAGCAGGAACACCGGCAGCACCAGCACCACCTGTCCGGTGTTGAGGTTGTCGGCGGACAGGTCGGACGGCTGGCTGAAGCGGTCGATGATGGCCTTGAGCAGCAGCGGCACGCACACGCCGGCCACCTTGGCCAGCACGAGCAGGCCCAGGGCGAGGAGGGTGCGCCGTCGCCAGCTCCAGGCGGCGTTCCACAAACCCAGGAACACCTTGCGGCGGAGGTCGGGGTTCAAGGCCATGCAGCGCAGGCGCAATCGGCATGCCCGGCAGCCGGGCGCCTGCAAGGCTTCGTGGCGGCAAAAACCGCCGGAAGAATCTGCCGTTGCGCACTGTTTCGGATACGGCGCGCAACCGTTGGCAACCGTACGGGCAACGCTCGCCGCCTGCCTACAATGCGCCGTCCCTGGCCCCCCTCCCTCGGGCAGAAAGAACCTCCCATGCAAGTGCACGCCTCGGTCTTCAAGGCCTATGACATCCGCGGCATCGTCGGCAAGACGATCGACGAGAGCTTTGCTGAACACCTGGGCCGCGCCTTCGGCACGCAGGCGGTGGCCGCAGGCGAAAAGGCCGTGGCCGTGGGCCGCGACGGGCGCCTGTCGGGCCCGGGCCTCGCCGCTGCGCTCATGCGCGGGCTGGCTTCCACCGGGCTCGATGTGGTGGACATCGGCGCGGTCACCACCCCGATGCTCTATTACGTGGCCGCCACCCGTGCCGAATACGGCTGCCGCAGCGGCATCCAGGTCACCGGCAGCCACAACCCGAAGGACTACAACGGTTTCAAGATGGTGCTGGCCGGGCGCGCCATCTACGGCGAAGAGATCCAGGCGCTGCGCCAGCGCATCGAGGCCGAGGACTATGCGCAGGGCAAGGGCCGCATCGGCAAGATGAACATCCTGTCCGAATACCAGCGCCGCATCACCGGCGACGTGAAGCTCTCGCGCCTGATGCGCGTGGTGGTCGACTCGGGCAACGGCATCCCCGGCGCGTCGGCGCCCGGCATCCTGCGGGCGCTCGGCTGCAAGGTCACCGAGCTGTATTCCGAGGTGGACGGCGACTTCCCGAACCACCACCCCGACCCGTCCAAGCCCGAGAACCTGGCCGACCTGATCCGCACCGTGCGCGAGACGGATGCGGAACTCGGCCTCGCCTTCGACGGCGACGGCGACCGCCTGGGCGTCGTCACGAAAGACGGGCAGATCATCTACCCCGACCGCCAGCTGATGCTGTTCGCGCAGGACATCCTGCAGCGGGTGCCCGGCGGCCAGGTCATCTACGACGTGAAGTGCACCCAGCGCCTGGCCGGTGCCATCGAAGCGGCCGGCGGCGAACCGCTGATGTGGAAGACCGGCCACTCGCTCATCAAGGCCAAGCTCAAGGAAACCGGCGCCCCCATCGCCGGCGAGATGAGCGGCCACATGTTCTTCGCCGAGCGCTGGTACGGCTTCGACGACGGCATGTACACCGCCGCGCGGTTGCTGGAAATCCTGTCGCGCCATGCCGATCCGAGCGCGGTGCTCAATGCGCTGCCCACCAGCTACAGCACGCCCGAACTCAACGTGGCCTGCGCCGAAGGCGAGCCGCATGCCGTCATCGAGCAGCTGCGCGAGACGGCGCGCTTCGACGGCGCGAAGGAGCTCGTCACCATCGACGGCCTGCGCGCCGAGTTCGACGACGGCTTCGGCCTCATCCGCGCATCGAACACCACGCCGGTGCTGGTGCTGCGTTTCGAGGGGCACACCCCCGAGGCGCTCGAGCGCATCCGCGAGCAGTTCACCGCGGCGCTCAAGGCGGTGAAGCCCGACGCGCACATCGGGGCGGCCGCGCACTAGTGCGGCGCGGGCGGCAGGGCGGAGCGGCGTTGCGCATCCTTTTCGTCAAGCTTTCGTCGCTGGGCGACGTGATCCAGACACTGCCGGCGCTGCACGACGTGCGCGCCGCCTTTCCCTCCGCCACGGTGGACTGGGTCGCCGAGGAAGCCTTTGCGCCGCTGCTGGCCGCCAACGCCGACGGGCTGGCGCGCGTGATCCCCATCGCGCAGCGGCGTTGGCGCCATTCGCGTTTCGCCGCGGCCACGCGGGCCGAGCGCGCGGGTTTCGCGGCCAGGCTGCAGGCCGAGCCCTACGACGCGGTGATCGACTTCCAGGGCCTCATCAAGTCGGCGCTGGTGGCCCGCATGGCGCGCCTCGCGCCGGGTGGTTCGCGCTACACCTATGCCAATGCCAGCGAGGCCTGCGGCTACGAATGGCCGGTGCGCTACATGGTGAACAAGCCCATCCCCATGCCGCGCCGCGTGCATGCGGTGCAACGCTACCGGCTGCTCGCCGCCGGCGCGCTGGGCCATGAACCGCGGGGCCGCGCCGACTACGACCTGCGCCTGCCGCGCGGCGGCCAGGGCCGCGAGGTCATGCTCGTGCACGGCACCACGCGGCCCGACAACGAATGGCCGCAGGGGCACTGGGTGGCGCTGGGCCAGCGCCTGCAGGCCGGCGGCTGGCCGGTGCGCATTCCCTATGCCAACGACGCCGAGCGGGCCTTCGCCGAAGACACCTGTGCCGCCATCGGCGAGGGCGCCCAGGTGCTGCCGCGCATGTCGCTCGCCGAGCTGCCCGCGCGCATGGCGGCCTGCGCCGGGGTGGTGGGGGTCGATTCGGGCCTGAGCCACCTCGCGGTGGCGCTGGACCTGCCGCACGTGCAGATCTTCAGCCAGCCGCGGGCCTGGCGTGCCGGGCCGGTGGACACGCCGCACCAGCTGCCGGTCGGCGGCGACCACACGCCCGGCGTCGACGAGGTGTGGCACACCTGGGAACGTGCCTGGGCCGCCCGGCCCGCCGCGGCGACTGCTGCGGTGCAGGGTTGACATGGTTGCGCCTGCCGCCACGATGCCCTCCGTGAAACAACGCCTGGCGCGCGCCGGCTACAACGGCCTGCTGCGCGCCCTGACCCCCCTTTACGTGGCTCGCCTGTGGTGGCGAGGCCGTGTCGAGCCGCTGTACCGGCATGCGGTGGGCGAGCGCCTGGGCACCTACAGCGGCGCGCCGAGCGCGGGCTGGGTGTGGGTGCACGCGGTGTCGCTCGGCGAGACGCGGGCAGCCGCTGCCCTGGTTGCCGCCTTGCGGCAGCGACAGCCGGACCTGCGCCTGCTGCTCACCCACGGCACCGCCACGGGCCGCGCGGCCGGCGCCGAATTGCTCGGCCCCGACGACAGGCAGGTCTGGCTGCCCTACGACACGCCCGGCGTGGTGCGGCGCTTCTTCGCGCAGTTCCGCCCGGCCGTCGGCGTGCTGATGGAAACCGAGGTGTGGCCCAACCTGCTGCTGGCCGCACAGGAGGCCGGCGTGCCGATGGTGCTGGCCAACGCCCGCCTGAGCGACAAGAGCCTGCGGCAGGCCCATCGCCTCCATGCGGTGCTGCGCCCGGCCATCGAGAGCTTCGCCGCGGTGCTGGCGCAGACCGAGGCCGACGCCGTGCGCCTGCGCCAGGCCGGCGCGCCCCACGTGCAGGTGCTGGGCAACCTCAAGTTCGACATGGCGCCCGATGCGCACCTGCTGGCGCGCGGCGCGCAGTGGCGCGCCTTGTCGGCCGCGCCGGTGGTGCTGGCCGCCAGCACGCGGGAGGGCGAGGAGACCCCGCTGCTGCAGGCCTGGAGCGCATTGCCTGCGCCGCGGCCGCGGCTGCTGCTGGTGCCTCGCCACCCGCAGCGTTTCGACGAGGTGGCGCAACTGGTGCAGAAGCAGGGCCTGGCCTTGTCACGGCGCTCCGCCTGGCAGGCGCACGTCCCCGGCGCCGACGGACTGGCGGCCGACGTGTGGCTGGGCGACTCGATGGGCGAGATGCCGGCCTACTACGCAGCGGCCGACGCAGCCCTGCTGGGCGGCAGCTTCGCGCCGCTGGGCGGGCAGAACCTCATCGAGGCGGCTGCCTGCGGCTGCCCGGTGGTGATGGGGCCGCACACCTTCAATTTCGAGCTGGCGGCCGAGCTGTCGATCGCGGCCGGCGCGGCATTGCGCGTGGCCGGGCTCGACGAAGGCGTGCAGGCCGCAGCGCGGCTGGCCAGCGATGCGGCCGCGCACGGCGGCATGGCCGAGCGCGCGCTGGCATTTGCGGCGGCCCACCGCGGCGCGGCCGGCCGCATCGCCGAGGCGGTGCTGTCTGCGGCCCGCCTCTCTAGCGCGCGATCAGCTGGTTGACGGCGTTCACGTCGCCCGGGTTCAGGGTGCCGGCGGCCTGACGCAGGCGCAGGCCGTTGACCACCACGTCGTAACGGGCCTTGGCGAGGTCGCGCTGGGTGGTGAACAGCTGGGTCTGCGCATTCAGCACGTCGAGGTTGACGCGCACGCCCACGCGGTAGCCGAGCTGGGTGGCCTCGAGCGCGAGCTTGCTGGAGGCTTCGGCCGCCTCGAGCGCCTGCACCTGGGCCTGGCCCGACTGCACGCCGAAGAACACCTGGCGGGTCGCCTGTGCCACGCTGCGGCGCGCGGCCTCGAGGTTGTTGCGCGACTGCTCTTCCAGGGCCAGCGTCTCCTTCACGCGGTTCTGCGTCTGGAAGCCGGCAAACAGCGGCAGGTTGAGCTGCACGCCCACGGTGTTGTTGCTGACGTTGCCGTTGATGCCTTGCAGGGTCGCGCCGTTGCCGGAGTTGTGCGAACGCCCTGCCGAGGCCACGAGGTCCACCGTGGGCAGGTGGCCCGCGCGGGCGAGGTCGGTATCGAGCCGGGCGATGTCGTAACCCAGGCGCGCCTTGCGCACGTTGGGCGCGTCTTCGGTCTGGCTGACCCACTCCTCCACGTTGGCCGGCGTCACGGCCGGCAAGGCGACCGGCACGGTCAGCGGCCGCGGGGTCACGCCCGCGCGGCCCACCAGCTGGTCGAGCTGGATGCGCTTGGTGCGCAGGTCGTTCTCGGCCGCGATTTCCTGCGCGGTAGCCAGGTCGAAGCGGGCCTGTGCTTCACGCGTGTCGGTGATGGTGGCGGTGCCGACCTCGAAGTTGCGCTTGGCCGAAGCCAGCTGCTCCGAAATGCCCTTCTTGTTGGCCTGCGCGGTCGCCAGGGCGTCCTGCGCCGCCAGCACGTCGAAGTAGGACTGCGCCACGCGGACGATCAGGTCCTGCTCCGCGGTCTGCAGGTCGGCCCTGGCGACTTCGACGGCCCTTTCGGCCTTCTCGATGGTGAGGCTGTTGCTGCGATTGAACAGCGGCTGCCTGCCGTTCACGCCGACTTGGGTGGTCTTGGTGAGGCGGTCGTCTCCTGCCGGAGGGTCGACCTCGCTGCGGCTGGCCCCGGCCGTCAGGTCCACCCTGGGCAGGCGCAGGCCGCGCGCCTGGTCGGCCCGGTACTGCACCGACTCGGCCTGCGCCCGCGCAGCCAGGTAGGCGGCGTCATAGCCGCGCGCGGCCTCGTACAGCTCGGCCAGGCTCTGGGCTTGCGCCGCGGAGGCGGCACCGAAGACGGTGGCGCAGGCCAGCATCAGGCGGCTCAGGGCAGGCAGACGGATCGCAGCGGGCATGGAGTTGCTTCCTTGTTGTGGTTCAGTAGGTGGGCACCGACGCATCGACCTCGTGGGACCATGCGTCGATGCCGCCGGCGACGTTGTACAGGCTCCCGAAGCCTTGCCGCTCCAGGAATGCGACGACCTGCAGGCTTCGCATCCCGTGATGGCACAAACCGAGGATGGGCTGCGAGGCGTCGAGCTCATGCAGGCGTTCGGGTACCTCGCGCATCGGGATGCACACCGTGCGCACGCCGGGCAGTTGCAGCGAAGCGAGCTGCACCTCCCAGGGTTCGCGCACGTCCAGCAGCACGGGGCGGCTGCCGGGCTCGAACGATGCGACCAATGCCTGGACGTCGCTGACCCGCACTTGCTGCATGGCTCAGAAGGTGAACCTGGTGGGCGCCGGGAAGCGCTCCAGGCGTTGCGCCACGGTGTCGAACAGGTAGCTGGCGCGCACGTCGCGCTCGCTGACCTTGGTGTAGAGCGTGGCCCGCATCACCGGCTCGTCGCCGACGATGGCTGCCAGGCGGCCACCGACCTTGAGCTGGTCGAACAGCACCTGCGGCACCTCGGCCACCCCGCCGGACAGCATGATGGCATCGAAGGGCGCCTCGGCGGGCAGGCCCTGGGCGCCGTCGGCTTCGCGCACGTCGACGTTGACCACCGCCGCGCGCTGCAGGTTGCCGCGGGCCAGCGCCACCAGCTCGGGGCGGATCTCCAGCGAGATGACGCGCTGGGCCTTGTGGGCCAGGAGCGCTGCCATGTGGCCGCTGCCGGTGCCCACCTCCAGCACCTTCTCGTGCCTGGCGGGGGCCAGCTCCTGCAGCAGTCGCGCCTCCACCTTGGGGGCCAGCATGGTCTGGCCGCCGGGCAGGGGCACTTCCAGGTCCATGAAGGCCAGCGCGCGGTGCTGGGCGGGCACGAAGTCTTCGCGCTTCACCACCGCGAGCAGGGAGAGCACCGAGGTGTCGAGCACGTCCCACGGGCGGATCTGCTGCTCGATCATGTTGAAGCGGGCTTGTTCGATGTTCATGGCGTCACGCGGGCTGAGTGATGGATGCAAAGCGCGCGATTTTATTGGGGCTGTGTTGCTCGTTTGCTGACGGCCTTGGGGCCCTGCGGCGCCGCCTGCAGTCCGCGCAGCACCACGTCCACGTGGGTGGCGATGAAACGCCGCGGATCCATCGCCGCTTCGCCGCCGCGGCAGGCGCCCAGCGAGTGCTTGTGCAGGCACAGCATCAGCAGCGGGAAGATGAGTACGTGCACCGCGTCGTCGAGCCGCACCGGGCGGAATTCGCCGCCGTCGATGCCGCGCTGCAGCACCTTCTCGAACAGCACGTGGGCCGGCTCGATCACCTCTTCGACGTAGAAGCGGGCGAAGTCCGGGAAGTTGCCGACCTCGGTGATGATGATCTTGAAGATGCCGGAGGCAGGCGACTCGCCCACGCGGTCCCACCAGGTGTTGAGCAGCAGCGCCACCAGGTCCGAGGCCGTGCCTTCGAAGTGGTCGACGATGCCGCTGCCTTCGGCGATGAGCCCGGAGAGGTTCTCGCGCACCACCGCCTTGAGCAGCTCTTCCTTGCTGGGGTAGTAGAGGTACAGCGTGCCCTTGGAGACGCCCGCGCGGGCCGCCACTTCCTCGGAGCGGGTGGCGGCGAAGCCTTTCTCGACGAACAGGCCCAGCGCCGCATCGAGCAGCTCTTGCGGACGGGCTTCCTTGCGTCGCTGACGCTGGGGCTGGGCAGGGGACATGGGCAAAAACGACTCGCCGCCCGGCGAGGCCAGGGCGGCTCGAGTAACTGACTGACCGGTCAGTAATGTAGGCGGGCGGGCTCCCGAGGTCAAGGACGGGGCTTCGGCGACCGTGGGGCGCGGGGGGGCCGGGCGCGGGGCCCGGCATTCTCGGCGATGCGCCAGGCAAGACCTGTTCGATCTTGCTGCAGGGCGGGCGCGCCGCTGCGCGGGCCGCTTAAGATGCCGCGCTTTGCCGGGCCGCGCGGCGCCGGCGCATTGCGTAGGAGTTTTCGTTGGATCTGACGCTGTGGATCAAGGCGGCCCTGATGGGCATCGTCGAAGGGCTCACCGAGTTCCTGCCCATCTCGAGCACCGGCCATCTCATCCTGGCCGGCTCGCTGCTCGGCTTCACCGGCGAGAAGGTCAAGGTGTTCGAGATCGCCATCCAGACGGGGGCGATGTTCGCGATCATCCTGGTGTACTGGCAGCGCCTGCGCGAAACGGTGCTCGGCCTCGGATCGGACCCGCGCGCGCAGCGCTTCGTCCGCAACGTCGCCATCGGCTTCGTGCCGGCGGTGATCCTGGGCCTGCTGCTGGGCAAGGTGATCAAGGAGCATCTGTTCACGCCGGTCGTGGTGGCCAGCACCTTCATCCTGGGCGGCCTGGTGATCCTGTGGGCCGAGAAGCGTCCGGCGCGCGTGCGCGTGGCCGAGGTGGACGACATGGGGCCGTGGGACGCGCTGAAGGTGGGCCTCGTGCAGTGCTTCGCGCTGGTGCCGGGCACCAGCCGCTCGGGCGCCACCATCATCGGCGGCATGTTCCTCGGCCTGTCGCGCAAGGCGGCCACCGAGTTCAGCTTCTTCCTGGCCATTCCCACGCTGGTGGGCGCCGGCGCCTACAGCCTCTACAAGGAGCGGGCGCTGCTCTCTGTGGCCGACGTGCCGATCTTCGCGATCGGCCTCGTCTTCTCCTTCGTTTCCGCATGGGTCTGCGTGCGCTGGCTGCTGCGCTACGTCGCCACGCACGACTTCATTCCGTTCGCCTGGTACCGCATCGTGTTCGGCATCGTGGTGCTGGCCACGGCGTGGACGGGGGCCGTGACCTGGCACGCGTGAAGCGGGCCGCGGTGTTGCGCTGTTCGATGCTGTAGCAGCGCAGGCTGCCGAAACGGGGGTTGCTGCAAGCCGCAGCAACCCCCGTTTCGTCTGGGGTCCCGGCTCCCCGGGCTAACCCGGCCTTTTGCAGCCGGGGCACGGGCTTCTTCGAGTGGCATGGCGATTGCGCAAAGGCGCACCAGCGCACGGGCGGGCAGGCCCCGCCGTCGTCGCGCACGTTGTTGCCCACACCCAAGGAGACACACATGCAGGCACGGCTACTTCCCTTCCTCGTCGCGATGGCTTGCGCATCGCTCGGCCCGCAGTCGGCGGGCGCCGCGGGCGTGACCCACCAGATGATCGACGCAGACGCCAGGACAGGCGGCGACGTGCTGACCTGGGGCCTGGGCACCCAGGGCCAGCGCTATTCGCCGCTCAGGCAGGTGAACACGCGCAACGTGGGCAAGCTGGTGCCGGCATGGGCGTTCTCGTTCGGCGGCGAGAAGCAGCGCGGCCAGGAGTCGCAGCCCGTCGTCCACAACGGCAGGATGTTCGTCACCGCCTCGTATTCGCGCCTGTTCGCGCTCGACGCGGCCACCGGCCGCAAGCTGTGGAAGTACGAGCACCGCCTGCCCGACGGCATCATGCCGTGCTGCGACGTCATCAACCGCGGTGCCGCGCTCTACGACAACCTGGTGATCTTCGGCACGCTGGACGCCCAGCTCGTGGCGCTCGACCAAGGCACCGGCGAGGTGGTGTGGAAGGAGAAGGTCGACGACTACGCGGCCGGCTATTCCATGAGCGCCGCGCCGCTCATCGTCAACGGCCTCGTCCTCACCGGCGTGTCGGGCGGCGAGTTCGGCGTGGTGGGCCGCGTGGAGGCGCGCGATGCGAAGACCGGGGCACTGGTGTGGACGCGCCCGACCGTCGAGGGGCACATGGGCTACACCTACGACCCCGACGGCAACAAGAAGGAAAACGGCGTGTCGGGTACCACCGGCAGGAGCTGGCCGGGCGACCTGTGGAAGACCGGCGGCGCAGCCACCTGGCTCGGCGGCACCTACGACCCGAAGACCGGACTGGCCTACTTCGGCACCGGCAACCCGGCGCCGTGGAACAGCCACCTGCGCAAGGGCGACAACCT
>CAMLNA010000130.1 GCA_946481025.1 uncultured Rivibacter sp.
GGCGGGCCTTGCTTGGGAGCGGCCCGGCGCGGCGGCCCGAGGCGGCAAGGAATGGCACTGGCAACAGCTCTTCGAGAAGGGGCCTCAGCGTACCGCGACTTCGGGCACCTGGAGCTTGCGTTCGACCGAAAGATCCCAGTCGGCCTGGCCGCCCACGCCGATCTGAAGCGGTCGCGGCAGCTGGGCGGTGTCGAGCCGGTAGCGGAATTCGAGGTAGTAGTTGTCGTCGCCCGCGGCCAGCGGTTCGGCGAGGCGCCAGCGCACCACGCGCTGCACGGCCGCCAGCGCTTCGGTCAGGCTTTCGTAGGTCTGGCTCAGGCTGCCGAAGCTCACCTTGTAGCGCCGCGTGAGCGGCTGGTAGGCCAGGCGCCAGCTGCGGCTGGCATTGGCCACGCGCTTGTCGCGCCAGTACCAGCGGTAGCGGTAGAGGTCGGCCTCGGCCACGAAATGCAGCGGCACGCCTTTTTGCAGGGCGTCCTCGACGGCCTTGGTGAGCTCGAACCGCACCGTGAAGCTCAGCAGCACGCCCTCTTCGGTGCGCGACGTTTCGATCAGCGGCAGGTCGACGTTGCCCGCGCGCGCCGGCGGCACCCAGAACATGAGGCACGCCACGAGGCACCAGCCGGCCATCGCCAGCCTGGCCGCTGACGGCCAGGAACTGCGCAAAACCTCGAGGCGGCTGGTCACTGTTCTTTTCGGATGTTCGGCTGGTGGGCTGCGTCGGTCTTCGTGGCCTTTTCGAGGAGGGCGTAGTAGAACCCGTCGAGCGGCGCAGGCGGGGCGGATGCCTGCGAGCCATTGTCAGGCACGGGCAGCAGGTGACCGGGCGAAGGCCGGGCGCTGGCGTCGGGTGCACGTTGCAAAAAAGCGTCGATCTGGTGCTTGCCCTCGACAGGAAACACCGAACAGGTGCAGTACAGCAGCCGCCCGCCCGGCGCCAGCAGCGGCCACAGCGCATCGAGCAGTTGTGCCTGGGTTTGCGCCAGCGCGGCGAGGTCGGCCTCGCGGCGCAGCCAGCGCACGTCAGGGTGGCGGCGCACGATGCCGGAGGCACTGCAGGGCGCGTCGAGCAGGATGGCATCGAACGGACGGCCGTCCCACCAGGTGGCGGGCTCGCGCGCGTCGGCGGCTTTCAGCTGAGCTTGCAGGTGCACGCGCTGCAAGGTCTCGTGCACGCGCTGCAGGCGCTGCTCGTCGGCATCGAGCGCCAGCACCTCCAGGTCGGCCAGCTCCAGCAGGTGCGCGGTCTTGCCGCCCGGTGCCGCGCAGGCGTCGAGCACGCGGGCGCCGGGCTTCAGGCCTTCGCCCAGCAGCAGCGGGGCGGCCAGCTGGGCGGCACCGTCCTGCACCGACACGGCGCCTTCGGCAAAGCCGGGCAGCGCCTGCACCGGCACCGGCCTCGTGAGCACCACGGTGTGCGAACCGGCCGGCTCGGCCGCGATGCCCGCGTCGGCCAGGCGCTGCAGATAGCCCGCGGCGTCGCCCTGGCGGGCGTTGACCCGCAGCGTCATCGGCGGGTGCTGGTTGGCGGCGGCCAGCAGCGCGTCGGCCTGGGCCGGCCAGTCCTTGCGCAGGCGCTTGATCCACCACGGCGGATGGTTCCAGCGTGCCACCGGGTCGCTGCCGGTGGCGGCCACCAGCGCGTCGCGTTCGCGCAGGAACCGGCGCAGCACCGCGTTGACGAAACCCGACTGCGCACGCGCTCGCCGCTTGGCCGCATCGACCGCCTGGTCGACCAGCGTGTGCGGCGCATAGGGCGCCTGCGCCTCGTCCCAGATCAGGGCGAGCGCGGTGAGCAGCAGCGCATCGAGCCAGGGCGCCGGTGTCTTGCTGGCAAGCTGCTGGCGCAGCGCCATGGCGCGGCCGAGCTGGCGCAGCGTCTGGAAGGCCAGCGCCTGCGTGCCCGGGCGCGCAGGCGCCGGGCAGGCGGCGAGCGCATCGTTGAGGGAGCGGCCGGCGCGCACGGCCGCCACCGCATCGGCGGTGTGCGACAGCAGCTGGGCAAGGGGGAGTGCGGGTGTATTCACGGAGCCGCAAAGTCTATGCGCTACCGTGCCACCTGCCCGCCGCGGGGTTCGGCAGGTCGAGCGCGTTCACGCAATGTGACTTTCGTTGCGCATCGGCGAGGGCCTTTCCCTCGAACAGGTGGATTCTTTTTCGTCGTGCGCGCTCTAGACTGCTTGCCAAGGAGACTGCTGTCATGAGCCTGCACGCCACCGTCGAATTCAACGTCCCGGCCACCGAGATCGACCTCATCGATCTCGCTGCACGCGTCTCCGGCGTGAGCCGTTCCGAGTTCATGCTGCGCTCGGCTGCGGAGCGCGCGCAGGAGATCCTGCTCGACGGCCCGGCGCAACGCGAAGTACCCGAAACCGACAGCCACCTCGAACTGGTGGACGCCGCGCGCATGGTCTGCTGACGCAGCGCCCGCTCCCCCTCTCCTTCTTGAAGCGACAAGGCCCGCATTCGCGGGCCTTGTCGCTTTGTGGCGTCACCCTTTCAGGCCAGTGAATCCGCCCAGATGGTGCGCGCCCAGTTCCAGCCGTACACACCTTCGAGCTCGCTCGGCGCAGCCGACACGCCCCCCGAGCCCGCCACCGGCTTGAAGGTCTTCTCGGCCGCCACGTACTCGTGCACGCTGGCCACGTGGATCACGTTTTTCGCGTCCACGAAGCTGTAGCAGGTGTTGGTGAGCATCGGTGCCGGGTTGATCTCCCAGCCGCTGAGTTCGGCCACGATGGCCGCGGCGGCGACCTTGGCATGGTTGTTGGCCATGTGGCCGCTCTTGGGCATGCCGGCGCCCAGCTGGATGGCGTCGCCGACCACATGGATGTCCTTGGCCGCGGTCGATTCGAAGTTGAGCCAGTTCACGTGGCACCAGCGTGCGTTCGCGTTGGCCAGCCCCGTCTGCACGGCAATGGCGCCCGCGCGCATCGAGGGCAGCACGTTCAGCACGTCGGCCCGCACGTCGGCCTGCACTTCGAACTTGACCGTGCGGCTGGCGCCATCGACCGCCACCGCCTTGTGCTGCGGGCGGTATTCGACGATGCCGCCGTACTGTTCGGCCCACACCTTCTTGAAGAGCCCGGGCTTCGACGTGACGTCCGGGTTGGCGTCGAGCACCAGCACCTTGGAGCGCGGCTTGGCCGCCTTGAAGTAGCTGGCCACCTGGCAGGCGCGCTCATACGGCCCCGGCGGGCAGCGGTACGGCGCCTCGGGAATGGTGAGCGCATAGACGCCGCCGTCGGGCAT
The DNA here is from genome assembly GCA_946481025.1 of uncultured Rivibacter sp. The sequence continues at coordinate 3,253 of CAMLNA010000130.1, forward strand.
GGCCTCGAGCTGGCGGCGCAGCGCCACCGTCTCGGGCCCGGCCTTCCACGCCTGCAGCACGGCGCCGGAAGCGTGCGCCGCGGCGCTGCCGGTGATGCTGTCCCACATCAGCTCGATGCCCGGCGAGAGCACCAGCTTGTCGTAGGCGATGGCCGGGCCCGAGGCGAGCACCGCCACCTTCCTGGCGGGGTCGATGCTCGCCACCGTGTCCTTCACGATGCGCACGCCGTGCGTCTTGCCGAGTGCGGTGTAGGGCGTGGTGATGTCGGCCAGCGTCTTGCTGCCGCCCAGCACGAGGTTGGACACCGGGCAGGACACGAAGGCCTCGTTGGGTTCGACGAGCACCACGTCGATGCGGTAGCCCGACAGCAGCCGCACGTACTTGGCCGCGGTGGCGCCGCCGTAGCCGCCGCCCACGACCAGCACGCGCGCCTTCGACGGCACCCCGGCCGTGCTGGCGCAACCGCCCACCAGGCCCATGGCCGCCCATGCGGCGGAGGTCTTCAGCAGCTCGCGTCTTTGCATGGCGAGGCTCCTCACTTCTTCTGCGCCGCGAAGTAGGCGGCCAGCTGTTCGATCTGCGCGTCGCTGTAGCCCTTGGCGAGCTGGTGCATCACGGTGGCCTGGCGCGTGCCGGCCTTGAAGCCCTTCATCTGCTCGACGATGTAGCCGGCCGGCAGGCCCGCGAGGCCCGGCACGCCAGAACCTTCGATGGCGCGGCCGTCGGTGCCGTGGCAGTTGGCGCAGGTGGCCGCCAGGCTGCGTGCGCGCAGCGCGGTGACGTCCTGCGCCTGCGCGCCGGCCACCGCGCCCAGCAGCGCCAGCCACATCAGGGCTCTTGTCCGCATGGCGTTCTCCTTCTTGTTCAGTCGAGCTTCAGTTCCAGGTAGTGCCGCGCGAGCACCGGCGGCAGCGGCGCGTCCAGCAGCAGCGCCGCGAGCCGCAGGGCGTCGGCCGCCTCCTCGCGCAAGGCCGGCGTCTCACGCATGGCGCAGGCCTCGTCGACCCAGGCACGCAACAGCACCGGCCGCAGCATCCACGACAACTCCTGCACGCCCCACAGCGCATGCATCAGCATGTCGGCATCGGGCGGACGACAAGGCGGCAGATCGCGGCCGGCGTCACGGTAGCGCCCGGCCCATGACGCCATCACCGCCAGGTACCACGCATGGCCGGCCGCGCCCACCGCCGCTGCCGCTTCAGCGGCCGGCACCAGGCGCGCCAGGAAAGCCGTCATGGTGGCGATGTGGTCGACCATCGGCAAAGGCAGATTCGTCATGTCGTTATCTGCCGAGGCCGCCGCGGCGGCACGCGGCGGCCGCGTCTCGCCGAGGCGGTGGCGCATGGCCAGCCAGCGCAGCCGGTCGATCGGCCGCACCAGGCCGTCAGCACTCATCACGCGGCGGGCCGCTTCGACCAGCGCCTGGCGCTCGGGCACGGGCGCCGGACGCGAACGGTCGAGCAGCAGCTCGAAGGCCGGCGCGCGGGCCGCAAAGCTGAGCAGTTGAACGTCGGAGCGCACGCGGCCGGCCGATGCGACGCCTTCGGTTTCTTCGCGCCAGGCCTGCTTCTCCCGCGCGCTGCCGGGCGTCAGCAGCAGGGCCAGCAGCGCCGCGCGGCGCTCGCCCGGGCCCTGCAGGAACTTCAGGCGGCCCAGCGCGTCGAGTTCGTCCTGGCCGGCCGTGGGACTCTGCAATGCCAGCGGCACGAAGGCCTTGCCCTCCGGTTCGGCGGGGCGAGCGCCGGGCGGCGGCTCGGTGTCGGGCAGGTCGGGGCCGAACTGCGGCGGCGGGTCGTTGTCGGGCGTGGTGGGCATGGTGTTCGCGGCCTGCAGGGCCGTCGCAGGCAGCCGTGCATCGTCGCGCGTCGCCGCGGCGCTGTCCATCGGGACTGCCGCCTCGGCAGCAGCCAGGTCGAGCGGCGCTGCCGGCAGCGGCGCCATCTCGCGGCCGCAGACCCGCCTCACCCGCTCGGCCAGCGGCGGGTGGGTGGCCAGCCAGCCGCCCAGCGAAAGACGCGCCGGCACGTGCAGCAGCATCGCGGCCACCATGTCGGCCCGCGGGTGATGCAGCCGGCCGCGCGGCCTTTCGCTCTGGAACCAGATCTTGCGCAGCGTGCCGCCCAGCCCGTCGCGACTGCGCGTGAACTGCACGGCGCTGGCATCGGCGGCATGCTCGCGCTGGCGCGACACGGCGGCCTGCAGCACCCGGCCGGCCAGCCAGCCCACCCAGCCCGCCGCCAGGAACGCCACGCCGACCAGCACGCCCGGCAGGCTGCGGCGGCCCAGCTCGTCGGGTTCGATCAGCGAGCGGCCGTACCCGTGCACCAGCGACAGCCCCCACACCAGCGCGAGCAGGCGCATCTGCAGGCGCAGGTCGCCGGCATGGACGTGGCCGAACTCGTGCGCGACCAGGCCTTGCAGCTCGTCACGGGTGAGGCATTCGAGCGCGCCCCGCGTGACCGCGAGCACCGTCGCGTCGCGGCTCCAGCCGGCCACGAAGGCATTGATGGCGTCTTCGCGCTCGAGCACGTAGAGCGCCGGCCGCGGCAGGCCGGAGGCGATGGCCATTTCGTCCACCACGTTGGCCAGCCGCTTCTCCGCCAGGTCGCGCGGCGCGGTGATCTCGCGCCCCCCCACCCAGGCTGCGACGTGCCGGCCGCCACCATCGCGCAGCCGCCAGGCCTCGACCACGCAGCCGCCCAGCACGAACAGCAGCACCACCGCGGTGTTGGTCTCGAAGAACAACGGCGGGTAGTCGGCCAGGCCCCAGGTGACGAGCTTGTAGAGCCCTGCCAGCGCCAGGTTGACGGCCGCCGCCACGCCCAGCAGCAGCACGGCAAACAGCAGCAGCAGCCGCTCGGTGGCGGCGCGGGCTTCGTCCTGCTGCTGGCGGAACCTCACGCGGGCCGGGTCAGAACTGCACCTTGACGGCGGCGCGCTCCGCGTCGCTCGTGGTGGCCTGCAGCATGGCGGCCTCGCGGAAGCCGAACAAGCCGGCCAGCACGCTGGTGGGGAACTGCTGCGCGGCGTTGTTGTAGTCGAGCGTGGCGTCGTTGAAGAGCTGGCGCGAGAACGCGACCTTGTTCTCGGTGCTGGTGAGTTCTTCACTCAACTCGCGCAGGGTCTGGTCGGCCTTCAGCTCGGGGTAGGCCTCCACCAGCGCCATCAGGCGCCCCATCGCGCCGGTGAGCACCTGCTCGGCCACGCCCAGGCTCTTCATCGCGCCGGCATCGCTCGGGCGGCCACGCGCCACGTCGGCCGCGGCACGAGCCTGGTTGCGCGCGGCGGTCACCGCTTCGAGGGTTTCACGCTCGTGCTCGAGGTACTTCCTGGCGGTTTCGACCAGGTTGGGGATCAGGTCGTAGCGGCGCTTGAGCTGCACGTCGATTTGCGCAAAGGCGTTGGCGATCGCATTGCGCAGCCGCACCAGCCGGTTGTAGGCGCCCACGGCCCAGAAGCCGAGCACGGCCAGGATGACGAGGGTGACGATCTGCGTAGAGCTCATGCCGACACCCCGCTCGCCGAGTACGGCGATCGACCCTCCGCGAGGGTCGGGCCTTGCTTGGGGCGGCCCGGCGCGGCGGCCCGTGATAGACGCGTTGGCACTGGAGTGTCTCCTACTGGCAAGTGCGGCGACTCTACTGCACACGCAGCGGTGGCCAACGCCGGTCAAACCTACTCAGCCGGCACCACCAGGTCGGACGTCCCCGGGCACAGCCGGCGCGGGTGCTCGCGCGAAGCGTCGATGCAGCCGCCTTCCCCGTACACGCCCTTCGGGTCGCGCAGGCGCACCATGCGCGCCAGGATGCGATCGAGCTCGACCGGGTCGGCCATCGAGCGGTGAACGTGCTGCTCGACCACCGCCTCGTCGATGCGCGGCTCGCCCTCGGCATCGGTGTAGACCGCATGGCGCCAGTGGTAGATCTCGACGCACTTGCTGGCCAGGGTGAACGGCCGGTTGTGGCGCCAGAAATTGGTGAACAGCCCGCCGCCCAGGTAGAAGACCCACGACCCTTCGTAGCCCGACGCATCGGACGACGCGGCATCCGGGTTGCGGAACCACAGCCGGTCGCCCGGGACGTAGAAGCGCGGTGGCAGCGGCGCCTCGAGGGAGCCGACCTCGCGCAGGAACACGTCGTGGAACTGGCCCGACATGATGGCCTTGCGCTCCCAGCGCTGCTGCAGCTGCTGCAGCAGCTGCGGGTGGCCCGCTTCGAGTTCCTCGGCAATGGCCAGCAGGATCACGTATTCGGTGGCGCGGTAGCAGGAGAACGAATACAGCCTGCCCGACACGCCGGGCTGCGTGGCCAGGCGCAGTGCCTCGATGAGCGGCTTGCCGGGCAGCACGGTGAAGCTGCAACCCGGGGCATAGGTCCACCAGCCCTCGGGCCGTTCGGCCTGGGCAGTGTCGAAGGCCAGCTCCGTGCGGCGCGCGGCCTCGACGATGTTGCGGCGCACGCGCACCGAGCTCGCGAGCTCGGCCAGGGTCGGGAATTCATAGGCGACCGGCGCCGCCAGCAAGGCGATGGCGATCTCGCGCTCGAGGTCTTCGCGGCGGCGCTGCGGATCCAGGCCGCAGCGCTCGCACAGCTGCAGCGTGTCATGGCCGGGCACCCAGGTCTCGGCCAGGTCGGCGCGCAGCTGCAGGCGCAGCCGCCCCCCGGCGTGCCCCATCTCCACGCTGCCGGCCAGCTGCAAGCTGCCGAGCCAGGCCGTCGCCTCGCGCCGGGCGGCCTGGCCGTCCGGTGCATCGAGGACAATGCCGCCTCCGCGCACCAGGTCGAGGCCCGCTTCGACGACCTCGCTTGTCGCCTCCTCCATCCCCACGCTCCTGTTGTCCTGCGCAGATGTCGTCGCATCCCTTGGCGCCAAATCACTCTAGCACCGCCCTGTCGCCTCACGGCGACAACTTTTGCGCACATTGCCTCATCCGGCGCTTGCGCGTGGTGTCGGCATGACCGCGGCCACCGCACCGGCGGGCCGGCCCGTGGCCACGTCGTCGTCGCTGAGCCTGGTCGATACGCTCAAGGCCTTTGCCTCGCAGCTCATCGTCTGGCACCACCTGGCCTTCTACGGTCCGATGTCCGACGTGGCCCGGCCGCATGCGCCGGGCCTGCTCGACTGGCTGGCCGACGACGCCCGCATCGCCGTGCAGGTGTTCCTGGTGGTGGCGGGTTTCCTGGCGGCGCGCTCGCTGCTGGAGCGCAGCCGCATCGACCTCCCACGGCTGGTGTGGCAACGCTACCTGCGGCTGGTGCGGCCCTATGCGGTGGCCCTGGTGGTGGCCGTGCTGGCCGCCTGGGCTGCGCGCCAGCTGGTGCCTGACCACCCCGATGCGCCGGCCGCCCCCACGGCCGGCCAGCTGCTCGCCCACCTGTTCATGCTGCAGGACATCGCCGGCATCGACGCACTGTCGGCCGGCGTCTGGTATGTGGCCATCGACCTGCAGCTGTATGCGCTGCTGGCCGGCCTGCTATGGCTGTCGCAGCGCGCTGCCGGCCTGGCGCTGCCGGTGGTGGCGGCGGTGATGCTGCTGTCGCTGCTGTGGCTCAACCGCCAGCCCGAGCTCGACGTGTGGGCACCGTATTTCTTCGGCGCCTACGGCCTGGGCGTGCTGGCGTACTGGATGTCGCAGCGGCCCCGCCGCCTGGGCTGGGCCGCCCTGCTGGCCGGCGTGGTGCTGCTGGCGCTGGCCTTCGAGTGGCGCAGCCGCATCCTGGTGGCCGGCGTGACGGCCGTGGCGCTGGTGCTGGCAGCCGACCTTCGCCATCCCGGCGGCGCGGTCGCCGCGGCGCTCGCGCGCATCTCCTATCCGGTGTTCCTGATCCACTACCCGGTGTGCCTGGTGATGGGCGCCGCGGTGCTGCGCTTCTGGCCCGACAGCGTGGCGGTGAACGTGCTGGGCATGGTGGCCGCCTGGCTGCTGAGCCTTGCGGCCGGGGCGCTGCTGCAGCGCTGGTTGGAGCCGCCGGTTCAGGCGCGCGCGGCGGCGTAGGCCTCGTAGCCGGCCCGTCGCAGGTCGCAGGCCGGGCACTGGCCGCAGCCGTAGCCCCACGGGTGGCGCAACGAACGCTCGCCGAGATAGCAGGTGTGGGTGTGTTCGGCGATCAGCTCGTTGAGCGGTTCGCCGCCGAGCCGCTCGGTCAGCGCCCAGGTCTGCGCCTTGGTGAGCCACATCAGCGGCGTCTCCACCGTGAGCGGCGCATCCATGCCCAGGCTCAGCGCCACCTGCAGCGCCTTGAGCGTGTTGTCGCGGCAGTCCGGGTAGCCGGAATAGTCGGTCTCGCACATGCCGCCCACCAGCACCGAGGCGCCGCGGCGATAGGCCAGCGTGGCCGCGAACGTGAGGAACAGCAGGTTGCGGCCCGGCACGAAGGTGTTGGGCAGGCCGTTGGCCTGCATCTCGATGGCGCGCGACTCGGTGAGCGCGGTGTCGCTGATCTGGCCGAGCAAGCCGAGGTCGAGCACGTGGTCGTCGCCCAGCCGTGCGGCCCAGTGCGGGAAGGCGTCGCGCAGCGCGGCGATGACGCGTGGGCGGCATTCGAGCTCGATGCGGTGCCGCTGGCCGTAGTCGAAGCCGACGGTTTCGACCCGTGCGTGACGCTCGAGCGCCCAGGCCAGGCAGGCGGTGGAGTCCTGTCCGCCGCTGAACAGGACGATGGCAGTGCGGGGATCCAGCGTGTTCACGTTCTGATTTCGCCCTGGCCGAAAACGACCCATTTGAGAGACGTGAGCCCCTCCAGCCCCACCGGCCCGCGCGCATGGAACTTGTCGGTCGAGATGCCGATCTCGGCGCCCAGCCCGTATTCGAAGCCGTCGGCGAACCGCGTGCTGGCGTTGACCATCACGCTGGCCGAATCGACCTCGCGCAGGAAGCGCATCGCGTTCGGGTGGTGGGTGGTGAGGATGGCGTCGGTGTGGTGCGAGCCGTAGCGGTTGATGTGGGCGATGGCTTCGTCGAGGCTGCCGACCACCTTGATGCTGATCACCGGCGCCAGGTACTCCTCGCTCCAGTCGGCCTCGGTGGCTTCGACCAGCTTCGCGCCCGGCACGGCCTTGAGCACCGACAGCGCGGCGGCATCGCCGCGCATCTCCACGCCCTTGGCGGCGAACACCATGCCGATGTTGAGCAGGAAGGCGCCGGCCTGCCGCTCATGCACCAGCAGCGACTCGGCGGCGTTGCAGGGGCTGTACTTCTGCGTCTTGGCGTTGTCGGTCACCTTGACCGCCAGCTCCAGGTCGACCTCGGCATCGATGTAGACGTGGCAGTTGCCGTCGAGGTGCTTGATCACGGGCACGGTGGCCTCGCGGCTGATGCGCTCGATCAGGCCCTTGCCGCCGCGCGGGATGATCACGTCCACGTACTCGGGCATGGCGATGAGCCGCCCCACGGCGGCCCGGTCGGTGGTCTGCACCAGCTGCACGGCGTCGGCCGGCAGGCCGGCCTCGACCAGCGCCTTCTGCACCAGCTGCCACAGCGCGAGGTTGGAATGGATCGCTTCCGAGCCGCCGCGCAGGATGGCCGCATTGCCGCTCTTGATGGCCAGCGACGCCGCGTCGATGGTCACGTTGGGCCGGCTTTCGTAGACCATGCCGAACACACCCAGCGGCACGCGCATCTGGCCCACCGTGATGCCGCTCGGGCGGCGCTTGAAGTTGGTGAGCTCGCCGATCGGGTCGGGCAGTTGCGCCACCTGTTCGCAGCCTTCGGCCATCTGCTCGACCACCTTGTCGGTCAGGCGCAGGCGATCGACCATCGGCGCGGCCAGACCGTTGGCCTCGGCGGCGCTCACGTCCCGGGCATTGGCGGCCTGCAGTGCCGGTCGCTGGGCACGGATCTCACGAGCGAGGGCCGAGAGGGCCGCATTCTTGGCGGCGGTGGAAGCGGCGGCCATGGCGGTGGACGCGGCCCGGGCGGCAGCGCCCAGGTGGTCCATCGTGGCCTGGATGTCGGCGGCAGTCATGCCGCCGATTGTCGCAAAGCGGCGCTGGCTACTTTTGGGTTTCGATGCGGTTCCAGGCGATGTTGTCGAAGCTCAGGACGCGCAGCACCGAGACCGTGTTGCTGTTCGTCTTGGCCATCGTCGCCATGCCGTTGGAGACCACCCCGTTCCGATTGGTGTCGGTGCAGCCGCTTTGGGTGAGGCTCACCACCCACACATTGCGGTCGCTGCGCGGGCGCGAAATGGAGCCGGTGAAGTTGCAGCCGCTGATGCCCGTGCCGGTGAGCGTGCCGGAGGTGGCCGAATTGGCCGCCACGACCACGCTGTTGCCGCTGCCCAGGCCGGCGGTATAGGTACCGACGAAATCACGCAGGTCGGCGGTCACGGTGCCGACCGCATCGAACGTCGCGCTCATGTTCTTGAAGGTCGGAGCGGCCCCGCCCGCGGTGAAGCTGAGCGAGATCGAGTCGCTGCCCGACGCGTACGACCCGTTCAGCGCACCAGTGCGGCCCGCCGCGGTCGTGACGATGGTGCCCACCGTCCCTTCGTCGTAGCGGCTGTTGGTGAGGCTGAAGCTGTTGCCGCTGGCTGAATAGGTCGCCCCACGGAACGGGCGGATCGTCGTGCCTTCGATCTGGTAGCCGTAGACGTCGCCGTTGACCGAGTACACGAACGACTGCGGATTGGTGCCGCCCCCGGCCGAGGCCCACACCCCCGCGATGTCGAGCGTCGTACCGTTGTTGTTGTCATCACCGCCGCCGCAGGCGGCAAGCAGCACGGCCACCGAGGCGGCGGCGAGGA
>CAMLNA010000131.1 GCA_946481025.1 uncultured Rivibacter sp.
GGTCAAGGAAGTGCACCACCGCATCAAGAACAACCTGCAGGGCGTGGCCGGCCTGTTGCAGCAGATCGCGTCGAAGAAGCCCGAGGTCGCGCCGGCCATCGCCGAGGTGGTGGGGCAGGTGCAGGCGATCGCGCAGGTCTACGGCCTGCAGGTGGGCACGGGCGGGCCGCTGCCGCTGCGCAGCGTGGTCGAGGCCATCGCCGCGTCGGTGCAGCGCACCTTCGGGCGCAGCATCGCGCTGTCGATGGCCGGCGAGGCCACCACCGACTGGGGGCTGCCCGAGGCCGAGTCCATCCCGATCGCGCTCACGCTCAACGAACTGCTCACCAATGCCATCAAGCACAGCCCCGCGGCGAGCGAGATCGGCTGTGCCTTCACCACCGGTGACGGCGGCGTGCAGATCGAAGTCAGCAACGCCGGCCGGCTGCCCGAAGGATTCAGCCTCGACCGCTTTCCGGGCGGGGTGTCGGGGATCGGCCTCATCCGGGCGCTGCTGCCGCGCCGCAGCGCCACGTTGGCTCTGGGCCAGCGTGCCGACCGTGTCGTCGCGAGCGTGAGCCTGGTGCAGCCGGGCGTGAAGAAGATCACGCCGGCGCCCTGACGGGGCCGTGGCGCTTGGCCCGCAACGGCGGCTCCATCACAATTCCGCCCATGTGTGCCGCCGCAGTGCCCAAAGGCAGGATCCTCGTGGTCGACGACGACCGGCTGGTGCTGGCCACGCTGACGCACGGGCTGGCGCAGGCCGGCTACGAGGTGATCGACGCCGACAACGGCGACGACGCCATCCTGCTGGCGCGCGAACACAAGCCCGATCTCGCGCTGCTCGACATCCGCATGGAAGGCAAGAGCGGCTTCGACGTGGCCGCCTACCTGCGCGAGTACTGCCAGATGCCCTTCATGTTCCTGTCCGCGTTCTCGGACGACGCGACGGTGGCGCAGGTCCAGGCGCTCGGCGCCGTGGCCTACCTGGTGAAGCCGCTCGACATCCGCCAGATCGTGCCGGCGGTGGAGGCGGCGTTTGCCGGAATGGGCCAGCGCCGCCCGCAGGAGGCCGTGCCTTTGCGGCACGGCGAAGGCACGCACGGCGAGGCCGGCAACGACCCGCTGGCGCATGTGGTGTCCATCGCGGTGGGCGTGGTGATGCACCGCTACTCGCTGCCGCGGGCGCAGGCGCTCGACAAGCTGCGCAAGCTGGCCGCTGCCGACGGGCGGTCGCTCGAGGACAGCTGCGAGCAGCTGCTCGCGGCGATGGAGCGGCTGGCGCTGGTGGGCGGCACCGGCTCTTGAAGCGGCGCGGCGGCAGCGCCGGCTCCGGCCTCAGCCGAGCGTGAAGTAGAAGGTCGCGCCGCGGTCGACTTCGGCTTCCGCCCAGATCTCGCCGCCGTGGCGCTGCACGATGCGGCGCACCGTGGCCAGGCCGACGCCGGTGCCGGGGAAGTCGCTGGCGCCGTGCAGGCGCTGGAACACGCCGAACAACCGCTCGGCAAAGCGCATGTCGAAGCCCGCGCCGTTGTCCCGCACGAAGTACACGCGGCAGGCGCGCAATGCATTCGAGCGCGCGGGCAGCGGGCGTTCCTCGACGCCGAACTCGATGCGGCTGGGCACGGCACTGCGGCTCGTGTACTTCCAGGCGTTGCCGAGCAGGTTCTCCAGCGCGACGCGCAGGAGGATCGGGTCGCCATGCGCGAGCACGTCGGGCGCGATGCGGACCTCGGCCTGGCGCTCCGGCTGCTGGCGGCGCAGGTCCTCGACCACGAAGCCGGCCAGCTGCGACAGGTTCACCGGCTGGTAGGTGAGCGGCTTGGCCGACAGGCGCGACAGCGCCAGCATCGCGTCGATCATGCCGTTCATGCGGGCGGCGGCGCCCAGCACGCGGTCGAGGTGGTCGTTGCCGATGCGGTCGAGCACGCGGCCGTAGTCTTCCTTGAGGATCTTGGTGAAGCCCTCGACCACGCGGATCGGCGCGCGAAGGTCGTGCGACACGGTGTAGCTGAACGACTCCTGCTCGGCGGCGTCGGCGCCCATGGAGGCCAGCGGCCGGCGCGCGAGCGGCTGGCCGGCCAGTTCGCCGGGCGCGGCGCCCAGCAGCTCGGCGGCGGCCGCGTTCGCATGGCGCAGCTTCAGCACGCCCGGGGCGTCGGCATCGGCCTCGGCCCACAGGGCGGCCTGGGCAGACGCATCGATCTGTGCTGCGATGCCGGCGGGCGCGGCGGCCGCGCCCACGCAACGGAGCGTGCCGTCGTGGCCGTCGAAGCGCCCTTGCGCATCGAGCCGGGGCCGGCAGCGCAGCAGCCACTGCTGCATGCGCCCGTCGGTGTCGGGCAGCAGGAGCGGCCAGTCGGTGAGGGCGGCTTCGCCCTGCAGGCTGTGCTGCAGCGCGTTGTCCGAGTGGGCGGCGGCCTGGCGCAGCACCTCCTGCAGCGGGCGGCCCAGCGGCGGCTCGGGCCACGCGGAGCCGGCCGGCGCGCGCCAGCGCACCACGCGGTGCTGCCGGTCGGTCTGCCAGAACCACACGTCCAGCAGGCCGAGCAGTTGCTGCGGCTGCAGCGCCGGATCGTGCGGCCGCGCCTGCGATCGCCCGCGCGACAACAACCACCAGCAGCCGAAGCCTGCGGCCGCGGCCAGCGCGGCCATCAATGCGAAGTCGAGTCCGTGCGAGACGGTGGCGGCCGCCGTTGCCGCGCTGCCGTCGGTCGGAGACGGCGTGGACAACCAGGCCCAGGTCAAGCCCGCGAGTGCCAGCGCAGCCGCGGTGAAGGAAGCGAGCAGCAGGCCGCGACGAGGAGGGGGCCTGCGGTCGTCTGCGCGGTACATGTAAGTTATTGTAGGAGGGGGTTTTTGGCGAATCGGAAGCGCGTTGCGTGAAGGAATCACGAGTGCCGCAGATGACGGCTCAAGTTTGCGGGGGGCACTCCGAAATCCCCCTCTGAGAAACCCCCAAGCTCGGCTTGCACAACGACAATTTCCGACGAGCGCTGGGTCGGCACACCGTGGTGGCAGCCGGCCGACACCGCCCACAAGACGGTCATGCTGATTCCCATCATCCTGCTCCTGCTCCTGGCCGCCGCCTTCTTCTGGTGGCGCCGGCGCGCCAGGGTGCGGCCGGCGACAGAACAGCCGCAACCGCCCCTGGCCACCGGCGGCAAGCCACGTGCCGCCGGACTCACCATCGCGCAGTCGCTGAGCGAGGCGGCGCACCGGGCGGCTTCGCTGGGCGAGGCGCTGACCGGCGTGGGGGCCGTGCTGGCACACCACCTCGAGGCACGTGCAGTGACGCGGCTGTGGATCGACGGCTGGAACGGCGAGACCGCGCTGGTGCGGCACTGGCCGCAGGCAGAAACGGTGTGGGCGGATCACATCGACGTGTCTGCGTTGTGGAGTGCCGGGCGCAGCGGCTGCCCCGCGCGCGAGGCCATTGCCACGCAGAAGCCGGTGCTGCGCGAACTCGCCCCGTCCGAGGGCGCAGGCACTGACTGGCGGCCGGACTGGGCCGAGCGGGCGGTGTCGCTGCCGGTGGCGCTGTCGGGGCAGCCTCGTGCGGTGCTGGAGCTTTACGACCCTCGCCACGAGCCCGACGAACTGCTGGCGCTGCTCGACGTGGCGCGCGTGCAGCTCGGCCTGGTGGCCGAACGCGAGGCGGCGCAGGCGCAGTTCGAGACGCATGCCGAGCAACTGAGCCGGCTGGCCCAGGTGGCCAAGCGCATTGCCAGCGGCGTGGCCATCGTCGACCGGGACGGCGTGGTCGAGTGGGTCAACCCCGCCTTCACCGAAGTGACCGGCTGGCAGCCCGAGGCGCTGCTGGGACACACGCTGTGCCGCGTGCTGGAGCGCGACGGCGCGGACGCGCCCGCTTGCGAGCAGCTGCGCGTGGCCCTCCGGCGCGGCGAGGTGTTCCGGCTCGAATACGAAGCGCTGCGCCAGGCCGGCGCGGCGAACAGCCGCTACTGGGGCGAGATCGACGCCATCCAGATGGTCGATGAAGGCGGCGGCGCGCCGCAGCTGCTGTGCCTGTTCACCGACATCACGCTGCGCCGCCAGCGCGAGCACCAGATCCAGCAGAGCCACGAACACCTCGAGGCATTGGCCGAGAACCTGCCGGTGAGCCTGTTCGTGCTCGACCCCGAGGACTTCCGGATCGTGAGCATCAACCGGTATGCCGAGGCGGAGTTCGGCGTGGCGCGCGACAGGGTGGTCGGCAGCACCGTCGAGGCCGCGCTCGGCCGCCCGGTGCTGCGCTCCACCGAGCCTGCCATGCGCCAGGCGATCGACGGGCGCACGACGGTGGAGCACGACTTCGTCTTTGCCGCGCCGAACGGCGACCGTCTCATCAACGCCCGCCACTTCGCGCTGCGCCACGCCGACGGCCGGCCGCGCCTGCTGATCTCGCTGGTGCGCGACATCACCGAGCGGCGCAAGGCGCAGCTCGACCTGATGGAGTCGGAACTGCGCTTCCGCGAGCTGGTGGAGTCGATGGACGACTGCGTGTTCGTCACCACGCCCGAGCGCGACCGCATGTTCTATCTCGGTCCGCGCACGCATGACATCTGGGGCCTGCGCGAGCAGGACGTGCAGGCCGACCCGCAGCTGCTGATGAGGCTGGTGCTGCCCGAGGACCGGCACCTGCTGGATCACCGGCGTGATCTGGAGGAGCGGCTGGAGCCGACCGACATCAGCTTCCGCATCCGCCACCCGGACGGCGGGGTTCGCTGGCTGCGCCAGCGAACCCGGGCCCAGCAGTTGCCGAGCGGTGAAGTGCATGTGTACGGCCTCACCTCCGACATCACCGCCGAACGAGAACACGAGCTGCAGCTTTCGCGGGCCCGCGACGCGGCCGAGGCGGCCAGCCAGGCCAAGAGCCAGTTCATGGCCAACATGAGCCATGAGATCCGCACGCCGATGAACGGCATCCTCGGCATGACCGAGCTGCTGCTGGGCACCACGCTCAACGACAAGCAGCGCCGCTTCGCGCAGGCGGTGTACCGCTCGGGCGAGAGCCTGCTGGAGATCATCAACGACATCCTCGACTTCGCGAAGATCGAGGCCGGCCGCCTGGAGCTCGCGCCGACCGACTTCGTGCTGCGCAGCGTGGTCGAGGACACGCTGGAGCTGCTGGCGCAGCGTGCGCACGAAAAAGGCATCGAGCTCAGCTTCCATGAGCTGCCCGGCCTGCCCGCCTGGGTGAACGGCGACCCGCTGCGGCTGCGCCAGGTGCTGACCAACCTGGTCGCCAACGCGATCAAGTTCACCGAAAGCGGCGAGGTGGTCGTGGACGTGCGCTGCATCGAGCATCAGGGCGAGCACACCCTGGTGCGCTTCGAGGTGCGCGACACCGGCATCGGCATCACCGAAGACGTGCTGCCGCGCCTGTTCAATGCCTTCACCCAGGCCAACGGCGGCATGGCGCGGCGCTACGGCGGCACCGGGCTGGGCCTGGCCATCTCGAAACAGCTGGTCGAGCTGATGGGCGGCACGATCGAGGTGCGCAGCTCGCCGGGCGTCGGGTCGGTGTTCGGATTCTCGATCCCGTTGCGCTCGGTGGCGCTGGACTCCGACCAGGGCGAGTTCGATGCGGCCGGCATGCCCGCGCTGCATGCGCTGGTGGTCGAAGACAACGAGACCAACCGCACGGTGCTCGAGAACATGCTCGGTGCCTGGGGCATGCGCGTCACGCTCGCCCGCGACGGCCTGCATGCGCTGGAGATCCTGCACGGCGAGCACGGGCCGGTGGAGCCGCCGTTCGACCTCGCGCTGGTGGACATGAACATGCCGCGCCTCGATGGCCTGGGCTTCGCGCGCGCCGTCACGCAGGATGGCCGCTACGGCCGCCTCAAGCTCGTCATGTTGTCGTCGGTGTCGTCCCCGGACGACGCTCGGCGCGCGCAGGACGCGGGTTTCCACCGCTTTGTGGCCAAACCCCTGCGCAAAGCCGAGCTGAGACAGGCCATACTTGGCGTGTCCGTCCCCCGCACCGAGGGGGTCGCCTTGACGCCGCGCCTCAACCGGCACATCCTCGTGATCGAGGACAACCCGGTCAACCAGGAGGTCATCGGCCAGATGCTGCGGCGTCTGGGGTGTCGCGTGCAGGTGGCCGGCTCGGCGCTCGAGGGTCTGCGGGCGCTGTGCGAGAAAAAATTCGATCTGGTCTTGATGGATATCCAGATGCCCGGCATGGATGGCGTGGAGGCGCTAGGCTGGTTCCGCAAGGGGCCCGGCGGGCGCTTCCCGTTCGTCACGCCGCCCCACACACCCGTCGTGGCCGTGACGGCCAATGCCCTCGGTGGCGACGAAGAGCGCTTTCTGGCGCTAGGCTTCGATGATTACCTCTCCAAACCCTTCCGACAAAGTCAATTGCTGGGCATGTTGACCAAGCGCCTGCCACACGCCGAATCCGCTGCCGAAGGCGGCGAATCCTCCTCCTCCGGCGGTGCGCCGGCGGCCCCCGTGCCGCGCAGCGGCGCAGACACCGGCGTGCTCGATGCCCAGGCGCTGCAGCGGCTGCGCGAGCTCGACCCCACCGGCGAGAACCAGTTGATGGACCGGGTCCTCAAGGCCTTCGACAACTCGGTGGCCCGCCTGGTGCCCCAGCTCGTCGAGTCGCAGCAAACCGGCGACCTCACCGGCGTGCGGCATGTGGCGCACACGCTGAAGTCGTCGTCGGCCAGCATCGGGGCCATCAAGTTGTCCCAGATCTGTGCCGAAATCGAATACATGATCCGTCAGGGAACCAGCACCGACCTGGAGGCGCGCGTCGATGCGATGCGCGCCGAAATCGAGCTCGTTCTCGACAGCCTGCGCGCGTTGCTGGAAGCCCGCTGAGAAATGAATGCCTCGCAGTCGTTTGCCGATGAAGACCCGCTGTTGTCGCCGCGGGTGCTGCTGGTCGACGACGACGAAGTCAACCTGCTGCTGACTTCCATCGCGCTGCGAGAGCGAGGGTTTTCCATCACCGAGGCGCCAAGTGGCGAGCGGGCCCTGCAGCTGCTGGCCGACTGGCTGCCCGACGTCATCGTGCTCGACGCGATGATGCCCGGCATGGACGGCTTCGAGACCTGCCGCGAGCTGCGCCAGCTGCCGGGTTTCGAATCGCTGCCGGTGCTCATGCTCACCGGGCTGGACGACGACGCCTCCATCACCCGGGCCTATGAGGCCGGCGCCACCGACTTCTTCGTCAAGTCCACCCAATGGAGCCTGCTGGCCGGCCGGCTGCGCTACCTGCTGCGCTCGGCGCGCACCCGCCAGGAGCTCGAGCGCAGCAAGGCGAAGCTGGCGCGCGCGCAGGACCTCGCGCGCATGGGCAGCTTCGACTGGCGGCGCATGCAGGGCGGGCTGAACCTTTCGGTGGAGGGCTTGCGGGTGTTCGGGTTGGGGCCGGGCGACAAGCTGGGCTTCCGCGAACTCAGCCGCATGGTGCCCGAGGACGATCGCAACGGCTTCATGACCATCCTGCACGAGGTCGTGAAGCACAGCACCGTGTTGTGCACCGACATCCCGGTCACCCTGCTCGACGGCCGCCAGCGCATCGTGCATGTCGAGGCGGAGCCCGAGTTCAACGAGCAGGGCGGGCTGTCGGGCTACACCGGCATCGTGCAGGACGTGACCGACCGCCGCATCGCCGAAGACAAGATCAAGCACCTGGCCAACTTCGACGCGCTGACCGGCCTGCCCAACCGCCGCCAGCTCATCTGGCGCGCCGAGCGCGCCCTCGAACATGCCAAGCGCCTGAACCACCAGGTCGGCCTGCTGCTGATCGACCTCGACCGCTTCAAGATCATCAACGACACCCTGGGCCACGGCGCCGGTGACGAGCTGCTCATGGAAGTGGCGCGTCGCCTGCGCTCCTGCGTGCGCCACTCCGACCAGGTCATCGAAAGCTCGCTCGAGTCCATGGGCTCGCGCTCGCATCGCACACTCGAAGCCGTGGGCCGGCTGGGCGGCGACGAGTTCGTGGCGCTGCTGCCCGAAGTGGCCGACGAGCGCGACGCCGAGCGCGTGGCGCTGCGCATCCTCGACGTGATGCGCGAGCCCATCTTCGTGGGCGGCCAGGAGTGTTTCGTCACCGCCAGCGTGGGCATCGCGCTGTTCCCGCGTGACGGCATGAGCGTGGCCGACCTCCTGCGCAACTCCGACGTGGCCATGTACTCGGTCAAGTCGCAGGGTCGCAACGCCGCCACCCTGTACCGGCCCCACCTGGCCGGCAAGGGCCGCGAAAAGCTCGAGCTCGAAAGCGCGCTGCACAAGGCGCTGGAGCGCGACGAGCTGGTGCTGCACTACCAGCCCAAGGTCGACGTGCGTTCGGCCCGCATGGTGGGGGCCGAGGCGCTGATGCGCTGGCACCGCAACGGCGTGCTGGTGCCGCCGGGCGACTTCATCCCGCTGGCCGAGGAAACCGGGCTCATCACGCCGATGAGCGAATGGGCCATCCGAGAGGCCGCGCGCCAGGCCAAGATCTGGCAGCAGAGCATCGGCTTCGACGCGTCCATCGCCGTCAACCTGCCCAGCCGCCTGTTCGAGCGCACCGATCTCGTCGAGCACATCCATCATGCAGTGGGCGCCTACGGCGTGCCGCACCGCTCCATCGAGCTCGAGATCACCGAGACAGGCCTGATGAAGGACCTGCAGAACGTGATCCCGTCGCTGCACCGCCTCAACGAGATCGGCGTGGAGATCTCGATCGACGACTTCGGCACCGGCTACTCGTCGCTCGCCTACCTGACCGCGCTGCCGATCAGCGAACTCAAGATCGATCGCTCCTTCGTGCGGGACCTGGGCGTCACGCTGCAGAGTTCGGCGGTCGTGACCGCCATCATCGCGTTGAGCCGGTCGCTCGGCCTGCGCGTGGTCGCCGAAGGCGTGGAGAACCTGCGCCAGATGGAAGTGCTCAACCGCCTGGGTTGCACCGTGATGCAGGGCTTCCTGTTCAGCAAGGCCTTGCCGCCCGACGAACTCGAGGAGTGGCTCAGGCAGACCGTGCTGCCCCGCAAGGCGCCCTGGATCGGCAAGGCCGGCGACGGCGATGCCGACCTCCTGCACGTGGCCTCCACACGCGGCGCACGCAATTCCCCCGTCAGCTGAAGTCCTGTTTATGACCGCCCCCACACGCGCCGCGCCGACGCGTGCCGCTGAACTGTCCCCTGCCGAACTGGCCAAGGCCGCATTGCGGCGCCTGGTGCTGGAGCGGCAGGAGCCCACGCCCGAGAACTACCAGCGCGCCTACCGTGCGGAAGCCGGTGAGGAGCCCGTTTCGGCGGAGCGCCCGGCCGCCGCCGGCGACGACGCCGGCGCGCAGGCCCATGCCTGGGCCGCAATCATCGAACGGGTGGTGCGCGGCGTGGAGCGCGGCGGCCGCAACTGGACGGCCGCGCGCAAGAAGGACAGCCTGCAGCGCGTGCTCGCCGGCAGCCGCAGCGACCCGGCCAAGCTGCAGCAGCGCCTGCAGCAGCTCATCGGCAGCTGGGACACCGACACCGCCGACGACCGCTCGCTCGAAACCTCGCCCAGCGCACCGGCGCCGATGTCGGCCACCGATTTCGGCGCGCTGCTGGAGACCCCGGCGACCGGCGCCACGCCGCCTGCCGCGGCCGAGACTCCGCCGATGACCCTGTCGCTCGAGCCGCCCGTCGACGTGGGCGCCTGGTCGCGCATCGTGCAGGACCTGGGTGCCACGGTGCAGTGCGCATTGCCCACGAACGAAGTGCGCGGCCGCGAGGCCGCCGACGTGCTGCGCGCGCTCACCGACAAGCTCAAGCCGCCCGGCGCCGCCCATGCGGCCCTGGCCGCCGAAGTGGCCGAGGCCTGCGCGCAGGCGCAGCGGGTGCTGCAGCATCGCCACCATCTCGTCGCCCAGCTCGGCGTGCTCTGCTACGAGCTGACCGAAGGCCTGACCGACCTGGCCGAGGACGATTCGTGGGTGCGCGGCCAGTGCGACGCGATGCGCACGCAGCTCGGCGACGGCCTCACCGCACGCAGCGTGCGCTCGGTGGGCGACCTGTTGCACGGCACGCGCATGCGGCAGCAGCAGCTGCGCATCGAGCGGGCGCAGGCGCGCGAGGCGCTCAAGCTGTCGATCAACCGCATGCTCCAGGAGATTGCCGAGCTGGGCACGCACACCGGCCGCTTCCAGGACAGCGTGGTGCGCTATGCCGACGTGATCGAGAGCGCCGATTCGCTGGAGAGCCTGGCCGGTGTGGTGCGCGAAATGGTCGAGGAGACGCGCACGGTGCATGGCGTGGTGAGCCAGACGCAGGAACGCCTGCAGGCCGAGCACACGATGGCCGAGCAGATGTCCGAACGCGTGCGCCAGCTCGAAGCCGAGCTCAAGCGCCTGTCCGACGAGGTGTCGACCGACCAGCTCACGCAGGTGGCCAACCGGCGCGGCATGCTGCAGGCCTTCGAGGTCGAGCGGTCGCGCGTCGAGCGTGCCGGCGGCGACGGGGCAGGCAGCCTGGCGGTGGGCCTCATCGACGTCGACGACTTCAAGAAGCTCAACGACCAGTTCGGCCACACGACCGGCGACGAAGCGTTGAAGTTCCTCGCGCAGCGGGTGAAGCAGGCCCTGCGGCCCAGCGACACGCTGGCGCGCTACGGCGGTGAGGAGTTCGTCGTGCTGCTGCCGGACACGCCGGTCACCGAGGCGCAGCAAGTGCTCACCCGGCTGCAGCGCGCGCTGTCGGCCGAGCTCTTCATGCACGAGAACAAGCAGACCTTCGTGACGTTCTCGGCGGGGGTCACGCTGTTTCGAGTCGGCGAGCGGGTCGAAGAAACCCTCGACCGCGCCGACGAGGCGCTCTACGAAGCCAAGCGCACCGGCAAGAACCGCACGTGCATCGCCTGAGGTGGTGCCTCAGGCCGGCTGCTGCGCGAGCCACTCCACGTATCGTTTGACGCCCGTCGCCACGTCGGCGAACGCGTGTTCGCAGCCGGCATTGCGCAGTGCCGTCAGGTCGGCTTCGGTGTGGCACTGGTACTTGCCGACCAGGGCCTCCGGAAAGGGGATGTAGCCCACCAGCCCCTGCTGTACCTGCTGGTCGAGCGACAGGGGTGCTTCGCCCTTGAGCGAACGGCAGGCGTTCACGGTGGCATGCGCCACGTCGTTGAAAGGCTGGGCCTTGCCGCTGCCCAGGTTGAAGATGCCACGTGCGGTGGGGTGCTCGAAGAACCACAGGTTCACGGCCACCACGTCGTCGACGAACACGAAGTCCCGCTGTTGCTGGCCGGGGCTGTAGCCCGCGTATTCGCCGAACAGCTTCACCTGCCCGTTCTCGCGGAACTGGTGGAAGTGGTGGAAGGCCACCGAGGCCATGCGGCCCTTGTGCTGCTCGCGCGGGCCGTAGACGTTGAAGTAGCGAAAGCCCGCCACCTGCACCGGCGACACCGCCAGGTGGCGGCGCACCACCTGGTCGAACAGCAGCTTCGAATAGCCGTAGACGTTGAGCGGCTGCTCGAAGGCCGGCTCCTCGCGGAAGGTGGTGCTCGCGCCATAGGTGGCGGCCGACGACGCGTACAGCAGCCGCGTGCCCTGGGCCATGCAGGCGTCGAGCAGGTCCTTCGAGCAGCGGTAGTTGGTGTCGAGCATGTAGCGCCCGTTGTGCTCCATCGTGTCGGAGCAGGCGCCTTCGTGGAACACCGCTTCGACCTTGCCGAACTCGCCGCGGGCGAAGCGGGCGTAGAAGTCGGTCTTGTCGAAGTAGTCCGAAATGCGTGCGCTCAGCAGGTTCTTGAACTTGGGGCCGTTGGTGAGGTTGTCGACGGCGATGACGTCGTCGATGCCGAGCTTGTTGAGCCCCTGGACGATGTTGGCGCCGATAAA
>CAMLNA010000132.1 GCA_946481025.1 uncultured Rivibacter sp.
CCGACTCTTCCATGGCGGCCTTGATCATCTTGGTGCTGGCCGGTGCGGGGGCCGGAGCGGGGGCCGGAGCGGGGGCCGGTGCGGGGGCCGGTGCGGCGGCTGATGTGCCGGCGGTCGGCGCGGGTGCTGCCGCGGTCGGTTGGGCGGCGGGCGGAGCGCTGGGGTTGCCGGCGCAGCCGGCGAGTGCTGCCGCTGCAACCAGGCCAAGGGAGAGTTGCTTCATGAGTCCTTGCGAGGTGATGGAACTGGTGGCGCCACTGGTGGCATCGTGCGGACCGATCACGGTCGATCGACGCGCCGTCGCGATGCTATGCGGCGCCGGGCGCTCCTGGAGCGGCAGGCCGCACTTGCCACGGCGGGCGTCGTGATTCAGCCAAATAGTTGGCGGTGCGCCGTGGTGCGCACGCGACCGATCTTGCCGGTCACGCAGGCGCGAAGCGGTAGACGCCTTGCGCGTCCTGCGTGCGCACGAGCTGGCCTGCGTGCCACAACGCATGCAGGTGCGCGATCGCCTCCCCCATGGCGAAGGTGGTCTGGTGCAGGTCGAGCGCGCGCTTGAAGAGCACCGGCAGCACGTCGGCCGCGCTGCAGGGCCTTGCTGCGCAGGCTGCCGTCACTTCGGCGAAGCGCTCGTCGTGGTGGGCCTGCAGCTGGTCGATGCGGGTGTGAAGGCCGGTGAATGGGCGGCCATGGGCGGGCAGCACCAGGGTATCGGCGGGAAGGGTGCGCAGGCGCTCGATGGACTCCAGGTAGAGCGCGAGCGGGTTCGCTTCGGGTTCGACGTCGATGACGCTCACGTTGGTGGAAATGCGCGGCAGCACCATGTCGCCGGAGATCATCACGCGCAGCGCTTCGCTGAAGAGGCTCATGTGTTCGGGGGCGTGGCCGTAGCCGGCAATGCAGCGCCACTCGCGGCCGCCGATGCGCACCACCTGGGCGTCGAGCAGTCGCCGGAAGCTCGAGGGAACCGCAGGGACCATCGACGCGTAGTAGTTCGACCGCGCCCTCACCTTGGCAATGGATTCCGGATCGGCCAGCCCGTGGCGCGCGAAGTGCGCCGCCGCCGCATCGCCGCCGTAGCCGGTGGTGCTGGCCGTGGCCAGGCGGGCGGCGTTGTAGTCGGTGGCGCTGACCCACAGGCGGCACTGCCACTTCGCGGTGAGCCACGACGCGAGGCCGATGTGGTCGGGGTGCATGTGGGTGACGATCACGCGCAGCACCGGCAGGCCGTCGAGGTGGCCGGCGAACACCTGTTCCCAGGCGGTGCGGGTCGTGTCGTCGGCAATGCCGCAATCGACGATGGTCCAGCCCGCCCGGCCGTCCAGTTCGTCGCGCAGCAGCCAGAGGTTGATGTGGTCCAGCGCGAACGGCAGCCCCATGCGCACCCAGCGCACTCCGGGCGCCACGTCGAGCGCCGTGCCGGAGGCAGGCAAGACGTCACCCAGCGGGTAGTCGAGTTGGTGTTCAAGCTGGTTCAAGTCACTGCTCCTGCCGCATCACGCAAAGTGGGAGTGGACGCCGTGGATCCGGCTGCGCCGGTCCACCGGCGTCGCCCCCTTGAGGGGGAGCGCCGCAGGCGCTACGGGGGTGGTTTCGATTTACATTTACGTAAACGTCAACTGACCCATTCTAGGCAGCCATGCCCAACTCCGCTGTCTCGCAAGTTGCAGCCGACCCGGCCCGGGCCGCGCCCACCTACACCATCAGCGAACTGGCGCGCGAATTCGACCTGACCACGCGCGCGATCCGCTTCTATGAAGACTGCGGCCTGCTGAGCCCGGAACGCGACGGGCCGAACGGACGCAACCGGGTCTACACCCATCGCGACCGCACCCGGCTCAAGCTCACCTTGCGCGGCAAGCGGCTGGGCCTGAGCCTCGCCGAGGTGAAGGAGCTGGTGGACATGTACGAGTCGCCCCGCGACACGGTGCCGCAGCTCAGGAAGTTCCTGGTGGTGCTGGCGGCGCACCGCGAGCAGCTCGAGCAGCAGATGGCCGACCTGCAGGTGACGCTCGACGAAGTGCGCGCTCACGAAAAGGAGTCGCGCCGGCTGCTGGCGCAGGCCGAGAACGAGCGCAAGAAATCCGCCTGACCGTCCGGCGGATACCCGACCGCCCCGCCCGGAACATCGCCCGCATCCCGGCCGTCCTGCTAGTATTGACGTTTACGTAAACGTCAATTTGAAATGCGCCCGGCCGATCCCGACTTCCCAGCACGCGTGCGTGCGTCCTTCGCGCGCCAGGCCGCGATGGCCACGCTCGGTGTTTCGCTCGAGGCGGTGGAGCCCGGCCGGGTGGTGCTCGCCATGGCGCACCAGGCGCCGTTCACGCAGCAGCACGGCTTCGTGCATGCCGGCATCGTGTCGACCGCGCTCGACTCCGCCTGCGGCTACGCGGCCTTCAGCCTGATGCCGCCCGATGCCGCGGTGCTCACCATCGAATTCAAGGTGAACCTGCTGGCGCCGGCGAAGGGGCCGCACTTCCGTTTCGAAGGGCAGGTGGTCAAGCCCGGCCGCACCATCAGCGTGGTGGACGGGCGCGCCCTGCAGTTCGACACTGACGGCAAAGAGAAGCTGATCGCGACCATGACCGCCACCGTGATGGCGGTGACCGGCCGCGACGACGTCAAACACTGATCGAAGGAGACAAACCATGAACCTGCCCGGCCTGAACTTCATGCTCGGCGACGACATCGACGCGCTGCGCGACGCGGTGCGCGACTTCGCGCAGGCCGAGATCGCGCCGCGCGCGGCCGCCATCGACGAGACCGACCAGTTCCCGATGGACCTGTGGCGCAAGATGGGCGAGCTGGGCGTGCTGGGCATCACCGTGAGCGAAGAGTACGGCGGCGCCAACATGGGCTACCTGGCGCACATGGTGGCCATGGAAGAGATCAGCCGCGCCTCGGCCTCGGTGGGGCTGTCCTACGGCGCGCATTCCAACCTGTGCGTCAACCAGATCAAGCGCAACGGCAACGAGGCGCAGAAGAAGAAATACCTGCCGAAGCTCATCAGCGGCGAACACGTGGGCGCGCTGGCGATGAGCGAGCCGGGCGCCGGCTCCGACGTCATCAGCATGAAGCTGAAGGCCGAGGACAAGGGTGGCTGCTACCTGCTCAACGGCAGCAAGATGTGGATCACCAACGGCCCCGATGCCGACACGCTGGTGGTCTACGCCAAGACCGAACCCGAGCTGGGGGCGCGCGGCGTGACCGCCTTCCTCATCGAGAAGGGCATGAAGGGCTTCTCGATCGCCCAGAAGCTCAGCAAGCTGGGCATGCGGGGCTCGCACACCGGCGAGCTGGTGTTCCAGAACGTGGAGGTGCCGGCCGAGAACATCCTGGGCCACCTCAACGGCGGCGCCAAGGTGCTGATGAGCGGCCTCGACTACGAACGTGCGGTGCTGGCGGCCGGGCCCATCGGGATCATGCAGGCGGTGATGGACAACGTGGTGCCCTACATCCACGACCGCAAGCAGTTCGGCCAGAGCATCGGCGAGTTCCAGCTCATCCAGGGCAAGGTGGCCGACATGTACACCGTGCTGCAGGCCGCACGCGCCTTCTGCTACACGGTGGGCAAGAACCTCGACTCGCTGGGCAGCGAACATGTGCGCCAGGTGCGCAAGGACTGTGCCAGCGTGATCCTCTGGTGCGCCGAGAAGGCCACCTGGATGGCCGGCGAAGGCATCCAGGTGTTCGGCGGCAACGGCTACATCAATGAATACCCGCTGGGCCGCCTGTGGCGCGATGCCAAGCTGTACGAGATCGGCGCCGGCACCAGCGAGATCCGTCGCATGCTGATCGGCCGCGAGCTGTTCGCGGAGACGATGTGACGGGCGAGCACTTGACGCCCCTGCGTAAACTGTCGAAGGCTGCTGTGGCCCTCTGCCGCACCGGCCTCCACACATGACCACAGACCTCAAGGAACTCTTCGACAGCAACCGTGAATGGGCCGCCCGCACCGAGTCGCGCGAGCCCGGCTTCTTCACGCGCCTGCTCAAGCAGCAGGCCCCCCAATACCTGTGGATCGGCTGCGCCGACAGCCGCGTGCCGGCCAACGAGCTGGTGGGCCTGCTGCCCGGCGAGCTGTTCGTGCACCGCAACGTGGCCAACGTGGTGGCGCACTCCGACCTCAACTGCCTGTCGGTGATCCAGTTCGCCATCGACGCCCTGCGCGTCAAGCACATCATCGTGGTGGGGCATTCCAACTGCGGCGGCGTGAAGGCCGCTCTCGAAGACCTGCGCGTGGGCCTGGTGGACAACTGGCTGCGCCACGTGCAGGACGTGCGCAACCGCCACCAGCACTGGATCGACAGCGTGGCGCCGGCGCGCCGCGTCAACGCGCTGTGCGAGCTCAACGTGCTCGAGCAGGCGCTCAACGTGTGCCAGACCACCGTGGTGCAGGACGCCTGGCAGCGCGGCCAGGAGGTGGTGGTGCACGGCTGGGTCTATGGCCTGCACAACGGCCTGCTGAAGGACCTGCGCATGACGGTGACCCGGCCGGAGGACGTGCCGCGCGCGTACGAGCAGGCGCTGGCCGCGCTGCACCGGCGCTACGAAGACAACGCCGACACCGCGCCCGCCCCGTTGCTCGACATCCGCAATCCCTGACCGGCCATGTTCCCCACCCAGCTCACCGACTCGCGCGCCTTCGACATCGCGCAGGCCATGCTGGAGGGGTTCGACCGCCACTACCGGCTGTTCCGCGAGGTGAGCGCGGCCGCCAAGCAGCGCTTCGAGCAGGCCGACTGGCACGGCCAGCAGCGTGCGCAGCGCGAGCGCATCGAGTTCTACGACAAGCGGGTCGACGAATGCGTGGAGCGCCTGGAGCACGAGTTCGGCGCGAGCCGCGTGCCCATGGACGTGTGGCAGCAGGTGAAACTGCACTACATCGGCCTGCTCACGCGCCACCTGCAGCCCGAACTCGCCGAGACCTTCTTCAATTCGGTCACCACGAAGATCCTGCACCGCAGCTACTTCAACAACGACTTCATCTTCGTGCGCCCGGTGATGTCCACCGAGTACATCGAAAACGAGGAGCCGGCGTCGCTGCCCACCTACCGCGCCTACTACCCCACGCGCGAGACCCTGCGCGAGACGATGCTGCGCATCGTCGACAACTTCCAGCTGGCGCTGGAGTTCGAGGACCTCGGCCGCGACATCGACATGGTGCTCAGGGAGCTGCGGCACCAGTTCGGCGACGTGCGCCTGCGCATCAACTTCCAGGTGCAGGTGCTCTCGTCGCTGTTCTTCCGCAACAAGGGCGCCTACGTCGTCGGCAAGATCGTCAACGGCTTCCGCGAGATCCCGTTCGCGCTGCCGATCCTGCACAACTCGCGGCGCCAGCTCTACATCGACACGGCGCTGTTCGGCGAAGACGACCTGCAGATGCTGTTCAGCTTCGCGCGCGCCTACTTCATGGTCGAGATGGACATCCCGGCCGCCTACGTGCATTTCCTGCGCTCGCTGATGCCGCGCAAGCCGCGCTCGGAGATCTACAACACGCTCGGCTTGCAGAAGCAGGGCAAGAACATCTTCTACCGCGACTTCCTGTTCCATCTGCGCCACTCGAGCGACAGGTTCCGCATCGCGCCCGGCATCAAGGGCATGGTGATGCTGGTGTTCGACCTGCCGTCGTTTCCGTACGTCTTCAAGGTCATCAAGGACTTCTATCCGCCGCAGAAGGACACCACCCGCGAGCAGATCAAGGGCAAGTACCTGCTGGTGAAGCAGCACGACCGGGTGGGCCGGATGGCCGACACGCTCGAGTATTCGAACGTGGCGTTTCCGCGCCAGCGTTTCGAGGAAGAGCTGGTCGCGGAGCTCAAGCATTTCTGCCCGAGCCTGGTCGAAGAGGACGGCGACGACCTCGTCATCAGGCATTGCTACATCGAGCGGCGCATGATCCCGCTCAACATCTACCTGCACGACGCGACGCCGCAGCAGATCGAGCATGCGGTCGTCGAGTACGGCAACGCCATCAAGGACCTCGTCGCGGCGAACATCTTCCCGGGCGACATGCTCTGGAAGAACTTCGGCGTCACCCGCCACGGCAAGGTGGTGTTCTACGACTACGACGAGATCGAGTACCTCACCGACGTGAACTTCCGCCACGTGCCGCAGCCGCGCACCGAAGAGGAAGAACTCTCCGGCGAGGTCTGGTACAGCGTGGGCCCGAAGGACGTCTTCCCCGAGACCTTCGGCCCCTTCCTGCTGGGCAACCCGACCGTGCGCGACGTGTTCCTGAAGCACCATGGCGACCTGCTGGACCCGGCGTTCTGGCAGGGCCACCAGGAACGCATCCGCGCCGGCCACGTGCACGACGTCTTCCCCTACGACGCCGAGCGCCGCTTCAAGCGGCAGCGGCGTTCGCCCACCGCTGCCGCCGCCAACGCAACGGCAGCGGCCTGAACCGCAGTCTTCGTTCGACCCGTGAAGGAGAGCCTCATGTCCACCGACCCCATCGTCATCGTGTCTGCCGCCCGCACGCCCATCGCCGGCCTGCTGGGTGATTTTTCGTCGCTCGCCGCCTGGGAGCTGGGCGCGGTGGCCATCAAGGCCGCGGTCGAACGCGCCGGCGTGCCGGGCGACGCGGTCGACGAGGTGCTGCTGGGCAACTGCCTGATGGCCGGCCAGGGCCAGGCACCGGCGCGCCAGGCGCTGCGCCGCGCCGGCCTGCCGGACTCGGCGGGGGCCGTCACCCTGAGCAAGATGTGCGGCTCGGGCATGCGCGCCATGATGTTCGCGCACGACATGCTGGCCGCGGGCAGTGCCTCCGTGGTAGTGGCCGGCGGCATGGAAAGCATGACCAACGCGCCGCACCTCATGTTCGCCCGCAAGGGCATCAAGTACGGCGCCTCGGCGGTGTACGACCACATGGCGCTCGACGGCCTGGAAGACGCCTACGAGCGCGGCAAGGCGATGGGCGTGTTCGCCGAGAACTGCGTGGCCAAGTACAGCTTCACCCGCGAGGCGCAGGACGCCTTCGCCATCGCCTCCACCGAGCGTGCCGTCAAGGCCAACAGCGACGGCAGCTTCGACTGGGAGATCGCTCCGGTGGCCGTGGCCGGCAAGGGCGGCGAAGTGCAGATCACCAAGGACGAGCAGCCCTTCAAGGCCAAGCTCGACAAGATCCCGGCGCTCAAGCCGGCCTTCAAGAAAGACGGCTCCATCACTGCCGCCACGTCGTCCAGCATCTCCGACGGCGCCTCGGCGCTGGTGCTGATGCGTCAGTCCGACGCCGAAAAGCGCGGCCTGAAGCCGCTGGCGCGCATCGCCGCGCACGCGGTGCACGCCCAGGCGCCCGAGTGGTTCACCACCGCGCCGGTGGGCGCCATCGACAAGGTACTCAGGAAGACCGGCTGGGCCGCCAGGGACGTGGACCTGTGGGAGATCAACGAAGCCTTCGCCGCGGTGGCCATGGCCGCCATGCACGAGCACAAGCTGCCGCACGAGAAGGTCAACATCCATGGCGGCGCGGTCGCGCTGGGCCACCCCATCGGTGCCAGCGGCGCACGCATCGTGGTCACGCTGCTGGGCGCCCTGCGCAAGCACGGTCTCAGGAAGGGCGTGGCCGCGCTGTGCATCGGCGGCGGCGAGGCCACGGCGATGGCGGTCGAGCTGGCCTGACAGTGCCCGCCTCGGCCGATGCGTGCGCGTCGATACCTCTTCCGTTCGGGCTGAGGTATCGAAGCCCTCCGACGAGAGAAGGCGAACCATGGCGTTCTTTGCCTACATCCTGCGTTGCGGGGACCGTTCGTACTACGTTGGCCACACCGACGACCTCGAACGACGCGTGGCGTCGCACCAAGCGGGCGAGGTTTCGGGATACACCGCCATGCGTCGCCCGGTCTCGCTCTGCTGGTCGCAGGAGTTCGCCACTCGAGACGAGGCCTTGGCCGCCGAAATGAGGATCAAGGGCTGGAGCCGAACCAAGAAGGAGGCGTTGATGCGGGGTGACTGGGTGGCAATACAGCGTCATGCGTGGGGGACCAGGCATCCGCTGCCGAAGCATCTTGCGAAGTCTGCTGCGGGGGCTTCGATACCTCAGCCCGAACGGGAGTTTTCAGTTCGCCATCAGCAAACGACCTCCGTTCGGGCTGAGGTATCGAAGCCCCCCGACGGATCTCCAAACACCACCTCATGAACATCCTCATCATCGGCGCCTCGCGCGGCATCGGATTCGAGTTCGCCCGGCAGTACCGCGAGGCCGGCGACCGGGTGGTCGCCACCGCGCGCAGCGACGAAGGCCTCGCGAAGCTGCAGGCCATCGGCTGCAAGAGCTTCGCGCTCGACGTGGCCGACGCCGCGAGCGTATCGGGCCTGGCCTGGCGCATCGACGGCGAAAGCTTCGACGTGGCCGTCGTCAACGCCGGGGTCATCGGCCCGCGCACCACGGCGCTCGACACGCCCAGCCTCGCCGACTTCGACGCCGTGATGCGCACCAACGTGCTCGGCCCCATGCAGGTGATCCCGCAGCTGGCCGATGCACTCGCGCCCGGCGCGAAGCTCGCCGTGCTGTCGTCGCGCATGGGCTCGATGGGCCTGCGCACCAGCGCATCGAGCTGGCTCTACCGCGCCTCCAAGGCGGCCGTGAACTCGGTGCTCAAGGACGTGTCCCTGGTGCTGGGCGAGCGTGCCATCTGCGTGGCCTTCCACCCGGGCTGGGTGCGCACCGACATGGGCGGCGCCAACGCCGACCTGCCGGTGGAGCAAAGCGTGGGCGACATGCGGGGCACGCTGGCCCGGCTCTCGCCTGCAGACACCGGGCGCTTCCTCAACCACGACGGCCAGCCGCTGGACTGGTAGCGGTACCGATGACGCCCGAGGAGACGCAGGCCTTCTTCGAGGCCTACCGAGATGCCTTCAACCGCCTCGACGGCGATGCGGTGGCGCAGCTGTGGCACACGCCCAGCGGCATCGTGCACACGCGTGACGGCGAGGCGCATGCCACGTTGACCCAATGGGTGGAAGAAGCGCCGATGCGGGCCAACCATCGCGCGCTGTGCGAGCTGTATCGAAGCAACGGCTACCACCGGGCCGACTTCGAGATGGTGGCGCACACGGCGCTGGGCGCAGACGGCGCGTTCGCCAACGTGCGCTGGACCCTCAGCCGCGCCGACGGCTCCGTGCTGCAGCGTTTTTGCACCGGCTACAACCTGGCCCGCATGCCCCAAGGGCCGCGCGTCGTGCTGTGCACGGCCTACCAGGAAAACATCAGCGAGATGAAGCAACATGCTGCTCAGTGAAGACCACCGCGCCGTGCAAGACGCCGTGCGCGCCTACGTGCAGGACAACATCGCCCCCAGGGCGGCCGAATGGGACAAGACCGGCCACTTCCCCGCCGCCGAACTCAAGGGACTGGCCGGGCTCGGCTGCTACGGCGTGGCCGTGCCCGCCGAATGGGACGGCGCGGGGCTGGACTACCTGAGCCTCTCGCTCATCCTCGAAGAGATCGCCGCCGGTGACGGCGCCACGTCCACCGTCGTGAGTGTCAACAACTGCCCGGTGTGCTCCATCCTCATGGGCTGGGCCAGCGAGGCACAGAAGGAGCGCTGGCTGCGGCCGCTGGCACGCGGCGACATGCTGGGCGCCTTCTGCCTCACCGAGCCGCACGTCGGCTCCGAAGCCTCCGGCCTCAAGACCACCGCCACCAGGGACGGCGACCACTACCTGCTCAACGGCGTCAAGCAGTTCATCACCAGCGGCAAGAACGGCGACGTCGCCATCGTGATGGCGGTCACCGACAAGGCGGCCGGCAAGAAGGGCATCAGCGCCTTCATCGTGCCCACCGCCACGCCCGGCTACACCGTGGCGCGGCTCGAGGACAAGATGGGCCAGCATGCCAGCGACACCGCGCAGATCCTGTTCGAGAACTGCCGCGTGCCGGCCGAGAACCTCATCGGCGAAGAAGGCCAGGGCCTGAAGATCGCCCTCTCGGGGCTGGAGGGCGGGCGCATCGGCATCGCCTCGCAGGCGGTGGGCATGGCACGCGCGGCCTTCGAGGCGGCGCTGCGCTACAGCCGCGAGCGCGTGGCCTTCGGCCAGCCCATCTTCGAGCACCAGGCGGTGCAGTTCCGCCTGGCCGACATGGCCACCCGCATCGAGGCGGCGCGCCAGCTCATCCACCATGCCGCCAGCCTGAAGGACGCCGGCCGCCCCTGCCTGAAAGAGGCGGCCATGGCCAAGCTCTACGCCACCGAGATGGCCGAACGCGTCTGCTCCGATGCGATCCAGATCCACGGCGGCTACGGCTACGTGAGCGACTTCCCGGTGGAGCGCATCTACCGCGACGTGCGCGTGTGCCAGATCTACGAAGGCACCTCCGACGTGCAGCGCATCCTCATCGGCCGCGCGCTGGGCTGAGGCGCCGTCCTACACTTGCCGCATGGACACCGTGTTGCGGCATCAGTTCACTGCTCCGTTGCCCTTCGACGAGTTTCGCGTCTGGGCTCAGCAGATGCGCCCCGTGCTCAAGGCGGCGGGCGTCGAGGACGCTTGCCTGAGCGTCTTGGAGTACGTATGTACCGAGATGCTCAACAACGTGCTCGACCACGCTGGGGCTACCAGGGCGGCAGTGAGCTTCGATTGGAATGATCAGTCGGTTGCCGTTCGCATTGACGATGATGGGCGCGGCGTTTTTGCCGGCATCCGCAGCTGCCTGGAGTTGGAATCAGACATCGACGCTGCGCTATTGCTCAGCAAGGGAAAGGTGACTACCGATCCGTCCAGGCACACCGGCGAAGGCATCTTCTTTTCGTCGCGTGCCTGTGAGTGGTTCTGTCTCCAGTCAGGCGGAGTGGGCGTGTCGGTGTCGTCGGCCGATGCGCCGTGGCTCTTCGAGAGCCCGAATGAAAAAGTTGTTGGCACTCGACTTCGGTTCAAGGTCAGCCGGAGCAATCCGCGTGCGCTCAAGGAGCTGTTCGACCAGTTCTGTCCTCAGCCGGAATTGCGGTTCACACGAACGCTGGTGAGCGTGGCGTTGCTCGAGCAAGCCGATGGTTCGCTGGTGTCCAGGTCGCAGGGCAAGCGGCTGGTCATGGGCCTCGAGCGATTTGAGGCCGTCACGTTCGATTTCACCGGGGTCTCGCAGATGCAGCAGGGATTCGCCGATGAGGTCTTCCGTGTCTGGCGGGCGGCGCATCCCCGCATCAAGGTCGACGTCGCCCACGCCAACGAGCATGTGCAGCGGGCGCTGGCTCGCGTCGGTTTCGCCGGCTGATTGTTGCGAGGCTGCTGCGCCGCAGCAGCCTCGCGCCCGCACATCGCGCAGTTTGTGCGTTGGGCGCGCGCGAAGGGCGGGTTTTCCGCCTCATGCGCAGCAGGTTGCGCTGTCTACGATCGGTGTGCACTCGCAGCCCGGGCTCGATCAGCCGGGGCTGCGGGGTCCACAAGCCCAGCGAAACCCACACCCCAGGAGACGCCATGAGCACACCGACCCCGCAAGCACGCCGCCGCTTCCTCAAGCGGGCCTCCGCCACCGCGGTGGGCGCCGGCGCGATGGCCGCACCGATGGTCTCGAACGCGCAGACCACTGCGCTGCGCTTCCAGAGCACCTGGCCGGCCAAGGACATCTTTCATGAGTACGCCAACGACTTCGCCAAGAAGGTGAACGACATGGCAGGCGGCCGCCTCAAGATCGAAGTGCTGCCTTCCGGCGCGGTGGTGCCGGCCTTCCAGCTGCTGGAGGCGGTGAACAAGGGCACGCTCGACGGCGGCCATGGCGTGGTCGCCTACCACTACGGCAAGAACTCGGCGCTCGCGCTGT
>CAMLNA010000133.1 GCA_946481025.1 uncultured Rivibacter sp.
TCGGAGTGGGCGTCGGAGTGGGCGTCGGAGTCGGAGTCGGAGTAGGCGTCGAAGCAGGGTCAGGCGTGTTGTCACCGCCGCAGCCTGAAACCGCGCCCAGGGTGGCCAAGAGCGCGGCCACCAGCCAGAAAGAGAAGCGTCGATTCATCGTGTCGATCCGTCGAAAGGCTCGTGAACGCATTGAAGAGCACCCCTCAAGGGGCGGTTGCCGGAGCGCCGTAGACGATGCCTCGGCCCACCGTGCTCATGTACACCACGCCTTCGGTGTTCATGTCGCCCACGACGAACTGGCCGTTGCCGGGGCCGCCGAACTGGTGGGCGTCATCGTTGATGCGGGTCCAGCTCGCGCCAGCATCGACCGAACGGTAGAGGCCCCGCTTGCCGCCGCCCGCGGCGCCCCAGATGAACACCGTGGGGTAGCTCGCACCGGCCGGTGCCTTGCCAAACCCCACGGCCGCGCAGGAGGTCACGTTGGACAGCCGGCTGAACGAAGCGCCCGCGTTGGTGGAGCGCACCAGGCCGCCGTCCCGCAGCGGGATCCACACGTCCCCCTCGCGGCCGGGGGCGACAGCGACCCTCGTGGAGCCGCCCGCAGCGACCGTGGCCGACACCGCGAAGCTGGCGCCGCCGTCGTTGCTGGTCAGCACCTGGCCGTTGCTGCTGTCGTAGGCATAGAACCTGGCGGACCTCACCGGGTCGCCGGCGGGCCGCACGGCGCGACCGTTCAGGCCGGAGACAGCGCTCCAGGTCGGCGCGGGATTCGCGAAGTTGCTCGAGCGGTAGGTGGCCACCACGCCGCCGGCCGTCATCGTGTGCAGCAGGGTCCCGCCGTCCGCCGACAACGCGAGCACGCCCTCTGTGATCGACGAGACGGGCGCCACCGGCACCTGCGTCCAGGTGACGCCCGTGTCGGCAGAGCGATAGAGCTTGTCGCGCCCCACCCGCGCGACGACGGAAGTATTGGCCGCCGCGACCGCCAAGCCGGTCGTGGTGCCGATGCGCGGCGTGTGGATGGGCGCATACGCGTTCACGTCGGTGTGGCGATACCCGTCGTAGTCGCCGATCACCGACAGCAGCGGCCCGCCGGGCACGCTCACCAGGCCCAGCGGCACCGTTTCCTCGAGCCCCTTGACGGCAAAGGTCCAGGTCGTCGGCACCGCATCGAGATTGGCGGTGCGGAAGACGCCGTTGCCCGAGGTGACCCAGGCCGCCTTGCTGTCGAACGGGTCGAACTCGATGCCGTTCGCCCAGTGGATGGTGTTGTTGCCCACCCAGCTCACGCCGTTGGTGTCGAGCGCGAAGCCGCGGGCCACCACGTCGGTCCAGGTGGCCCCGCCGTTGGTCGAGAGGAAGAAATGGTCACCCCAGCCGCCGCCCTGCTGCAGCCAGTTGTTGACGGTGGAGACCAGCACCCGCTGCGGGTTCCCGGGGTCCACCGAGACACCGGAGAAGGCCCCGGTGATGCCTGCGGGTGTGACGTTGGTCCAGGCGCCGCCCGCGACGCTGTACTTCCACACCTGGCCCGCGTCCATGGGTTCGGGCGGGTTGAGACTCCTCGAGTCGCCGTGCGGGCCGGAGCCGGTGGCGTAGGTGATGTAGAGGTTTCCATCGCCGGCCAGGGCCGCGCGCTGCGGGATGAACCCGGCCGGCGCGTTGGTCACCGCGCTGAAGGTGGCACCGGCGTCGTTGCTGCGGTAGAGGTTCGCGCCGACCGAGCCGTAGCGCGACACGCCCACGAAGATGCGCTGCGCGACGCCGTTGGCCACGCTCGAAGGGTCCAGCAGCACGAAGCTGATGCCGGCTTCGTTGGGAGTGCCGGTCACCGGCAACGCGTTCACCCGCGAGAAGCTGGCGCCGGAATCGGTGCTCTTGAACAGGCCGTTGTTGCGCGAGCCGACGTAGAGCACGTTGCTGCTGCCCGGGTCGACCTGCATCTTCTCGCCGTTGCCGCGGCCCATGCCGTTGCCGTGCACGCGGAACTGGGCGCTGACGTCGGTGACGCGCGCGAAGCTGGCGCCGTAGTCGGTGGAACGCATCACCGCCGTCTTGCCGTTGCTGAAGTAGGAGGTCCCTGCCAGCACGTAGACCACGGCCGGGTTCTTGGGATCCAGGGCCATCGACTCCACGCCCATCAGGCCCACGTCGTCTTCGGACAGGCCGTCGAGCAGCGGCACCCAGCGGCCTGCGGCATGGTCCCAGCGATAGGCGCCGCCGACATCGGTGCGCGCGTAGAACAGATTCCGCTGCGTCTTGCTCGGGATCACCGCGGTGACGAACCCTCCGCCGCCGATGGCGACATTGCCCCAACGGTAGGCCTGGGCCTGCCCGCCCGATGGCGTCGGTGTCGGTGTCGGTGTCGGTGTCGGTGTCGGTGTCGGTGTCGGTGTCGCTGTTGGTGTCGGTGTCGCTGTTGGCGTCGGCGTCGCCGTCGGTGTTGGCGTCGGTGTTGGCGTCGGTGTCGGTGTCGGCGTCGGCGTCGCTGTCGGTGTCGCTGTCGGTGTCGGCGTCGGGGAGGTGCCCGGCACGGACGCCGGCGTCTCCGGAACGGCCGCGCCTGCCGAAGGACCCGAGGCCCCACCGCCGCAAGCCACCAGGCATGCGCCCATCAAACCGATCACGATGAGCCGCGCAGGCTCCATGACCTTGGATACCGATACCACTTCGCCGCTCCTTGCTCGAGTTCGTGCTGCCGGCCTCATCAGCGGGCCAGCGCCGTGATGCGCAAGACCCTTGTGCACCCTTGAAGGTGTGGCACCGTAGTGCACCGCCACAGCGCAGTCATGACGAACCTCTGACGAGCGGAACGCAGCGTGCGCGATCCCCCCCGCCGTACGAAGCGTTACCCCGAATCGCAAGATCGGCTAGGAGTTTCGGGCGGCAGAGGGCGAGCGCCCGAGCCTGCGCAGGCCCTGCATCACCGGGCGCCCTTCACCCCTTCACCGTCAGGACGGGAACACCAGCGAAGCGTGCGCCGCCGTGCCGGCAAGCGCCCCGTCCCCCACCGCCAGCGCCACGTTGCCGGCCGCACGCGCCAGGTCGCCGCAGGCAAAGACGCCGGGAACCGAGGTCTCCTTCATCGCTCCGGTCTTCACGAAGCGCCCCATCGGGCTGTCCTCGTGCTCGCAGCCCAGCCGTGCGGCGAGCGGCGATGCAGGCGCGGTCCGGCTGGCGGTGAAGAGACCGGCAAAGGCCTGGCTGCGCCCGTCGGCCAGCAGCACGCGCGCTTCGTCGGCAATGCCGGCAATCGGCGTGGCTTCGACCACCACGCCGCGCGAGCTCAACTGGCGCGCCTCTTCCTCCGTCAGGGTCACTGCACCATTGAGGAAGAGGGTGACGCTGCCCCATTCCTGCAGCAGCAGCGCCTGGTGCACGGAGGTCGGCGCCGAGGCGATCACGCCGACGCGGCCCTGCTGCAGCTCGTAGCCATGGCAGTAGGGGCAATGGAAGACGCTGCGCCCCCAGCGCTGCGCGAGACCCTCGACGGCCGGCAGCGCATCGGCCACGCCCATGGCGAGGATGACCCGCCTGGCCCGGTGCTCCGCATCACCCGCCCTCAGCGTGAACGCGTCCCGGGCTCCCGTGACGTCGGTCACCCGGCCATCGATCCACTGCACCGTGGCGTATGCGGCCAGCTGCGCCCGCGCTTCGGCCACGATCTCACCCGGCTCCCGGCCGTCCTGGGCAAGGAAGCCGTGAGAACTCGCGGCGAAGCGGTTGCGGCGCTCGCCGGTGTCGAAGACGGCCACGCGCCGGCGAGCGCGGGCCAGCGGGAGTGCGGCGGACATGCCGGCAAAGCTTCCGCCGACGATGGCCACGTCAAACATGATGGACTCCCTCGTGAAGAGGCCGGCCGCTCTCGGAAAGCCGGCGGTGGAAATCGCGCGCGAGTTGGGCCAGCGTGACCGAGCCCAGCCGCTCGAGCAGCAGCACCTGCGCATCGCGATAGGCCTGTTCCAGTGCGGCGTTGACCGCCTGCTCCACCAGGCAGCCGGGGCTTTCCTCGCGGTGGCCCACGGCCAGCAGCTCGGGTGCACCCACCGCTTCATGGATGTCGCGCAGCGTGATGTCTTCGAGGGCGCAGCAAAGCACCCATCCGCCTCCGTGCCCCTTCGCCGAAGCAACGAAGCCTGCGTCGCGCAAGCCGGCCATGAGGCGGCGGATGACGACCGGATGGGTCTGCATGGCCCCGGCAAGCCATTCCGAGGTCGCGGGCCGCCCCAGCTCGGCCACGTGCAGCAGGCAATGGAGAACGCCCGAAAGGCGGCTGTCTCGTTTCATGCAACTATCGTAGTTTCATGAAAATCGCCACGCTGCCGTGGGGTCAAGGAACGGACGGAACGTCAACCGTGCAATCCGCCGCACCGGCGCCTTCGCGGCCCTGCGAAAACCCGCAGGCCGGGTGCTAACCTCGCCGGCCCGCCCTCCGATCCCACCGACGCCCATGACCGTCGCGCTGCGCCGACTCGCCCTGCTGTGCCTTGCGTTCCTGCTGTGCGGGGCCTGCGCGGCCCGCGCCGGCCAGCCGGACCTGGCGCAGGTCGCGCTGAACGTGAGGCTCGTCGCAGCCGATCTGCCGGCGGACGTGTTGCCGGCCGCACCGGCGGCCCACGGCGACCTGCCATCGCTGTGGGAAGCCGAGGGCAGGCGCGTGCAGCGGATGCTGCCTTACCGGGAGAACGGCAGCTGGGTGCGCATCACGCCTCGCGCGCTGCCGCCGAAGGCCCTGCTGGTGGTCGAAGGCCAGGTCGCCGAGCCGGCGCAACTCCTGCTGCCCGACGGAACGCGCATCGAGCGCACCAAGGTCCGGCCGTCAGGGCGCGACGGCTCGGCGATCGCACTGGTGTTCCCGCTGCCGGCATCGCTCGAGCCCGGCGCCCCGCTGCTGCTGCATCTCGCGCACGGCCACCGGGTCAACGTCGACTTCTCCATCGTGGCGGGAGAGGCGTGGCGCGAGTACGAAAAGACGCGCCTGATCGTGTCGGCCGCGATGTACGCGTCCCTCATCGCATTCGCCGTGATCGCCGGCTGCTACTGGGTCGCGCTGCGCGAGCGGATGTTCGCCGACTACACCTGCTACCTGCTGAGCCTGATCCTCTTCATGACCGCAAGCGCCGGGCTGCTCTATGCGGCGCCGGGTGGCGAGTGGTTCGGGCGCCTGGGCATCCACGGGCAATGGGCTGCCGCCACAGCGGCCATCGGCTTCGCGGTCGGCTTCGCCCGCGACTTCCTCGACGTCGCGCGGCATGCGCCCCGGCTCGTGCAGCTCATGGACCGCCTGCGCGCCGCGTTGCTGCTGTCGGCGGTCGGGATCGCTGCATGGCCCTGGCCCGCGAGCCGGTTCGGCATGGTGATGGTCGCGGTGCTGCTGGCGGTCAACCTGCTGATGATCGGCCTGGGGGTGCGCGCAGCGCGGGCTCGCGATCGCTATGGCTACTACTTCCTCGCCGGCTGGCTTCCATTGACCGTTGCCACCTCCATGCGCAGCCTGCAGGCCGCCGGCCTGGTCGACATCGCTGCGAACGACGTGTACCTGTACGCGCTCGGCGCGGTGTGGGAGGCGCTGGCCCTGACGCTGGGTATCGCGGATCGCGTGCTCGGCTTCCGCCGCGAACGCGACGTCGCACGCAAGATGGCCGAGCAGGACATGCTGACCGGACTGCAGAGCCGGCGCGCGATCGAGATGCAGCTGCGCGCGCTGTCGAGCGAAGCCCGTGCCGGCGGCAGCGGGCTGGGCGTGCTGTTCGTCGACGT
The DNA here is from genome assembly GCA_946481025.1 of uncultured Rivibacter sp. Next base: position 5,752 of record CAMLNA010000133.1, read on the forward strand.
CGACCACTTCAAGTCGATCAACGACCGCTTCGGCCACGGCACCGGAGACGCCTGCCTGGCCGCGGTCGCGCGACGCCTGCAGGCCGAACTGCGCGACGGCGACCACCTGGGCCGCTGGGGCGGCGAGGAGTTCGTGGCGCTGCTGCCCGGAGCCAACCTCGACAACGCCCAGCACACCTCGGAACGCATCCTGCGCGCCGTGTCGACAGACCCGGTGCAGGTCGCCGGCGGCGAGATTTCGATCACCGTGAGCATCGGCATCGCCGTGCTCGACCCGCTGCACGACGACATGCACAGCGTGCTGCACCGGGCCGACTCTGCCCTCTACCGCGCCAAGGCCAACGGCCGCAACCGTGTCGAACGCGATCCGGCGCTGGGGGCGCAGGCAACGGGCACCGAGCCGCCCCTTGCGGCCCTCGCGGTTCACGATTGACCGGAGCGCCGATGCCGGCTGGCCCTAGCGTCGCGCCAGGTGCATCACCGCCATGCCGCCCACCGCCAGCAGGCCGCCGAGCAGGATGGGAAGGTCGACCTGCTCGCCCAGCCAGAGCGCAGAGAACAGCACGCCGAAGACCGGCACGAGGCTGATGTAACCCGCCGCGGCGCCCGCGCCGAGCACGGCCACGCCCTCGAAATACCAGGCATAGGCCAGCACGGTGGCGCCGACGGCGAGGAAGCCGAGCGCCGGCCAGACCTCCCCTCCCGCGTGCAGCGGAGCGGCCAGTGCACCGGGCCCCTCGGCCAGCAGCGCCGTCGCCAGCAGCATGAGCAGGCCGAAGGCGGCTGTGACGGTGGTGGTGCCCAGCGGGTCGATGCCGGCCAGCAGGCGCCGGCCCATCAGCGTGTACGCCACCCAGGTCGCCACGCACCCGAGCAGCAGCAACTCGCCGAATCCGACGCCGCCCGTGAGGAGCACCCAGGGCCTGCCGTGCGTCAGCACCACGGCGGCACCCAGCGTCGCCAGGGCCATGCCGGCGCCGATCTTCCAGTTGAGCCGTTCCCCGAACAACCAGGCCGCGATGAGCGCCGTGAGCACCGGGTTGGTCGTCACGACCAGCGCAGCGCGGCCGGCCGGCACGTGGGCCAGCCCCAGCATGAAGAACACCGCATAGGCGAAGACGCCGACGGCGCCCGCGGCGGCCAGCCCGAACCATTGGCGCGGCGACAGCGACTGCACGCGTGACGCTCCGCCAGTCGCCTGCAGCCACGCCAGCAGCAGCACGAGCGCCATGCCGAAACGCCAGCTCGCCGCGGTGAGCGGCGGCAGCGCCTGCGCGAGCACGCGCCCCGAAGGCCAGGAGGCCCCCCACAGAGCGGCCATGCCGACGAGCTTGAGGTGGACCGGCCAGCGGGCGGGCGTGGTGGTCGCGACAACAGAGGCGTGAGAGTGCATGCCAGTACTATCCACTCCTGCGAACTCATCGACAAATGAGAAAAAGCTCATGACGCCGCCATGACCTTCACGCAACTCGAGGTCTTTGCCGCCCTCGCCCGGGCGGGCAGCTTCTCGCGTGCGGCCGCGCTGCTGGGCATCACCCAGAGCGCGGTGAGCCACGCCGTTCGAGGGCTGGAAGCCGAGCTGGGCGTGGCCCTGATGGTGCGCGAGGGCGCGCAGTCGACGCTGTCCGAGGCGGGCTCGCGCCTGCTGGCCCGCGCCAACGACATCCTGCAGCAGCGCGAAGCCCTGCTGCAGGAGGCCACCACCGCGCGCGGCATGGCGCGCGGCACGCTGCGCATCGCCTCGTTCGGATCGACCTCGTCGCTGCGCCTGCTGCCCTCGCTGCTGGCCGCCTACCAGCGCGTGCAGCCGCAGGTGGAAGTGCAGGTCGAGGAGCACGACGATGCCACGGTGATCCGCTGGCTGCTGGAGCAGCGCGCGGAAGTCGGCTTCGTGACCCTGCCCGACGACCGATTCGAGACCGTGCCGCTGGCCGAAGACGAGTTCGTGGCCATCCTTCCACAGGGCCACAGGCTGGCCCAGCGGCGCAGCGTGCACCCGCGGGACCTCGATGGTGAGCCGTTCATTCGCACGGGCGCCGGCAGCGGCGCCCTCATCGACCGCATGCTCGCCGAGGCCGGCGCATCGCCGCGGGTGCTGTACCGCTTCGAGCAGCTGAGCTCCATCCTGGGATTCGTGGCCCAGGACCTCGCGGTGGCGATTGCTGCCCGCATGGCGCTGCCGGACGACGCCCCCGGAGTGGTGTACCGCAGCTTCTCGCCGCCGCAGCGGCGCACCACGGGCCTCGCGGTGCGCAGCATGAAGCGCCTGTCACCTGCCGCCGCGGCGTTCGTCGACCTGGCGCGGCGCAGCGCCAGGCGCCGGCGCGCCGGCCTCGCGCGTTGATTACGCGGCGTCCAGCGGCGCGAGCAAGCCCTGCAGATCGGCCTCGCCGAACTTCACCGCTCGCTCGGTGTCGCTGCCCAGCACGCCCTCCGCCAGCGCCGCCTTTCGCTCCTGCAGCGCCAGCATCCGCTCTTCGATGCTGCCCTCCACCACGAGCTTGTAGACGAACACCGTCTGGCCCTGGCCGATGCGGTGCGCCCGGTCGGTGGCCTGGCGTTCGACCGCCGGGTTCCACCACGGGTCGAGGTGGATCACGGTGTCGGCCGCGGTCAGGTTCAGGCCCACGCCGCCGGCCTTCAGGCTCAGCAGCATCACCGGTTCGTGCTCCTTCGACTGGAACCGCGCCACGAGGTCGCCGCGTTCGCGCGGCGGCGTCTCGCCGGTCAGCACGAGGTGCGGGAGCGCAAGCGCCGACAAGGCCTGCTGCACCAGCGCCAGCATCTCGGTGAACTGGCTGAACACCAGCACCCGACGGCCTTCTGCCACCAGCGCGGGCAGCATGTCGGCGAGCAGGCCGATCTTCGCGCCCGGCGCCGCCGGCGGCGCTGCGGCGCCCTTCACGAGCCGCGGGTCGCAGCACACCTGGCGCAGCTTCAGCAGCGCGTCGAGGATCGCGATCTGCGCCCCGGCGAAGCTCCTGCGAGCAAGGACTCGCCGGACCTGCTCGTCGGCCGCGAGGCGCACGCTCTCGTACAAGGCCAGCTGCTCGCCGTGCAGCTGCACGCGGCGGATCACCTCGACCTTGGGTGGCAGCTCGGTCGCCACGTCCTCCTTGCGCCTTCGCAGGATGAAAGGCCGCACGCGCTGCGCCAGCAGCTGCGCGCGCAGCGTCTCGCCATGGGTCTCGATCGGCCTGCGCCACTGGCGCGCGAACGTGCGGGCATCTCCCAGGAAACCGGGCATCAGCAGGTCGAAGTGCGCCCAGAGCTCGCCCAGGTGGTTTTCCAGCGGCGTGCCCGTGACGCACAGCCGATGGCGCGCGTCCAGGCGCCGCAGTGCACCGGCCGCGCGGCTGCCGGCGTTCTTGACCATCTGGGCTTCGTCGAGGATCAGCAGGTGCCATGGCTGCTGCTGCAGCGACTCGATGTCGCGCCACAGCAGCGGGTAGGTGGTGAACACCACGTCGTGCTCGCCGATGCGCCGGACTTGCCGGTGGCGCTGCGCGCCCTGCAGCACGAGGGTGCGCAGGGCCGGCGCGATGCGCGCCGCCTCGGCCTGCCAGTTCGCGAGCAGCGACGTGGGCAGCACCACGAGTGCGGGCCGGTCGAGCCGCCCCGCCTGCCGCTCCAGCAGCAGATGGGCCAGCACCTGCGCCGTCTTGCCCAGGCCCATGTCGTCGGCCAGGATGCCGGCCAGGTGATGCTCGCGCAGGTATTGCAGCCACGCCAGGCCCTGCAGCTGGTAAGGGCGCAAGGTGAGCCCCAGCCCTGCCGGCGCCGCCACCGGCGGCGGCGTGCCCGCCTCGCGCAGGCGCCTCGTCAGGGCGGCGACGCCCGCTTCGCCCTGCACCTGCCACGCGCCATGCTCGCCGGCGCGTGCGACCTGGGTGTCGGCCAGGCCGTCGCGCAGCGCTTCGAGGCGATGCGCCTCCCAGGTGGACAGCCGGATCGGCCCCGGGTGCTGCGCCCGCTGCGGGTCGGTCAGCAGGTCCACCATCGCGCCGACGATGGTCTTCAGCGGAGCAGCGCGCGCTTCGACGTGCCGCCCGCCCGGCGCGCGCAGCCGCACGATCGCGCCGTCGGGCATGGCCGCGATCTCGCGGGCGTCGAGCCAGCGCGCGTCGCGCCTGATCAGGTCGGCCAGCAACGGCACGAGGTCCAGGGTTTCGCCGTCGACTTCGATGCCCAGGCTCAGCATCCACGAGCCTTCTCCATGCGGCTGGCGCAGTGCCGAGACGCCGGGTGCACGCTCGCCCAGCTCGGCAGCTTCGCGCCCCGGTTCGCCCTCGGCGGAGTCGATCACCAGGCGCCACTTCTGCACCGGCACGCTCTCGTGCGCAAAACCCGGCCGCACCACGACCTGCCAGCCGGCGGCCTGCAGCCGCGGCACCTGCTCGGCCCAGAACTCGCCGAAGTGCGCTTCCTCGGCCAGGCTCCAGAGCGACTCATGGCCCTCGGCCGCTTCGGGCCGGCGCCATTGCAGCGCCTCGGGCGGCAGGGGCCGCAGGCCGCTCGCCCAGAGCGCATCGCGGGCATCGCCTTCCGCGGCCAGGTCGCGCAGCAGCAGCACCCGTTCGTCCCACGCACCGCGCAGCAGCTCGGTCGGCTTGGGCCGTGTGTTGAGCACGCGGGTGGGCGCGGGCGTGTCCCAGCGCAGGCCGCTGGCGGTGGCGTAGGTCCAGTGCGCCTGCGCCACCGTCACCTGCGTGCTGCGCGGGCCGAAGCCCGGCACCGCGCGCAGGCCCAGCAGGCCATCGCCGCGGTTGAGGGTCTGAAGGATCAGGCGGGGGCGGAAGTGACCGGGGACGGCGGTGTCGGTGCTGCGCGACGCGGAAGGCATGGGCCATTGTCGCGTCGCGCAGCACCGGGCCGCGACGGGTTCAGGACTTGGGCAGCCTGAACACCCACACCATGCCGCCCTGCTCGAGGTAGTTGACCTTCTTGGCCACGTCGCCGCCCCACAGCGGCACGGCACCGCCCCAGCCCGAGACGACGCTCACGTACTGCACGCCGTCCTGCTGCCAGGTGACCGGCGGCGCCACCACGCCGGAGCCGGTCTGGAACTGCCAGACCACCTTGCCGGTCTTCGCGTCGGCGGCCTTCAGGTAACCCTCGGGCGTGCCCCAGAACACCAGGTTGCCGGCGGTGGCGAGCACGCCGCCCCACAGCGGCGCGCCGTTCTTCTGTTCCCAGACGATCCTGCCGGTCTTCGGGTCGATGGCACGCAGCGCGCCGATGTAGTCGTCGTTCAGCGTCCGGATGGTGAAGCCGGCACCCAGGTAGGCCGCGCCCTTCTTGTAGGCGATGGGCTCGTTCCAGATGTCCATGCCCCACTCGTTGGCCGGCACGTAGAAGAGCCGGGTGTCGGGGCTGTAGGCCATGGGCATCTGGTTCTTGCCACCGAGGAAGCTCGGTGCGGCGAACACCGTCTTGCCCTTGCCTTCGGTCGCCGCGGTGGGATCGCCGGGGCGGTTGTCGGCCACGTAGTTGGGGCGGCCGGTGGCCAGGTCGATGCCCGTGGCCCAGGTGACCTTGCGCACGAACGGGAAGGCATTGAGCAGCTTGCCGGTGGTCGCGTCGTTCACGTAGAAGAAGCCGTTGCGGTCGGCCTTGCCGCCCACCCGCTTGCCGTCCATGTCGAAGGTGACGAACTCGTT
>CAMLNA010000134.1 GCA_946481025.1 uncultured Rivibacter sp.
CCGTCCTTCACCTGCTTCAACTCGCTGGCGCTGCGCCAACCGCGGCGGGCGAGACGCGGGCGCAGCAGCGCTACCGGGTGGCGGCGCAGCGTCAACCCGGTCGATTCATAGTCGAGCAGGATCTCTTCGCCCTCCGGTGCATGCGCCAAGGGAAGCACCGCTTCGTTGATCGGGGCCTCATTGAGCAGGGCGGGGGGCAGTTCCTGGCCCGCTGCCGTCCAGGTTTGCTCGCGGCGGTGGCCATGCAGGCTCTCGAAGGCGTTGGCGCGAGCAAGTGCCTGCAGTTCGCGGGTATCGATGCGGGCGTGCAGCGCCAGGTCTTCGATGCTGGCAAAGGGACGCTCTCCGCGAGCCTGCATGAGGCGCTTGGCGCTTTCCTTCGAGAAGGCCGACACCATGCACAAGCCCAGGCGCACGGCGGGTTGGTCGCCGGCCGAGCATGGTTCCAATGTGCAGTCGTAGTCGCTGTGCATCACATCGACGGGGCGCACTTCCACGTTGTGGCGCCTGGCGTCCTGCACCAGTTGCGACGGGCTGTAGAAGCCCATCGGCTGGGAGTTCAGCATCGCCGCGAGGTAGATCGCCGGCTCGTGGCATTTGATCCAGCTGCTGATGTAGGCCAGGATCGCAAAGCTGTAGGCATGGCTTTCGGGAAAGCCGTAGTCACCGAACCCGAGGATCTGGTTGAAGATGGATTCGGCAAAGGCTTCGTCGTAGCCCTTGGCCTTCATGCCTTCGATGATGCGCTTCTCGTACTTGTGCACGCCGCCCTTGCGCTTCCATGCTGCCATGGCCCGTCGCAATTCATCCGCTTCACCAGCCGAGAAGCCCGCCGCGATCATGCAGATCTGCATGACCTGTTCCTGGAAGATCGGCACGCCCAGCGTGCGCTTGAGTGCCGGGTCGAGTTCTTCCTTGGGCGATGCCGACGGCTCCAGTTTCTGGCGCCTGCGCAGGTAGGGGTGCACCATGCCGCCCTGGATCGGACCGGGCCGCACGATCGCCACCTCGACCACCAGGTCGTAGAACTCCCGGGGCTTGAGGCGGGGCAGCATGCTCATCTGCGCGCGGCTTTCGATCTGGAAAACGCCCACGGTGTCGGCCTTGCAGATCATGTCGTAGGTGGCCTTGTCTTCCTGAGGCACCTGGTAGAGCTCCCAGTCGAGCCCGCGCCACTGGCGGAAGAAGTCGAGCGAGCGCCGCAAGACGGTCAGCATGCCCAGCGCGAGCACGTCCACCTTCAGCAGGCCCAGCGACTCGAGGTCGTCCTTGTCCCATTGGATGACGCGGCGGTCTTCCATCGCCGCGGTTTCGATGGGCACCATGCGAGACAGCTTGTCGCGCGCGATGACGAACCCGCCGACGTGCTGGGACAAATGGCGCGGAAAGCCGTGCAGCGTGCCGATGAGCTCCATCCAGTGCTGCGTGACCGGCGACTTCGGATCGACCCCCATCTCGGCAAAACGCCTGGCCATTTCGCTGCGGTCGTCGAACCATTGGAAAGACTTGGCCATCGCGTCGATGACCTGCGGGTCGAGGCCGAGCGCCTTGCCGACGTCGCGCACCGCGCCGCGTGTGCGGTAGGTGGCCAGTGCGGCAGCCAGTGCGGTGCGGTGCTGGCCGTATCTCGTGTAGACGTACTGGATGACTTCCTCGCGCCGCTCGTGCTCGAAGTCGACGTCGATGTCCGGCGGCTCGTTGCGCTCGCGCGAGAGAAAGCGCTCGAACAGCAGCGTCGTGCGCATCGGGTTCACCGCGGTGATGCCCAGGCAATAGCACACGGCGGAATTTGCGGCCGATCCACGCCCTTGACACAGAATTTTCCTGGACCGGGCAAACCTGACGATGTCGTACACCGTGAGAAAGAAGGCTTCGTAGCGGAGGTGGGCGATCAGGGTGAGCTCCTTCTGGACCTGCCTCTTGACCTTCTTGGGGATTCCCTTCGGGTAGCGATCCTGCATGCCCTTTTCGGTGAGCTTGCGTAGATGGCTGATCGCCGTTTCCCTGGGCGGCACGACCTCCTCCGGGTACTCATAGCGCAGCTTGTCGAGCGAGAACTTGCACTGCTCGGCGATGCGCACGCTTTCTTGCATCCATTCGGCGCGATAGAGCTGGGTCAGCTTGAACAGCGGCCTCAGGTGCTGCTCGGCATTGCGCGCCAGCGCCAGCCCGCATTCGGCGACGGACCGCTTCAGCCGTGTGGCGGTCAGCACGTCCTGCAGCGGCTTGCGCGAACGCACATGCATGAGCACGTCGCCGGCGGCCACCAGCGGAATGCCTGAGTCAGCAGACAGCGCTTTCAGGTGTTCGGCATGCTGGCCGTCGTCGGCCCACATCAGCAGCTCGATCGCGATGCGGGCCCGGTCGCCGAAGGTGCGGGCCAGCCATCGCGCCTGGGCTTGCAGTTTCTGGAGGGGGTCTTCCCGACGAGGCACCAGCATCGCAAAGCACTCGGGCGCGCCACGCAGGTGCCGGAACTCGCCGTCCGGCGCGTCGAAATCGCGCACGCCGATGCGATAACTCCCCTTGTCGGCCCGCAGCCGGGCCAGCGTGATCAGCTCGCAAAGGTTGCCGTAGCCATCGCGCGTTTGTGCCAGCAACACCAGCCGGCATCCGGGCGTGGGGCCTTCGCCCTGCACGTCGAATTCGCTGCCCACGATGAAGCGGAAACGCTCGCGCACCTCCTTGGGCCAGGCTTTCATTTCGGTGTGCGCCCGCACCACGCCGGCCACCGAGCATTCGTCGGTCATGGCGAGCCCTGCGTAACGCAGCTCGAGCGCACGCTGCACCAGTTCTTCGGGGTGCGAGGCGCCGGTGAGGAAGCTGAAGTTGGAGCGGCAATGCAGCTCGGCATACGCCGGAAGGCCGGACACGGAAATGCCTTTCATGCGAACAGTCCGTGCAGGAACCAGGTGTTTTCTTCTTCGGCGTCTTGATGGCGCCGCTCGCAGTACACCCAGCGCAGCCGATGGTCACTGCCTTCGGCCACGTAGTAGTCGCGGCAGACGAGGTCGCCGTCGAACCAGCCGGCTTCGATGCGCTCGGCCCGGGTGAGCAGGTTCAGCACCATGCTGCCGTGCACCGGATGTTCTCCGTGCTGGCCCAGCCGCAACGGCGTGGGCAGCAGCCACAGCGGCCGTGCCAGTTGCCGTGCTGCCAGCGCAAGAGACGGGTCGACCTTGGCGGCGGCCGGGCTGGCCGGCCGATGTGCGGTGGCGGCGTAGGCCTGTTCCGGCCGGTGATCGGCGCGCAGGCTCAGGTGCTGCACCTGCTCCGTGCCCAGGCGGGCGCGCAGCCGATCGAGCAGGGCAGCGAAGTCCTGGGCGGCCTGCCCGGGGTCCGGCAGCAGCTGGCCGTCGGCGCCGGCGCAGGGGTGCGCCTCTTCGAGCACCAGCCGCAGCCGGTACACGGGAGCGACCAGCGTGGTGCGGTGCAGGCGTTCGCGCAGCAGGGTGAGCAATTGCGACTCGTCTCGCGATGCCACCCCGAGCTCCAGCCGCAGCATCGTGTCCGGCACGGCCTGTCGGCCGCGTTCGTGCCGCATTTCCAGCCGCAGCCGCGAAGCCGCCAGCCATTGGCGCGACAGCCAGCCGCACAGCGGCTGCAGCAGCCGTTGCGCGGCGAACACCAGCATGTCGGCCTGGTCGGCTCGATGCATCAGCTCCAGCTCGGCGGCAAATTCGGGTGGCGGCTCGAACCACATGCGTGGGTCGGGCGCGTGGCCATAGGCCTTGTCGAGCAAGAGCTGCAAAGCGGCGCCTCCACGACGCTGCAAGCCTGCGCGGGGCAGGGCGCGCACTTCACCCAATTGGCGGCAGCCGATGGCCTGCAGCAACTCGGCCAGACGGGGCGCCTCGCCCAGCACCGCCAGCACCGCAGGCAGCGGCAGCCGGTCGAGCAGGCGGTGGGCGCGTTCGGCCCGCAAGGCACGTGCGGGAAAGGTCGTCACCCGGGCCAGCAGGGTGGCCGCCGAGGGCGTGGGGGCTACTACCAGATGCGCCCGTGCGCCCCAGGCGCGGGCGGTGTGGCGCACCTGGCGCACCAGCGATCGCAGGCCGCCGAAGAGGCGCAGCGAAGCATGCACTTCCAGCAGTACGCCGTCGGGCTCGATCGCCACCTGCGGCGTGTAGCGCGACAGCGCCAGCGCAAGCTGCTGCACGAAGGCGGTTTCGCGCTCGGCCTCCCGCACGAACTGGCGCACCTGCGGGGCCATGGAGGACGCCGTGGCCGAACTCATGCCGGGCAGCACGCCCAGTGCCTGCGCCTGCGCATTGGCCACCAGCACGCGGCGCTGCTCGATCACGCAGCAGGCCGTGCCGGCCTCGGCCTGAAGGGCCGCCGGCAGGGCTTCAAGCGGCAACCACGGCAGATGCAAGGCCAGCCACAACATCGGCAGGCTCCTTGGAAAACAGATCGGCCTCGACCTCCGGCGGTGAGGCATCCATCGGCAGCGGCTTCAGCAGGCCCGGTGCGGGCAGGGTCAAGTGCAGCGGCGCGGCCATCGTGGGACCGCGCCGCTTGAAGACGTGAACGCTCAACCGGCACCGCTGCTCGAGCCAGCAGGCCAGGCGCAGCGGCGATGGCGAAGACTGCTGCTGGCGGGCCCAGGGGCGCAGGGCGAACAGCGGCGTGCTCCCTTCCTGCGCGGCCAGGTGCAGGCGGCGCAGCATGTCGGGGCCGGCCTCGCGGCTCCACCACAACACGGCGCCGCAACTGCCCGAGCGCAACACCTGCTCGGCCGCCCAGGCTGCGTCGGCCTCGGTGCGGGGGCGCAGCCAGGTGAAATGCGCGAGGGGCAAGTCGAGCGCCTGCAGGGCCGGGGCGTAGGGCAGGTAGGGCGGGGAGATCCACACGAGCTCGCGCGGCGGCCCGGCCTTTTGCCGGGTGCGCTCGCGCAGGCCCGGCGCCAGCAACTGGATTTCGCCGCAGCCGGGCTCGCGCAGCATCAGCTCGGTCATGCCGGCGACCGGCCAGCCGCCGCCCGGCAGCTCGGCGTCGAGAGAATCAAAGCCCGTGGGCGAGGTGGGCAGTGCCGGCCGGGCGAGCTGGGTGCCCAGCCACAACGAGGTGCCCCAGCTTTCGCTGAGCACGCCGCTGCTTTGCAGCCGAGCCAGCACGGGCTCGGCATGGCCGCCACCCCGGCAAGGCGCAGGGGCGGCGGCAGCAGAGATGGGCAAGCCTGCGGGCTGCCCGGATGAGGCATTGGTGTGCATGGAAAGGCGGGGCAGGGCCAACGAATCACTGTATGTTTATACAGCAATCGGTGAGCCGAGGGGAAACGCAATCCGAGCGCGCGGCGCGGTCAATCGCTCCCGGTGCGACTTTTGCGCTGGGGGCGGCCGAACACCACCGTGCGGCTCAGCCCGAAGCCGATGCCGATGACCAGCACGATGGCCACCGCCGCGCCCACGAGGTAGTGCAGCCCCAGCGCTTGCGCCCACTGCATGGTGAGGTAATTGATCGCCAGGCCCAGCAGCGACACCGCGAGGAACTTCAGGTAGCGGCCCCAGCCCAGCCGGCTGGCGAAGGTGAAGCGCGAGTTCATGACGAACGAGAGCGCGTTGGCCGCCGCGAAGGCCAGCACGTTGGCCGCCGCCGGCGTCATGCGGGCCGCCTCCACCAGCGCCACCAGCAGGGCAAAGTGCGCCAGCGTGTTGCCCACGCCGACGAGGCAATAGCGCAGCAGCTGGCCTCGCAGCATCGTCAGGCCACGCCCGTGCGTTCTGCCGCGGCCGGGGCGACCGGCACGCTGCTGCCGACGCCGATGCGCGACGGCCGCACGTCCTGCGTGAAGTACAACGGCCGGTTCTTGGTCTCGTTGAAGATGCGCCCGAGGTATTCGCCGAGCACGCCGGTGAAGAACAGCTGCACGCCGCCGAGGAAGAGGATGGTGACCATCAGCGTCGGGAAGCCCTGCACCACCTCGCCGAACACCAGCGTCTTGACGATGATCCACGTGCCGAAGGCGAAGGCGAGGCCGGCGGTGGCCAGCCCCAGGTAGGTGGCCAGCTTGAGCGGTGCGATGGTGAACGAGGTGATGCCCTCGAGCGCGAAGTTCCACAGCTTCCAGTAGTTGAACTTCGTCTCGCCGGCTGCCCGCGGATCGCGCCGGTATTCGATGGCCTTGGTGCGATAGCCCACCCAGGCGAACAGGCCCTTCATGAAGCGGTGCTGCTCGCGCAGCTGCAGCAGGGCATCCATGGCGCGCCGGCTCATCAGGCGGAAGTCGCCGGTGTCCTGCGGAATGGCCACGCGGCTCACACGCTTCATCAGGCGGTAGAAGGCGGACGCCGTGGCCTTCTTCAGCCAGCTCTCGCCTTCGCGCGCGGTGCGCTTCGCATACACCACGTCATAGCCGGCTTCCCACTCTCGCACCATGTCGACGATGAGCTCCGGCGGGTCCTGCAGGTCGGCGTCGATGATCACCACCGCGTCGCCGCGGGCATGGTCGAACCCCGCGGTCATGGCGATTTCCTTGCCGAAGTTGCGCGACAGGTTCACGCCGGCCACGCGCGGGTCGGCATCGCACAGGCGGTCGATGATGGCCTGCGTGCCGTCCCGGCTGCCGTCGTTCACGAAGATCATTTCGCAGCGGTAGGCCGCCAGCGTGTCGAACAGCGCGCTCATGCGCCGGTGAAAGACGTCGAGCACGGCCTCTTCGTTGTAGGCCGGCACCACGACGGAAATCAGCTTCTGGCTGCTCATCACGACTCCTCCGCCCGCTTCACCGCCGCACCCACAGCCCGACCGGCATGCCGGCGACGTTGCCGAAACCATGCCATGCATAGCTGTCGCCGATGTCGTTCTGCAGCCGGCTCCACGCCTCGCGGTTGTGCGCGTCGCGCACTGTCCACACGATATAGCGCACGTCACGCGCCAGCAGCCATTTGCGTGCATCGGGCAGGTTGCCCGCATACAGCGCCACGATGGCATCGCGGGTGAGCCAGACGTCGGGCACGTCGCCATGCCAGGTGACCAGGTGCATCGGCCAGCCCAGCAGTACCGGCTTGGCGGCAAAGGCGGCGTAGATGCCGCTGTCGCTGTAGGCGCCGTCGTAGATGTTCTCGAGCACGATGCCCGGAGGCGCACCCGCGAGGTAGCGGAACATGTCGCGCACCACCGGCTCGCGGGTGTAGACGCCGGCGCCGTGCAACTGGCCGCGGTCGGCCTGGCCGGTGTGCCTGAAGTAGCTCACCACGTCTGCTGCATAGAGGCAGGTGACCGCCAGCGACAGGCCTGTGATCCAGCGCGCCCAACGCAAAGGCGAACCGAGCAGCAGGCTGCCCAGTGCGATGACGCAGGCGGTCCACAGCCAGCCCCACCACTTCATGACGGAATTGGTGCGCTCGTACTTGCCGCCCGATGGGTCGTCGACGTGGATCATCTCGGTGGCGAACAGCAGCAGGCCGAGGAAGAGCGTGAAGTACAGGGTGATGCCGCGCCATTCCCGCTTCACCAGACTCGCCGCCAGCCCGAGAACGATCATGACCAGCATCGGCCAGTGCAGCGCCAGGAACTGCGCCATCGGGGTGTGGTCGATGGCCTGCACCAGCTTCATGGCGGTGGGCTGCGACTTGGCGGCGAAGGCGGTGAGGAAGGGATAGATCAGCACCGCGGCGCCCAGGCCGCCGCCAATGACGGCGGGCCAGTCGGCCCGTGGGTGCACGGGTGCGGCGGTATCCGCCGGCGGCTTGCGGCTGCGCCAGGTCATCCATCCCGCCACCAGCAGGGCCTGCAGCGGGAACACCCAGGTGTTGGTGGCGATGGTGAGCGGCACCGTGGCGCCGAGCAGCACCGTGTTGAGTCGCACCGAACCCAGCCCGCGCTCGACCAGGGCAATCAGTGCCAGCGCGAGTGCCAGCAGGAAGAAGCCGCCGAGCGGCGGGTGATAGTCGCCCACGTAGTACTGGTAGCCGAAACCCTCCATCGGCAGCTCGCGGCGCTCGAAGCCCGGTGGCACGGGCGGCAGGAAGACGTCGCGCCAGAACGGGTCGCTGGTGAACTGATGGTCGTACAGGCCCACGAAACGGGCGCTGCCCATCATGTGCGCGTTGGCATCGACGTGCCGATCGCCTTCGACGAGATGCACGAAAGGCGTGGCGCCAGTGCCGCCGATCACGAAGCTGGCCACCAGCAGCCATTGCCATGCACGCCTGGCGATGAAGCGGCCGGCGAAGTCCCACACCAGCGCGGCGGTGAGGCCGGTGAGCAGCGGCATCGCGAGGTTGTAGGTGAGTCCGGGCGAGAGATCGAACAGGCGCCCGAGCAGGCCCGCGGCGTAGTGCTGGAAGGCGTAGTAGAAGTCGAAGCTGCGCGGCGGGTACCAGTTGTCCAGCGGCGGCAAGGTGCTGCCCGACAGGTAGTTGCCGATGAAGTAGAGGTCGGTGACCCGTTCGGAGCTCGGGTAGATGGAGGGGAAGCACCACTTCCACAGGAGCCCGTAGCCCACCAGCAGCCAGAACACCGACTCGGCCTTCAGGAAGCCGGCTTCCCCGAGGCGCTTGCGGTCGGCCGCGAGCAGCACCACCGACGCAAGGCCCGTCAGCGGCCACAGCAGGGTCAGCCGGCCGAAGCCCTGGAAGTGCTCGATGAAATAGCCGGCCAGCGCGATGCCCAGCACGCCGACGGCGCGGGCCACGTGGAACGACGGGATCCAGCGCGACAGCAGTGCGCTCACGGCCGCAAAGTGCACCAGCACGAGGGCCAGGGTCAGCAGGTAGTAGATGGCAGTCATGACGGCAGGCGCTTGAACACGCCGAATTCTTCAGCGCCGTTGGACCACAGCGGGATCCAGGCGTAGTCGTTGGCCAGTTGTTGCTTCAGCTGTGCCAGGGCCTGAGGCCCGGGGCCGGCGTCGAAGCGGCTCCAGACGACGTACTCCACCCCCAGCCCCTTGAGCCAGGCCGCGGCATCGGGCCGCTGCCCCTGGTAGAGCTCGCGAATGCGCTGGGTGCGCTCGGCGATGAAGGCCGGGTTGCCGCGCCACTGGGCCACGTGCTCGGGCCAGCCGGCCACCGACGGGTGGCCCGCATGCAGCGCAAAGGCCGAAGACGGACTGTAGGCACCGCGCTCCACGCTTTCGAGCACGAGCCCCTGGGGCGCGGCGCGCAACCAGTTGAGGATGGCCCGGTGCGCGCTGTCGCTGCGCAGCCAGCCGTCGCCCTGCAGGCGTCCGGCGTGCGGCCGCGGCGTGTGCTTCCAGTAGTTCGCCTGGGGCAGCAGGTAGAGCGAGACCGCCAGCAGCGGCACGGCGGCCAGCCAGCGCCGCCAGCGCTGCGGCGCCGACAGTTGTAGGGCGCCCAGCCACACCAGGGCTGCAGGGTAGAGCCAGGACCACCACTTGAGCACCGTGTTGAAGCGCTGGAAGCGGCCGCCGTTCGGGTCGTCCACCGTGACGAGTTCGCTCAGCAGCCACAGCGCCAGGACGCCGCAGGCCGACCACCAGGCGAGGCGCTGCCGGGGGCCCTGCAGCAGCGCGAGCACCACCAGCCACAGCACCGGCCACCAGATCGCAAGGCCCTGCCGCCAGGGAGTGTGGTCGAACGTGTCGGTGGCGAGCAGCGGCGTCCCCAGGGCGTTCGGGGCGAAGCGCGACAGGAAGGGGTAGAGCAGGAGGGCCGTGAGCACGGCGCCGGCCGTGAGCCAGGGTGGATGCAACGGCTGGCGCCCCCGCCAGCGGTAGGCGGCCCACCCGGCGATCAGCAGCACCTGCATGGGCAGGATCCATGTGTTGACGGCCAGCGGCAGCAGCAGCGTGGCGCCGAGCCAGGCAAACAGCGGGCGGGTGTCCTCGTCTTCCTGCGGTGGCCGCTCGATGCGCGCCAGCAGCGCCAGCGTGAAGAACAGCAGCACGAAGCCGCCGATCGGCGGGTGCACGTCACCCAGGTACAGGAGGTAGGAGGGCGTTTCCAGCGGCAGGTCGCGCGGCTCGAAGCCCGGGGGGCCGTCCTTCGGAAAGAGCGCCTGCCCCAGCGGCGTGGTCAGTTGCTGGTCGTAAAGGCCGGCCAGGCGCGTGTTGGCCCACATCTGGGCCGTCGGGTCGCCCGGGTAGAGCACCATCAGCAGTGGTGCGATGCCGGTGCCGCCGGCCACCAGCGCGGTCACCAGCAGCATCCTCGGGGCAGTCTTGTGCAGCCAGCGGCTCGCCACGCTCCAGCCGAGGCTGCCCAGGAGGCCGAAGACCACGGCTTCGCCCAGGTTCATGGCCAGCCCGGCGCTCACCCCGAACCAGCGTCCCAGCAGCGCCACCGCGTAATGCAGGAAGCCGTAGTAGACGTCGAAGCGGTAGCCGGGCAGCCAGCGGTCGGGCGGCGGCAGCGTGTCGCCGGCCAGGTAGTTGCTGATGAAGTACAGGTCGGTCAGGTGCTCCGAATTCGCATCGATGTTCGGGTAGCCCCAGCGCCAGCCGAAGGCGAAGAGCAGCGGCAGCACGAAGGGCCATTCGGCCCTGAGGTACTCGGCGTCCCACAGCCGGCGTCCCAGCAGGGCCAGGGCCGCCAGCGTGGTGAGCGGCCACAGGGCCTTGAGCGACCCGAGCCCGGCGAAGTGCTCGATGAAGAACAGCGGCAGGCACACCGCCAGCACGCCTGCGGCGCGGGCGATCTGGCGGTCGGCCGACGGCAGGCAGCGCTCGACCAGGCAGGCCAGGCCGGCGAAGTTGACGAGCAGGATCGCCAGCGCAAGGGCGAGGTGAATGGCATTCAAGAGGGATCCCTTTTTTGCGGGCTCTTGGCGGCCCGGCAACAGGCGCGATTCTGTCGCGTCGCGGTGGCCTCAGCGAGGCGGCCTTGCCGATGCGGCCCCTCGATACTCCTGCTAGCCGTGTGCGGCGTTCTGCTGTACACGTGCGCCTCACTCACTCCCACTCAGGAGCTCACCTCGTGGCGAAGAAGAAGGACCGGGAAGAAAAGGCGAACGGCAAGCTTGACAAGGAAACCTACCAGGAGCAGCTCGAAGCGCTGCAACTCGAACTCGACGGCGTGGCTCGCTGGCTGCAGCACACCGGCAAGCGCCTGCTCGTGCTCATCGAGGGGCGCGACACCGCCGGCAAGGGCGGCGTGATCGGCGCGATCAGCGAACGGCTCAATCCGCGCCAGTGCCATGTGGTGGCCCTGCCCAAGCCGGGCGACCGCGAGCGCAGCCAGTGGTACTTCCAGCGCTACGTGGCGCACCTGCCGGGCGCCGGCGAGATCGCGCTGTTCGACCGCAGCTGGTACAACCGCGCCGGCGTCGAGAAGGTGATGGGCTTTT
>CAMLNA010000135.1 GCA_946481025.1 uncultured Rivibacter sp.
GATGCGTCGCGACATCGGCAGCTGCCGAAAGTCACGCGGGTGCGGCAGTGGCCCCGTGGGGCTCGCTGGGCAGAGCCGGCCTGGCAGCACCGGGCGTACAGTCCCCTGCTGTGCGCTGCGGGCGCAGTAGCGAGGTGAGCTGATGAACGCTGCGACATCCAGCCTTCTGTACGTCGGTCCGGGCGACGCGCCGGCTGTGTCGCCGGCCTGGGGCGCCGTCGAGGTGCACACCAGTGCCTCGCTCGACGAAGCGGTCCTGTTGCTGCAGCAGCGGCGCTTCGACGGTCTGCTGCTCGCGCTGCCCTCGGCTCGGCAGGCCGAAGACCTGGCGGCCTGGGCCGCGCTGTCGCAGGCGGTGCAGGAGTCGGCGGTCGTGGTGGTGGCCTCAGGCGAGCCCGACGCGGCGATGGCCGCGCGGCTGATGCCGCTGGGCGTGGCCGACCTGCTGTCGAGCGCCGAAGCGGCCGATGCCGCCGTGCTGTCGCGCCGGCTCGCGCTGGCGGTGCAGCGCAAGTCGCTGGAGCAGCTCGCGCAGAAGTCCCAGCTCACCGACCTGTCGACCGGCTTGCCCAACCAGACACGCCTGCTCGACCACTTGACCCACCTGTTCGCGCTGCGCGAACGCGAGCCGGCGCCGATGGCGCTGCTGGCGTTGCGGGTGGGCGGGCTGGCCCGTATCGAATCGATGCTGGGCCTCGAATCGGCCAACGTGCTGCGCCGCAAGGCCGCGGTGCGCCTGCGCTCGGCGCTGCGCGCCAGCGACGTGGTGGCCTCGATCGGGCGCGACGCGTTCGGTGTGCTGCTGGCCTGGATCGACAGCGCCGACGACGGCCAGCGCGTCGCCGCCAAGCTGGCGCAGACGCTGCACCGGCCGTTCAGCGTGACCGGCCGCGAGGTCGGCATCACGGTGAGCATCGGCTTTTCGCTCTACCCCGAGCACGGGCGCGACGCCGAGACGCTGCTGCGCCGCGCGGTGGCCCAGGCCAACCTGGGCGCCGCAGAAGGGCAGGGCGGCTTCGCCACCATCGGCGAACGTGGCGCCGCGCCCGCGGCCAACGACGACGAGGCCTGAGGCGCCGCCGCAGCCGGGGCTGCCTGGCCTACAGCTGCCGCATGTAGGCCACCAGGTCGCGCTTTTCCTCGGTGCTGAGCTTCAGCTGCAGCACGATGTTGAAGAACTCCACCGTGTCCTCCAGCGTGAGCAGCCGGCCGTCGTGCAGGTAGGGCGGGCTGTCCTTGATGCCGCGCAGCGTGAAGGTCTTCATCGGCCCGTCGCCGGGCTCGTTGACGAAGCGCTCGAGGTGCAGGTCGTGCATCTGCTGGTCCAGGAAGGCCGGCGGCGTGTGGCAGCTGGCGCAGCGGCCCTTGCCGAAGAAGATCTTCTCGCCGCGTTGCTCGCGGTCGGTGGCCTTCGCCTTGTCGAGCCGGCCGTCCGGCAGGAGCTTGGGCGCGGGCGGGAAGTCCAGCATGTTCTGGAACTGCGCCATGTGGCTCACATGGATGCGGTCGATGATGGGGAAGCCCTTCTTCATGGCGTGCATCGGGTCGCCGTTGAAGTAGGCGGTGCGGAACTCGAACTCGGTGAAGTCCTCCACCGAGCGCAGGCTGCGCTTCGAGCCGTGGATCTGCTGGGCGAACAGGCCGCGCAGGCTGGTGGTGTCCAGTCGCAGACGCCGCTCCTGCGGCCGCGTGTCCGGGTTCAGGTGGAACTGCCCGGTCGTGTGGCCGTTGACGTGGCAGTCGAAGCAGGCCACGCCCAGGCTGGCCTGGGCACTCTTGCGATCGTCGGTCGGGTTGAACTCCTCCTGCGGCAAGGGCGTCAGCAGGAATTGCAGGCCGTTGAGCTGCACCGGCGTCAGCAGGTCCTTGAACAGCCGGTAGAAGTTGTTGATCGAGACCACCTCGCCGCGCGACACGTCGCCCAGTTCCGGGCGGTTCTGCAGAAAGATCGCCGGCGGGAACTCCGGCAGGAAGGCCTCGGGCAGGTCGAAGTCCACGTCGAAGCGCTGCAGCCTCGGAAACATGTCGATCTGCATCTGCGGGAACACCTGCCCGCCGGTCACCTGCTTCGGGTGTGGCAGCGAAGGATAGGGAAACAGGCCCTGCCGGCGCATCTCTTCCGGCGCCATCGCGGCCAGCTTCTCCCAGGTGGTGCCGGTCGCCAGCCGCGCGGTCGGGCCCACCGGCAGCGGCTTGCCGCGCGACATGCGGGCCTCGCCGTCGAGCCGTGGCCGCAGGTCGTAGCGCGCTTCGAGCAGGCGCCGGTGCGTGTCCATCACCCGCGGCTTGTCGCGCACGTCGGCCGCCATCGTTTCCTCGAAGGTCTGCGTCGGCTTCTTCGCGTTGAGCGGGTCGCGGTAGAAGTCGAAGCCGGTGATCTTGCCGGCGTCGGGCTGGGCCGCGAAGGCCGGCGACGAGGGCAGTGCGTTCGGCGCGGCGAAGCGGTCGGGGCGGTCCTGCGGCTGCTTCTGCTGCTCGGGCCGGGTGATCGGCACCGCGCTGGCCGGCGCCTGCGCCTCCTGCACCGCATCGCGCCGCGGCGGCGCGTTCTGCGCGCTGGTGTGCGGCAGCGCGAGCAGCAGGCCGGCGACACAGCTGCCGCAGGCCACGGCGATGGGCATGCGTGAAATCGATGGCTTCTTCATGGCGGCTCCCGGGACACATGGGCAGCCACGGGCGGCAAGCCGTGTTCCCTGCGCCGCCCGTCAGTCCCGGCGGCCGTTGCGCCCCCCTTCGGCAATTGCGGGCAGCAGCGCCGATGGAACAGGGCGGCGCGGCACGACGGTTGCTGCACTATGCTCGCCGCCATGAACAGCCGTCCGAAACCCTTCTCGATGATCCGCGAGTTCCACCTCGCGGACTGGTTCACCCTGGCCAACGCGTTCTGCGGGGTGGGGGCCTTGTTCTCGGTCATGTCGTACCTGCAGTCGCGCGACGTGCTGCACATCTACTTCGCGTGCGCGCTCATCCCGGTGGCGCTGGTGTTCGACGTGCTCGATGGCCGCATCGCCCGGTGGCGCCAGCGCAGCTCGGCCATGGGGCGCGAGCTCGATTCGCTGGCCGACGTCATCTCGTTCGGCGTGGCGCCCGCGGCCATCGCCTACGGCTGCGGCATGCAGGGCCTGTACGACCGCATCGTGCTGGTGTTTTTCGTGGCCTGCGGCGTGTCGCGCCTGGCGCGCTACAACGTCACCGCCGAAAAGCTGGCCGAAGGCGGCGACAAGGTGAAGTACTTCGAGGGCACGCCCATTCCCACCTCGCTGGTGCTGGTGATGGCGCTGGCCGTGGCGGCGTGGCAGGGCGCCCTGGGCGAACAGATGTGGTTCGGTGCGGTCAAGATCGCCGGCTTCACGCTGCACCCGCTGGTGCTGCTGTTCGCGCTGTCGGGCTCGCTGATGGTGAGCCGCATCCGCATCCCGAAGCTGTAACGCCGCCGCTGAGGGCCGCGGCCCTCAGCGCAGCATCCATTCGTGCGCCGGGTCGTTCTTGAACTGCCAGCGCCGGCCGGGGCCGGCCATCACGTTCAGGTAGTACAGGTCGTAGGCGTGTGGGGCCACCACGGGGTGGTAGCCCCTGGGCACCATCACGACGTCGTGGTTCTCCACCGCCATGGCTTCGTCGAGGCTGCGGTCGTCGGTGTAGACGCGCTGGAAGGCAAAGCCCTGCGGCGGGTTCAGGCGGTGGTAGTAGGTTTCCTCGAGCTGGGTCTCGTCGCTGGTGTCGGCATCGTGCTTGTGCGGCGGGTAGCTCGACGAGTGGCCGGCCGGCGTGAGCACTTCCACCACCAGCAAGTGCTCGGCCAGCGGGTCGCTCTCGGGCAGGATGTCGCAGATGTAGCGGGTGTTGGTGCCCGTGCCGCGTACGCTGCGCTTCATGGCCGCGGGGTCGATGACACGAGGCGCGTGCCGGCCCTCGGCCGGGGCGGTGCACAGCGCCACTTCGCTGGCGCGCCCGGCGGTGACCTTCAGCGCGCGGCCGGGCGGCAGGTACAGCGCGGCGGGCGACACCGGCTCGAACACGCTGTCGCGCGTGCCCAGGGCGGTGTAGCGCTCGGCGCCCACCTGCACGTCGACCTGGCCGGTGAGCACCACGAGGCACAGCTCGCGTGCGCCGGTGTCGATGGCCTGCTCCTCGCCCGGCGCGAGCCGCAGCGCCTCGAAGCCCACGTAGCGCCAGCCCGCCGAGGCCGGCGTCACCTCGACGATGCGCCGGCCCCGCGACGCGGCTTTCACCAACAGCGACCTCATGAGAGCTTCTCCACCAGCGCGTGCAACGTCTCGTAACCCTTCTTCGCGTACTGGTAGCTCGGCGCCACTGCCGGGTCCTGCTCGGCCTCGACGACCAGCCAGCCTTCATAGCCGGCATGCCGCAGCGTCTGCAGCACGGCGGCGAAGTCGATGGCGCCGTCGCCCGGCACGGTGAAGGCGCCGTTCAGCACCGACTGCAGGAAGCTCCACTGCCGGTTGCGCGACATCTCCACCACCTCGGCGCGCACGTCCTTGCAATGCACGTGCACCACCCGCTTCACGTGTTTCTTCAACAGGGCCACCGGATCGCCGGCACCGCCGAAGTAGGCATGGCCGGTGTCGAACAACAGGCCCACCAGCGCCGGGCTGGTTTCGGCCATCAGGCGGTCCACGTCCTCGGGCGCCTGCACGTACGCGCCCATGTGGTGGTGGTAGGCGAGCGTGAGGCCGTAGGCCGCCTGCAGGTGCTCGCCGAAGGCGTCGAGGCGTTTCGCATAGGCCTGCCACTGGGCATCGCTCGCGACCACCGGCCGCCTGGCGAGCGGCGTGTCGATGCGGCCCTGGATGGAGCCGGCCACTTCGCCGTACACCACCACCTTGCAGCCGTTGAGCTGCAGCTTCTTCATGTGGGCGGCGCAGCGGTCGATCTCGGCGTCGAGCCCGCCTTCGGCCAGCCAGCCCGAATACCAGCCCGACACGCAGGCCACGCCGAACTCGGCGAGCTTGTCGGCCAGCGCCTGGGGCTCCTTCGGGAATTTGTTGCCGAGCTCGAAGCCTTCGTAGCCGATCTCGGCGCCTTCGCTCAGGGCCGTCTCGAGCGGGGTCTCGCCGCCGAGCTCGGGCAGGTCGTCGTTGCTCCAGGAGATGGGGTTGATGCCGATGCGGACGTTCCAGGTCATGAAGGCTTCCTCAGGCGCGCTGCTGGCGCTTGTTGGCGATGTAGCTGTCGCGAGCGCCGCGGACTTCGCTGCGTTCGGAGATTTCGGGGATCGCCACTTCCCACCACGCGCCGCCGTCTTCGGTGGTGCGCTCGGGCGAGGTGTCGATCACGATCACGTGGGTGCGCGCAGCGGCCCGGGCGCGTTGCATCGCGGCCTTCAGCCCCGCCACGTCGGCCACGTGGTCGGCCACCGCGCCGAGGCTCCTCGCGTGCGCTGCGAAGTCGATCGCCACGTCGGCGCCGGCCTCGCCCACGCAGTCGGCCAGCAGGTTGTTGAACCGCGTGCCGCCCGAGGCGCGCTGCAGCCGGTGGATGCAGCCGTAGCCGCGGTTGTCGAGCACCACGACGATGAGCTTGGCGCCCAGCATCACCGAGGTGGCGATCTCGCTGTTCATCATGAGGTAGGAGCCGTCGCCCACCATCACGATCACCTCGGCTTCGGGCCGGGCCAGCTTCACGCCCAGGCCGCCGGCGATCTCGTAGCCCATGCACGAGTAGCCGTACTCCATGTGGTAGCCGCCCGGCGCACCGGTGCGCCACAGCTTGTGCAGCTCGGCCGGCAGCGTGCCGGCGGCGCAGACGACGATGTCGCGCTGCGGCGAGTCCTCCGCGCTCGCCTGCACCGCGCCGATCACCTCGGCGTCGTAGGGCAGGCCGCCCTGCGGCGGGGGGGCGCTGGTGAGGGCGGCCACCCGTTGGCGCCATTGCGAGGCCAGGGCCTCGGCGCGTGCGGTCCAGGCCGGGTCGGCCTGCCAGCCGCCCAGCGCCGACGAAAGCTGCGCCAGCCCCGCGGCCGCATCGGCCACCAGCGCCTGGCCGCCCCATTTGCCGGCGTCGAGCGGCTGCACGTTCAGGCCGAGCAGCCGTGCCTGGCCGAACAACGCATGCGAGCCGGTCGTGAAGTCCGACAGCCGCGTGCCGACCGCGAGCACGAGGTCGGCGTCGGCCGCCATGGCGTTGGCGGCGGGCGAGCCGGTGACGCCGAGCGCGCCGAGGTTCAGGGCATGGTCCCAGGCGAGGCTCCCCTTGCCGGCCTGCGACTCGGCCACCGGCACGCCGTGCGCCTCGCAGAAGGCCCTCAGCGCGGCACCGGCCTGGCTGTAGAGCACCCCGCCGCCGGCCACCACCAGGGGCTTGCGGGCCGCATGCAGCCGCTGCGCCGCACGTGCGAGTTCATGCGCGTCGGGCTGCGGGCGGCGCAGGCGGATCGGCTCCGGATGCAGGAAGTCCTCGGGGCAGTCGAAGGCCTCGGCCTGCACGTCCTGCGGCAGCGCCAGGCACACCGGCCCGCACAGGGCCGGGTCGGTCATCACCTGGAGGGCGCGCGGCAGCGCGGTGAGCACCTGCTGCGGCCGCATCAGCCGGTCGAAGTAGCGCACCACCGGGCGCAGGCTGTCGTTGGCCGACAGGTCGCCGTGGTGGAAGTCCTCGAGCTGCTGAAGCACCGGGTCGGGCGCGCGCGAGGCGAACACGTCGCCCGGCAGCAGCAGCACCGGCAGGCGGTTCACGTGCGCCAGCGCGGCGGCGGTGACCAGGTTGGTGGCGCCGGGTCCGATGGAGGTGGTGACCGCCATCGCGCGTTGGCGGAAGTGCGCCTTCGCAAAGGCGACGGCGGCATGGGCCATGGCCTGCTCGTTGTGGGCGCGATAGGTGGCCAGCCGCTCGCGTTCGGCCCACAGCGCTTCGCCGAGCCCGGCCACGTTGCCGTGGCCGAAGATCGAGAACACGCCGCCGAAGTAGGGCAGCAGCTGGCCGTCGGCCATCTCGACGCGCAGCGCGGCGAGGTGGCGCACCAGCGCCTGGGCCAGGGTGAGTCGCACGGTCTTCTGCGTCATCGTCATCTCACTCCACCTTGCGGGTCTCGCGACGGGCATGCCAGCCCTGCACCAGTTCACCAAAGTTGCGCAACACGCCATCGACCAGGGCGTCGTCGTCGATCTCGTTCGCCAGCCACCGCCGGCTGGGCTCGGCCCACAGGCTGCGGCCCACCATGAAGCCCTTGACGATGGGGTCCCGGGCTTGCGCGAAGCTCTTCACCAGCTCGGCGACCGGCTGGTTCAGTCCCAGGATCACAGCGCCCCGGCAATGCGGGTCGCGCGCCTTCACCAGTGCGGCGAGCCGCGCCCAGCCGGCCTCGCTCATGGGGGCGAGCTTCCACCACTCCGGCTTCAGGCCCAGGTTGTAGAGGCGCTGCAGCGAACGCAGCACGGCGTCTTCGGCGTCGCCGCTGCCGGTGCGCGGCGTGATCACCTCCAGCAGCAGCTCGTGCCCGCTCTCGCGCGTGGCCGCCCACAGCTGCAGCAGCTGCGACTCCTGCTCGAGGCGCAGCATCACCGGGTCGTCCGGGTGGTAGTGCACCAGGCACTTCACCACCTGCTCGCGCGGCCAGTGCAGCAGCGCGCTGCCCACCGAGTCGGACTCGTCGAAGCGCAGCGGCCGAGAGCCCGGCAGCTCGATCGGGCGGCCGACCCACCAGCCCCGGCCGGTGGCATCGTGCAGCGCGGCTTCGCCGTAGCGGGCGTCGGCCAGCACGCCGATGCGGCCCCGCAGGCCCAGCCCGGCCTCGGCCTTCTCGGCGGCGCGCACCAGCAGGCGCTTCAGTGCGGGCAGCCGCGACTCGGGCGCGCCCACGCCGCGCGCCAGGTCGTGGAACTGGCTGCGGTGGTCGAAGGCCATCACCTGCAGCTCGGGCCATTCGGCGCGCCGCGGCGTCACCCGGTGCAGGTGGGCGAGCTGTCGGTCGCCGTCCACCCTGGGCGTTCGCTGGCCGCCGAGCCAGTGCGCCAGTTCGGCCGGCGTGGGCATGGCCGGCGCGCAACCGTGGCGCGACACCACGATGGCGCCGCAGGCGTTGGCGATGCGGGCCGACTCCTCCCAGCCGCGGCCGGTGAGCAGGCCGGTCAGCAGGCCGGCGAGGAAGGCGTCGCCCGCGCCCAGCACGTTGAGCACTTCCACCCGTTCGCCGGCAAAGGCGGGCGCATCGTCGATGCGCTCGGGAATCTCACCTTCGACCACGCAGCAGCCGAGCGCGCCGCGCTTGACCACCAGCACCGCCGGCGTGAGGGCCCGCACCGCGCGCAGGGAGGCCAGCAGGTCGCCCGGCACGCCGCCCGCGATGAGGAACTCCTCCTCGGTGCCCACCAGCAGGTCGAAGCGCGGCAGCGAGGCCTGCAGCTGCTGCGTCACCCGGGCATCGGGCACGTAGCGGTTCTCGCCGGCGCCGCGCGAGGTGAGGCCCCACAGCACCGGCCGGTAGTCGATGTCGAGCACGCGCACCACGCCGTGGCTCGCGGCATGGTCGAGCGCGGTGTGCGCGGCATCGCGGACCTGCGGCGTCGAGAGGTGGGTGCCCGTCACCGCCAGCGCGCGGCATTGCGCAATGAAGCCCTCGTCGATGCCCGCGGCGTCGAGCGCCATGTCGGCGCAGTTCTCGCGGTAGAAGAGGAGCGGAAAGGTGTCGCGGTCCTTCAGTCCCAGCAGCACGAGGCCGGTGAGGCGTTGCGCATCCACCTGCACCTGCGAGGTGTCGCAGCCTTCGCGCTGCAGCGTGGCGAGCAGGAAGCGACCCATCTGCTCGTCGCCCACCCGCGAGATCATCGCGCTCTTCAAGCCCAGCCGCGCGGTGCCGAAGGCCACGTTGGCCGACGAGCCGCCCAGGTACCTGGCGAAGCTCGTGGCGTCTTCGAGCGCGCAGCCCACCTGCTCGGCATACAGGTCCACCGCCAGCCGGCCGAGGCAGGCGAGGTCGAAAGGGCGGGCCGCGGGAAAGTTCAGCGAGGTCAAATCGTCACCCCTTCGAGCTCGCCCATCAGCTTCTGCATCTCGGCGCCGCCGGCCATCATGTCGAGCACCTCGTCCTTGCCGATCGCGTTCTTTTCATAGGTGCCCAGCGACTTGCCGCGGTTGAGCAGCGTGAAGCTGTCGCCGATGGGGTAGGCGTGGTTCACGTTGTGGGTGATGAAAATCACCGAGATGCCCCGCTCGCGCGCCTTGCCGATGAGCTTGAGCACATTGACGCTCTGCTTCACGCCCAGCGCGGCGGTGGGTTCGTCGAGGATCAGCACCCGAGCGCCGAAGTGGATGGCGCGGGCGATGGCCAGGCACTGCTTCTCGCCGCCCGACATGGTGCCGATCATCTGGTCGGCATCGCGCACCCGGATGCCCATCTCGCCCAGCTTCTCGACCGCCGTTTGCGCCGCCAGCGCATGGTCCATCACCGGCAGCAGGCCGAAGAGCTTCTTCTGCGGCTCGCGCCCCATGAAGAAGTTGCGGGCCACGCTCATCATCGGCACCAGCGCCAGGTCCTGGTAGACGGTCGCGATGCCGAGGTCGAGCGCCTCGCGCGGCGAGCGGAAGCGCACCGGTTTGCCGTCCACCCGGTACTCGCCCTTGTCGGGGCGGTGCACGCCGGCCAGCGTCTTGATGAGGGTGGACTTGCCGGCCCCGTTGTCGCCCAGCAGGCAGTGCACTTCGCCGCGGCGCAGGCGCAGGGTCACGCCGTTCAGGGCAATCACCGAGCCGAAGAACTTGCTGATGTTTTCGAGCTGGAGGATGAATTCCGACATGGTGGCGGCTCCCTTCAACGGCGTCCTAATGCGACGCGCCGCCGGATGAAGTTGTTGAACAGCACCGCGGCCAGCAGCATGGCGCCGAGGAAGACGCGGTACCAGTTGTTGTCGATGCTGGTGTAGCCGATGCCGATCTGCACCACGCCGAAGATCAGCGCGCCGATCGAGGCCCCCACCACCGAGCCGTAGCCGCCGGTGAGCAGGCAGCCGCCGATCACCGCGGCGATGATGGCCTCGAACTCCTTCTGCAGGCCGCGGTCGGCCGCCGCCGAGCCGGCGTCGGCCACCTGCAGCACCGCGAACAGCGTGGAGCACACCGCCATCAGCACGAACAGCGTGACCTTCACCCGCGCCACCGGGATGCCGGTGTTCTTGGCGGCGTTGGCGTCGCCGCCCACCGCGAGGATCCAGTTGCCGAAGCGGGTGCGGGCGAGCAGGAAGGCCCCCGCCAGCGTGAGCGCCACCCACCACACCACGACCTTGGGCACGCCGATCGCGAGCGCGGTGCCGTCGTCGCGTGCGGCGATCCAGCCCCAGTGCGCCAGCTCGTCGAAGACGCCGGTGAGCACGTGGCCGGAGAACAGTGCCGAGAACACCGCATCGTTCGCGGCGAGCTCGCGCAGCGTGGCGCCTTCGTTGGTGCTGATGATGGTCTTGCCCGTCAGCAGGGTCGACAAGGCCAGCGACAGCCCGCGCAGGATGAAATAGAACGCGAGCGTGACGATGAACGACGGCAGCCCGGTCTTCATGACGAGGTAGCCGTTGAGCGAGCCCAGCGCCATGGCGAGCGCGAAGGCGAACAGGCAGGCCAGCCACAACGGCCATCCCCAGTAGAGCGCGGGAATGGCGAGCATCATGCCGGCGAAGCCGATCATCGAGCCGATCGACAGGTCGAACTCGCCGCCGATCATCAGCAGGGCCGCGCCCACCGCGATGAGGCCCAGGAAGGCCGCCACCGTGGCCCAGTTCATCGCCCCCTCGGCGCTGAACATGCCGGAGTCGCCGGCGGTCACCGCGAACAGTGCGAACACCAGCACCGCTCCCGAGATGGAGCCGAACTCCGGGCGCGACAGGAAACGGCGCAGCGGGCCGATGCTGCGCACGCGTTCGTCGGTGGGAGGCGCGTTGTCGCGAGGTGTCATGGCGACGTGGGGATGGGCCGGAACGGCAGCCATTGGGATCTCCTTGCCGGGCCCAGGGGCCGCGGCTTCAACCGGCGGTTCGGTCGCCAGACCGAACCGCCACCGAGCGGGCGCCGAAGGCGCTACGGGGTGGTCAGCGGTACTGTCCGGCGTACTTCTCGACCTTGCCGATGTTGTCCTTCGTGACG
>CAMLNA010000136.1 GCA_946481025.1 uncultured Rivibacter sp.
CCTAGACTGCGCCCCCATGACCACCCTCACCAGCCTCACCACGCGCGACGGGCTCGAGCTGCACCTGCGCCACTGGCCCTTGCCCGCGGGCACCCGGCCGCGCGGCCAGGTGGTGCTCGTGCACGGGCTGGGCGAACACATCGGCCGCTACGTGCACGTGGGGGCGATGCTCAACGCGGCCGGCTGGGAAGCGACCGGCTACGACCAGCGCGGACACGGCCGCTCGCCCGGCCCGCGCGGTGGCCTGGCACAGGGCGACGACCTGCTGTGGGACCTGGCCGCGCTCGTCGATCACCTGCGCCACCAGCACCCGGACCAGCCGCTGGTGCTACTGGGCCACAGCATGGGCGGCCTGGTGGTGGGGCGTTTCGTGGCCGAGCAGGCGCAGGCTGCGGGCGCACCGCGCGCCGGCTGGGCCCGGCCGGTGGATGCGCTGGTGATGTCGTCGCCCGCGCTGGACCCCGGCATGAACGCGCTGCAGAGGCAGCTGCTGGGCCTGATGGGTGCGGTGGCACCGAACACCGCGGTCGGCAACGGGCTGGATCCCGCCTGGGTGTCGCGCGATGCGGCCGTGGTGGCCGCCTACAAGGCCGACCCGCTGGTGCACGACCGGGTGACCGCGAAGCTGGTGCGCTTCATCGTCGATGGCGGCGAAGTGACGCGCGCCCGGGCCGCCGCCTGGAACACGCCGACGCTGCTCATGTGGGCCGGCGCCGACCGCTGCGTGGCGCCGCGCGGCAGCGCCGCCTTTGCCAACGCCGCGCCGCCGGGCGTGGTCGCGCATCACGAGCTCACGCAGCTGTCGCACGAGATCTTCAACGAGCCCGAGCAGGCGCAGGTGCTGCAGCGGCTGCGCGAGTGGCTCGACGTCACGTTCCCGCGCTGAGACGCGGTTCGTCCGTCAGCGCGGGCAGGTCGAACAGCAGCAGCTCGCTGGTGCCCGCGTGCGCCGCGCCGAGTTCGAACCGGGCGGCCTCGCGCCAGGCGACCGCATCGCCGGCCTCCAGTGCAACGGCGGGCCCGGGTGCCTGCGGGCCGAGTCCGACTTGCCCGGTGGCCACGTGCAGGTAGGCGCTGCGCCCCGGCTCGGGCACGAAGGAAAGTGCCGACCGCGCCGGCAGGGCGGCACGCCACACCCGGGCGTCCTGATCGATGCGCAGGCTGCCGTCGCGGCCATCGGGCGAGGCGATCAGCTGCCAGCGGCCCCGGCGCGCGGCCGGATCGAAACGCCGGTGCTCGATGCGTGGAGCGGTTCCGTGCCGGCGCGGCAGCAGCCACAGCTGCAGGTGATGGTCCACCGCATCCGGCAAGGCGTTCATCTGGCTGTGCCGGATGCCGGCGCCCGCGCTCATCAGCAGCACGTCGTCGGGCTGCACGACCAGCGAGTGGCCCAGGCTGTCGGCATGCGCGATCGCGCCTGACAACGGCAGCATCAGGATCTCCATGTCGCGGTGCGGATGCATCGGAAAGCCGGCGCCGGGCTGGATGCGGTCGTCGTTGAGCACGCGCAGCACGCCGAAGCCCATCCGCGCGGGATCACGGTAGTCGCCGAAGGCGAAGCTGAAGCGCGCGTCGAGCCCCTCGGTGTGCTGGGTGCCCCGGGTCCGGGCGCGGCGCAGGTCCATCGCTTGCATGGGGTCTCCCTGTCGATTCAGCGCTGCACGGGCAACGTCGCTGCCGGCATGGGCGCCGTGCGCTGCATCCACCAGAAGCCCGCGACGATGAGCGCGGCGGCCGGGGCCAGCTGCCACGGCAGCCGCTCGCCGAGCAGCAGGGTGCCCAGCAGCGCGGCGCACAGCGCCATGGCATAGCCGATGAAGCTCATCGTCATGGCGTCGGCACGCTGCTGCAGGCGGAAATACAAGAGCATGGCCAGCGGAGCAGCCGCCATCTGGGCGGCGACATAAGGCCAGGCATGGGACGGCACGGCGGGGGCACCGGTCGCAAGCCAGGCCGGCAACAACAGGGCCGCCGCGCCGGCGGCAGTGGCCACGCCCAGCCATTCGGCTGCCACGCGCTGCGGCAGGCACCGCGCGCGGAACACGTTGCCGCCGGCAAGCGACAGCGGAATGGCAAGCAGACCGACTGCAGCCTCGGGGCGCAACGCACCCTCGGCGACGCGGGAACTCGCCAGCCAGAACGCGCCGGCGAAGGCCAGCACCACGGCGCACAGGCGCTGCCAGCGCAAGGGCTCGAAGCCGAGCAGCAGCATCAGCCCGAGGGTGAACAGCGGCGGCAGGGTGTAGGCCAGCGCGGTGATGCTGGCGCCGGCTTCCACCGCCACCCAGGCCGCCAGCGTATTGGGCACCGCGCTGCCCAGCAGGCCCGCCAGCAGTCCGAAGCGCAGCAGCCGCACCGGCGCCGCCGGCAACCCGTGGCGGCGCCATGCCAGCAGGCCCAGCACCACCACGGTGGACAGCGCCGGCCACAACGCAAAAGCGAGCGGTGCGGCGCCGTGGGCGACCGCCTGCTTGCCCAGCGGCACGCCCACGCCGAGCGCAAAGCCGGTGGCGGCCAGCAGGGCCCAGGGCGGCGAGGAAGGAGCAGTCGGTTGCATGGCGGTCGTCTCCGGGACGTGGGTCGATGTGTTCACTGTAGAAATTCCTTTGGGGCAGTGGTTAGCATCCAGCGGAACTTGATCAGGTCGCCTTTGGAATCAATATGAGCCAGCCTTCCCTGCAGGGCATGCGCGCCTTCCGCGCTGTCGTCGAACAGAAGTCGTTCAAGCGTGCCGGGGTGCGGCTGGGCCTGGGCGGCAGCGCGGTCAGCAAGCTGGTGGCCGGGTTGGAGCAGGAGCTGGGCGCGCTGCTGCTGCAGCGCACGACCCGCACGCTCGCACTCACCGAGGCTGGTGAAGGCTTCTACGAGTCGGTGGTGCGGGTGCTGGACGAGACCGAGTCCGCCGTCGAGCGGCTGCGCGAGCAGGGAGGCCGACCCACCGGGCGGTTGCGCGTTTCGGTGCCCACCTCCTTCGCGCTGCGCTGGCTGTCGCCGCGGCTGCCGGATTTCATGGTCCGCTACCCCGGCCTGGAGCTGGACCTGGCCCTGAACGACCGGTTCGTGGACCTGGTGGCCGAACGTTTCGACTGCGCATTGCGGGTGAGCAGCGCACTCGACGACTCATCGCTGTACGCCCGGCGCCTGGGGCAGATGCCGCGGGTGCTGGTGGCGTCGCCGCGCTACCTGAAGGGGGCGCCGCCGCTGCGCGCCCCGGCCGACCTGGCCGACCACCAGACGCTGGTCTATGCCACCTCCGGCACCGGCAGCCGCTGGCCGTTCGTGGTGCAGGGCCGGCCGCTCAGCGTGCCGGTGACCGGCCGGCTGCAGGTGGACAACAGCCTGATGCTGCGCGAGGCGCTGCTCGCCGGACTGGGCGTGACATTGACGCCGCTGTTCGTGGTGGACGACCTGCTGGCCTCGCGCAAGCTGGTGGCGCTGCTGCCGAAGTGCATGCCGCCGGCGCATGGCGTGTTCGGCGTGACGACGCAGCGGCGCCACCTGCCGATGAAGGTGCAGTGCTTTCTGGACTTCGTCGAGGCTGCCTTGCGCGAAAGCGGCCCGGGCGAGGGCTGAGCGGCTACGGCTCCTTCGAGAACGCCCGCCGCTGATCGCGCAGGAAGTCGCGGTCGATCTGCTGCGCATGGAACTCGATGTCGCGTGCGGTGACGCCCTGCGCGGCGAAGTGGCGCTGCCAGCCGGCCACCACGGCGGCCACGCGCGACACCTCGGCCTGCGCCTCGTTCTTCTTCAGCCCGAACAGCACGCTCATCGACAGCGCGTTGTCGAGCGTGGCGTCGGCCTGGTCTTCGCCCACGCGCATCTGCTGGTAGCCCAGCGCCTGGCCCGACGGCAGCACGTCGAACGCGGGAGACAGCTCGTACTGCTGCGCATCGTTGACCAGCAGCACGTGGTTCTTCTCGTGGTCGTCGGTGTTGTCGATCAGGATGTTGAACACCATGCGGCGGAACAGCTCGCGCATCTGCTCGGCGTTCACCCCGCCTGCGGCCACGCCGCGGCGCCGCAGCAGCTGCGCCAGCTCCGGGTAGCCCAGCGGCTCGGCGGCGGCCTTGAGCGCCACGTTGGCCGACAGCGCATGCAGGCGGCGCGCGCCGTCGCGGTCGAAACGGCGCACCGCCACTGCATGGCCATGCACCAGGCGCAGCGCGCGGGTGGCGGCCACGCGGATGCCGGCCCGGGCCGCCAGCGTCATGGTCGCGTGCTCGACGAGTGGCGTATCGGTAGCGTCGCCGTCGGCGAACTTCACCACCCACTCCTCGCCGTCGATGGCGAGCAGGCCCTTGGGGCGCGCGCCGCCCATGGTGACGCCGGGCGTGACGAGCCGCCGCTGCTCGGCCGCGATCGGCTCGTTGGCCAGCACCTTGTGCACCAGGTCGTGCAGCAGCGGTGCGTCGGCCAGGCGTGGCAGCGGGCCGATGCGGCGCGGCTCGTAGCGCTCGCGCGAGGTCGAGACGCCCAGGGCGCCGAAACGGTCGTCGCCTGCGAAATAGAGGTATTCGAGCAGCGACAGGCGCGGCGGCTTGTCGAGGAACTTGATGACACGCTCGCCCCAGCGGTCGGGCCGGGCATCGTCCACTGCGCCGGCTGCGGTGTCCTTCTCGCTCGGCAGGAACTCCTCGCCGGCCAGCAGCGGCAGGTCCTCGGACAGCGCGAAGCCGCGCGCTATCCAGCCTGCGTCGTAGCGCAGGGACACACCACGCGAGGTGCGCACCGTGTTGAGCTCACCGATCAGCACCGGCTGCTCGGGGCGGGTGAGCAGCCAGAGGTAGAGCTGGTCGACCGGCTTGTAGCGGACTGCTGCCTCGGCACGCGTGTTCATCTGGGCCTCGCTTTCGTGGCGGCCGGGCCGGGCGAGGCCGTCTTGCGCGCCAGCCGCGCCTCGGCCGAAGCGGCCGAGCGCACCGCACGGCGCTTCACTGCCTCGCGAACGTCCATCTCCAGTGCGCCGCGGTCGTGGGCCGGGTCGGCCAGTTCGGGCAGCGACTGCACCCGGCCCATGAGCCACAGCGCGGTGGCGTAGATGCCGATGCTCACGCCGGCATCCCCTTGCTCCATGCGGATGAGCGTGGGCACCGAAACGCCCAGCCGCTGCGCCCACAGCCGCTGCGACTCCTTGCGGCGCACGCGCGCAATGGCCAGGTTGGCGCCCAGCCGCCGCAGGGCCTCGGAGGCGGCAGGCGGCAGGGAGGCAAGGGCTAGAGGATTTCTTGACATTACATATAGTTTATCGATTCGGCCGTTTTGGTCAAATTTATGCGATCTAGAACGCTGCCGCAGCGGGCATTGCCGGCTGCCTATACTCCCCCACCACCCTCTTTTTGCCCTCCCCACGAAGGAGCCCGAATGAACGCCCCCGACCGCCTGCCCGCGCTCGACCTGCAGCGCCTTTCCAGCTTCGTCGACACGACCTGGGACCGCCAGATCGTCCCCGAGCTCACCCAGTACATCGAGATCCCCGCCAAGAGCCCGCTGTTCGATGCCCAATGGGCCGCCAACGGCCACATCGACACGGTGGTGCGCCGCGCGGCGGCCTGGGTGGAGGCGCAGAAGATCGCCGGCCTGAAGCTCGAAGTGGTGCGGCTGCACGACGAAGCCGGCAACCCGCGCACGCCGGTGATCTTTTTCGAGGTGCCGGCCACCAGGCCGGGCTCGTCGAGCGGCACGGTGCTGATGTACGGCCACCTCGACAAGCAGCCCGAGTTCACCGGCTGGCGCAGCGACCTGGGCCCGTGGACGCCCAAATACGAGAACGACAAGCTCTACGGCCGCGGCGGCGCCGACGACGGCTACGCCATCTACGCCTCGGTGGCCGCCATCCGCGCGCTCGACGAGCAAGGCGTGCCGCGCCCGCGCATCGTGGGCCTCATCGAGACCTGCGAGGAAAGCGGCTCGGGCGATCTGCCGGCCTACATCGACGCGCTGGGCCCCCGGCTGGGCGAGGTGTCGCTGGTGGTGTGCCTCGACTCCGGCGCGGGCAACTACGACCAGCTCTGGCTCACCACCTCGCTGCGCGGCAACGTGACCGGCACGCTGAAGGTGGAGATCCTCACCGAAGGCATCCACTCCGGCGACGCGAGCGGGCTGGTGCCGTCGAGCTTTCGCATCCTGCGGCAGGTGCTCGACCGGCTCGAAGACAGCAAGACCGGCCGCCTGCTGCCCGAGAGCTTCCATTGCGAGATCCCGGCCGAGCGCCTGGACCAGGCCCGCGCCACCGCGGCCATCCTGAAGGACGAGGTGTGGAAGCGCTTCCCCTGGGCCTGCGCCGCCGACGGCGGCAGCGCGCTGCCCACCACGACCGACCCGATGGAGGCGCTGCTCAACCGCACCTGGCGGCCCACGCTGTCGGTCACCGGCGCCGACGGCTTTCCGCCCATCGGCAATGCCGGCAACGTGCTGCGCCCCTACACCGCCTTCAAGCTCAGCCTGCGCCTGCCGCCGCTGGTCGACGCCAACCAGGCGGCGCAGCGCCTGAAGGCGCTGCTCGAAGACAACGCGCCCTACCACGCCAAGGTCACCTTCGCGGCCGACGGCCGCATGGACGCGATGGGCGCCAACGGCTGGAACGCGCCTTCGCTGGCCCCGTGGCTCGAGACCGCGCTCGACGCCGCTTCGCAACGGCACTGGGGCGCACCGCTCGGCTTCATCGGCCAGGGCGGCACCATCCCGCTCATGAACATGCTGGAAAAGGGCTTCCCCAAGGCGCAGATGATGGTGTGCGGCGTGCTCGGTCCCAAGAGCAACGCGCACGGCCCCAATGAGTTCCTGCACGTGCCCTACGGCAAGCGGCTCACCGCGGCGGTGGCGCAGGCCATGGCAGCCATGCCCTCCTGAGCAGCCGTTGCGTGTGCGCCCGCGGCCGCCTTACCGCAACGAAGAAGACGAACGCATGCGCAGCCGCCACCAGGCGCGCATGCGTTGACCCAGGCGGCGCATCTGCTGCCACGGCGCGCAGCCGCGCACCGCGGCACCGACGCGCGCCTTCAGCGCCACCCACCACGCCAGCGAGCGCGCGAACCACGCATAGCGCATCAGCTGCGGCTGGGTGAGCACGAAGAGTCGCCCCACGAGCGCCGTGCCCACCAGCTTGGCCACCACGATGACCGCCAGGCCGAAAGCCGCATGGCCCTGCCGGATGAACCACAGGGCGGCCAGCTTGACCGGGAAGAGCAGCAGCGTGGGCAGCAGGAACAGCACCAGCGCCACCGCGGGCGGCGCGTCGCGGATGTGGGCTTCCAGCCAGGCGAAGGGCGGCCACTTCGCCAGCCGGCCGAGCGCCGCCGACAGCGGCCGCCAGCCCCATTCCTCGAGGAACACCAGCGCCGCCAGCAGCCCCACGGCCACGCCGCGAAGCGCGCGCCACAACCATCGCAACGGGGCGGGCATCACAGCGCTTCGTCGCCGTCTTGCAAGGCCCCGCCCGCGGGCCAGCGGCGCAGCCACAGCCGCACGATGGTGGCCGTGTAGCGGCTCGCCACCGCCTCGACGAACCGGGTGAAGTCCACGTGGGCGCTGTCGTCGGCGCGATCGGAGATGCTGCGCAGCACGGCGAACGGCACGTCGCAGTCATGGCAGACCTGGGCCACCGCGGCGCCCTCCATCTCGACCGCCATCGCGTCGGGCAGGTTGGTGCGCAGGATCTCGCCTTCGCCGGCGGTCGCCACGAAGCGGTCGCCGCTCACCACCAGGCCCTCGTGCACGCCCGGCGCGCCGATGCCGAAGTCGGCCAGCCTGTGCAGCGGCCCCGCCAGCTCGAGCACCCGCGACACGCCTTCGCGCGCGGCAGCCACCAGGGCGTCGCTCATGGGTGCATCGGTGGCAAAACGCGCACGGCCGGTCAGCGGCACCTCATAGCGGGGGAACAGCGGCGAGGCATCCATGTCGTGCTGCAGCAGTTCGCGCGCCACCACCACGTCGCCCACCTTGACCGCCGGTCCCAGGCCCCCCGCCACGCCGGTGAAGAGCACGCGCCGGGCGTCGAACCGCTCGACCAGCAGCGCCGCCGTGGTGGCCGCGGCCACCTTGCCGATGCGCGACAGCACCAGCACCACCTCGTGGCCGTCGAGCCGCCCGCAATGGAATTCGCGCCCCGCATGGTGAACCACGCGCGCCGACTCCAGCGCCGGCAGCAGCGCACGCAGTTCCTCGTGCATGGCAGCAACGATGGCAAGCGTCATAGGGCCGCAGTGTCGCACCACACCCCACAACGGCCAACACGCCACCAGCACACAAGAGCCAAGGGCCGCAATGCGGCCCTTGGCGATCAGAGTGGGCGCCGCGGATCCGGCTCCGCCGGTCCGCCAGCGCCGCCCCCTGGAGGGGGAGCGCCGCAGGCGCTACGGGGGTGGGCCTACTTCCCCCGCAATTCCCGCCGCAGGATCTTGCCCACCGGCGTCTTGGGCAGCTCGGTGCGGAATTCGATCACCCTGGGTCGCTTGTAACCGGTGAGGTTGGCTTCGCTGAAGGCACGAACGTCGGCCTCGGTGAGGGCGGGGTTCTTCTTGACGATGACCAGCTTCACCGCCTCGCCGGACTTCTCGTCGGGCACGCCGACGGCCGCGCACTCGAGCACACCGTCCATCTGCGAGACCACGTCCTCCACTTCGTTCGGGTACACGTTGAAGCCCGACACCAGGATCATGTCCTTCTTGCGGTCGACGATCTTGAAGTAGCCGCGCTCGTCCACCGTGCCGACGTCGCCGGTGCGGAAGAAGCCGTCGGCCGTCATGACCTTGGCGGTTTCGTCGGGACGCTGCCAGTAGCCGGCCATCACCTGCGGGCCGCGGATGCAGATCTCGCCCGGGGTGCCCATCGGCACCTCGTTGCCGTCGTCGTCGAGCAGCTTGAACTCGGTGGACGGGATGGGCAGGCCGATGGTGCCGGTGTAGGCCTTGCTGTCCACCGGGTTGCAGCTGGCCGACGGCGAAGTCTCCGAGAGGCCGTAGCCCTCGCAGATGGGGGTGTGCGTCTTCTCGAGCCACAGCTTGGCCGTGCCCGAGGTGACCGCCATGCCGCCGCCCACGCTGAGCTTGAGGCTGGACCAGTCCACCGTGTTGAAGTCCTTGTGGTTGGCCAGCGCGCCGAACAGCGTGTTCACCGCGGGGAAGCTGTGGAACTTGTGCTGCGACAGTTCCTTCAGCACCGCGGGAAGGTCGCGCGGGTTCGGGATCAGCACGTTGCAGCCGCCGATGCGCATCGACAGCATCATGTTCACGGTGAACGCGAAGATGTGATAGAGCGGCAGCGCGCAGATGGTGGTGGGCTGCTCGCCCGCGGGCACGTGCTTGAGGGCGGGCGCATTCCAGGCCTCGGACTGCAGCACGTTGGCGATGATGTTGCGGTGCTTGAGCACCGCGCCCTTGCTGACGCCGGTGGTGCCGCCGGTGTACTGCAGCACGGCGATGTCGTCGCGCGTGATGGCGGGCGCGCGGAACGCGGCGCCGCGTCCGCGGCTCACCGCATCGTTGAAGCGCACGGCGCCCGGCAGCGAATAGGCCGGCACCATCTTCTTCACGTTGCGCACCACGTAGTTGACGATGCTGCCCTTGAGCAGGCCCAGCAGGTCGCCCATGGCGGCCAGCACCACGTGCTTGACCGGCGTGTTGGCGATGCACTGCTGCAGCGTGGCCGCGAAGTTCTCGATGATGACGATGGCCTTGGAGCCCGAGTCCTTGAGCTGGTGCTCCAGCTCGCGCGGCGTATACAGCGGGTTCACGTTCACCACCACGTAGCCGGCGCGCAGGATGCCGGCCACCGCCACGGGGTACTGGGGCGTGTTGGGCATCATGATCGCCACGCGGTCGCCCTTTTCGAGCCCCAGGCTCTGCAGGTAGGCCCCGAAGGCGCGCGACAGGTCGTCCACCTGCTGGTACGTGACCGTCTTGCCCATGAACTTGTAGGCAGGGCGCTCGGCGTACTTCTTGAAGCTCTCTTCCAGCAGCGCCACCAGCGAAGGGTACTGGTCGGGATTGATTTCATGCGGCACACCCGGCGGGTAGTGCTTGAGCCAGATCTTCTCCATGGCTTGTCTTTCTTGGAAGAGGTGAGTCGTCGGTGAAGGCGTGCCGGGCAAGGCCACCCGGGGTCGCGCGATTCTGACCGAGGGCTGACAACGCCCGTATCAGGTGTTTCGATACGCCGCCTAGAGGCGTCTCCTTAGACGGCGCGGAAAATGCAGGCGCAAAAAAGGCCGGCATGAGCCGGCCCGTGAGGTTTGCACGCCGTGCGCGCAGATCACTCCACGGCCTTGACCATGTCCTCGACCACCTTCTTCGCGTCGCCGAAGACCATCATGGTCTTGTCCATGTAGAAGAGTTCGTTGTCGAGGCCGGCATAACCGGCGGCCATGGAGCGCTTGTTGACGATGACCGTCTTGGCCTTGTAGGCCTCGAGGATCGGCATGCCGTAGATCGGCGAGCCCTTCTGCAGCGCCGCCGGGTTCACCACGTCGTTGGCGCCCAGGATGATCGCCACGTCGGCCTGGCCGAACTCGCCGTTGATGTCCTCCATCTCGAACACCCGGTCGTACGGCACCTCGGCCTCGGCCAGCAGCACGTTCATGTGGCCGGGCATGCGGCCTGCCACCGGGTGGATCGCGTACTTCACGTTCACGCCCTTGTGGGTGAGCTTCTCGGCCAGCTCCTGCACCGCGTGCTGCGCGCGCGCCACCGCGAGGCCGTAGCCCGGCACGATGATCACGGTTTCGGCATTGCCCAGGATGTAGGCCGCGTCGTCCGCGCTGCCGCTCTTGACCGGCCGCTGCTCCTGCGTGCCGGTGGCCGCGGCGCCGGCATCACCGCCGAAGCCGCCCAGGATCACGTTGAAGAACGAGCGGTTCATCGCCTTGCACATGATGTAGCTCAGGATCGCGCCCGAGCTGCCCACCAGCGAGCCGGCGATGATCAGCATGCTGTTGTTGAGCGAGAAGCCGATGCCCGCCGCCGCCCAGCCCGAGTAGCTGTTGAGCATGGACACCACCACCGGCATGTCGGCGCCGCCGATCGGGATGATGAT